>CASEGE010000317.1 GCA_949287335.1 uncultured Olsenella sp. | reverse complement strand
CGACGAGATGACCCGCATCATCTGGCAGATCATCAAAGATGAGCTCATCTGCCCCTATGTTGACCTCAAGACCGAGTATTACGACCTCGGTCTCGAGAACCGCGACAAGACCGATGACCAGGTCACCATTGACTCCGCCGAGGCCACCAAGCGCCTAGGCGTGGCCGTCAAGTGCGCCACCATCACCCCCAACGCCGCGCGCGTGGAGGAGTATGGCCTGAAGCAGATGTGGAAGAGCCCCAACGGCACCATTCGCGCCCTTCTCGACGGCACGGTCTTTCGCGCGCCCATCGTGGTGCGCGGGATCGACCCCGTGGTGAGCTGCTGGAAGAAGCCCATCACCATCGCGCGTCACGCCTACGGCGACGTCTACAAGAACTCCGAGATGCGCATCGACGGCCCTGGCAAGGTGGAGCTGGTCTACACCGCAGAGGACGGCACCGAGCGCCGCGAGCTCGTCCACGTCTTTGACGGGCCGGGCGTGGTCCAGGGCCAGCACAACCTCGACGCCTCCATCGAGAGCTTTGCCCGCAGCTGCTTTGAGTACGCACTGTCCACGGGCCAGGACCTCTGGTTTGCCACCAAGGACACCATCTCCAAGACCTACGACCACCGCTTCAAGGACGTCTTTGCGGACATCTACGAGGCCGAGTATCGTGAGAAGTTCGAGGCGGTCGGCATCGAGTACTTCTACACGCTGATCGACGACGCCGTGGCCCGCGTGGTCAAGTCAGAGGGCGGCTTCATCTGGGCGTGCAAGAACTACGACGGCGACGTCATGAGCGACATGCTGTCCTCGGCGTTTGGCAGCCTGGCGATGATGACCTCCGTGCTCGTCTCGCCGCACGGCTACTTTGAGTACGAGGCCGCGCACGGCACCGTACAGCGCCACTACTACAAGCACCTGCGCGGGGAGGCCACGTCCACCAACTCCGTGGCCACGATCTTTGCCTGGACCGGGGCACTTCGCAAGCGCGGCGAGCTGGACGAGCTGCCCGAGCTCGTGGACTTTGCCAACCGCCTGGAGGCCGCCACGATCAAGACGATCGAGTCCGGTCGCATGACCGGCGACCTCGCACGCATCACGTCGCTGGAGAACCCGGAGACGCTCGGCACCCGTGAGTTCATCCTCGCCATCCGCGAGAACCTGTAATCTCCGGCAACAGGGGGCTGGTTATTCCGCTCAGGCAAAAGGGGGCGGAATGGAGCTGCGCCGAGAAAAGCCGCCGGCTGTACCGCCTAGGCGGGGGGCGCGGCGAGAAATGCGGCCCCCTGTACCGCCCGGGCCGGGGGCGCGGCGAGAAATGCGGCCCTCTGTACCGCTCAAGAGGCTCTGACGGGGCGTTGGGCCCACGCCAACGGTACAGCCGACGGCATTTCTCGGCGCAAGGTGGTACACGCGACCGGTTTTCTCGGCACGGGCACGCAGGCCTGGTACAGCCGGCGGCATTTCTCGGCGCGCCCCCCGCCTAGGCGGTGCAGCCGGCGGCTTTTATCGGCGCGCCCCCCGCCTAGGCGGTACAGCCGACGGCTTTTCTCGGCGCGCCCCCCGCCTAGGCGGTACAGCCGGCGGCTTTTCTCGGCACAGCTTCACCCCGACGCCCAGCCCGAGCCTCGGCCCACCCGCTTTCAGAAAACCTGCCTAAAACGTACCCGTCCCCTTTTAGGCAACCCCCTGAGCAGAGCGCCACTCGTCTTCGAGGATGGCCATGAGGATGTCGTCGCAGTAGCCGTCGCCGAGCCAGATGGCATCGCGCAGCACGCCCTCCATGCGAAAGCCCGCCTTCTCGTAGACGTGGCGAGCCCGCGGGTTTATCGAGAACACGTCGAGCTCAAGCCGATGAATCCCCAGCCCGCCAAAGGCAAAGTCGCGCGTGGTCTCCACGGCCCATGTCCCCAGGCCATGTCCGCGCGCGGCGGCGCCGAAGAGAGCAATGCGATAGTTTGCGCTTCTCGCCGCCCAGTCGATCTCATTGACCACGCTCTCCCCCACCACGCAACCATTCGGCGCAATGAGCAGCAGGTCATAGCGATCGGGGTCGTCCACGCAACGCAAGAAGAAGTCGACCACCTCGTCACGCTCGTAGCGCTCCTTGCTTCCTGTGAGACGCGCGCCCTCGGGGTCAAACTCGCTAAAGCCCTCCCAGTACGCGTCCACGTCCTCCACGCGCGAGCGTCTGAGCACGTATCCGTCCGCGCGCTCCCAGCGCGCCTCGAGCTTTTCCATCGCTCCCCCTAGATGTTCCCCACAACGGTGTCCTTCACAATGGCCGCGCACTCACGCAGCATCGCGTGCGGCAGGTAGAGCGCGTTTGACGGCGCGGCAAGGCCGTGAGCCCCGGAAAGACCGTTCTTCTCGGCAATGCGCAGGGCGCGGTAGAGGTGGAAGTTGTTGGTCACAACGCCCACCGAGGCGTCTGGGGCAAGAAGCTCGCGCGAGAAGAGAATGTTCTCGGCGGTGGTCGAGGAGCGGTCCTCGCGCACGATGCGGTCCTGAGAGACGCCCTGCTCGATGAGGTAGTCGAACATGGCATCCGCCTCGGTGCGCGTCTCGCCAAGGCCCTGACCTCCGGAGACTATGCAGGTGGTCTCGGGGTTGTCCGCAAGATAGACGCACGCGGCATCCAAGCGAAGCCTCAGCGACTCGCTCGGCGTTCCGTCAGGACGCAGCCCCGCGCCAAGAACCACGAGGCAGTCAAGACCTGCCGGCGGCGTTGCCGAGGCAGTTCCCCAAATCATGCCACAGAGCACGCCGGCAGCGACAAGCACCGCGGCGCAGATGCCGCACACGGCGCGCCTGATCTTCTCGACGCGCCCGGCGGCGATGAGGGCCGCACCGAGTGCAATCCACACGAGAAAGAATCCCCCAGCGGGATAGAGAAACGCCATGAGGACGCCGTACGCTGCGCTTATCGCACCAAGAACAACGAGCACCGTGGCCATGAGCACCTCCGTGTATGACGCTGGCGTCAGGTTCAATTGTCAAGTGTGACAAATTAACCTGACGCCAGCGTCGCAGATACGTGACAGATAGGTCACCTGAGCTAGTCGCGGCCGCTCCAGCAGTAGGTGCAGACCTTCTTGCGGTCGATGCCAATGGCCTCGAGCATGCCGTCCAGGCTCTGGAACTCCAGCGAGTCGAAGCCCATCTCCTCGCAGATGGAACGCAGCAGGCAGCGACCGCGCTCGGTGCGACCGTCGGCGTACTCGTCGAGGTGCTTCTCGCCCTCGTCACCCTCGAGCTCGCGGACCTTGCGACGCGCGATGAGCTCGTACTCGGAGCGGCTGCGGGAGAACGAGAGGAACTTGCAGCCGTACATGATCGGCGGGCAGGCCGAGCGCATGTGAACCTCGGCCACGCCGGTGTCGCGCAGGAAGTCGATCGTCTCGCGCATCTGGGTGCCGCGCACGATGGAGTCATCGACGAGCAGCAAGCGCTTGTCACGGATGAGCTCGGGCACCGGAATCTGCTTCATCTTGGCAACGCGGTTGCGGACCTCCTGGTTGGCAGGCATGAACGAGCGCGGCCAGGTGGGGGTGTACTTCACAAACGGGCGCGCGAGCGGCACACCGGACTCGGTGGCATAGCCAATGCCGTGAGGAAGGCCGGAGTCGGGCATGCCTGCCACGTAGTCAACCTCGGGAAGCAGCCCCTGCTCGCGCTCGTCGCGGGCCATGATGGCACCGTTGCGGTAGCGCATGCACTCAACGTTGACGCCCTCGTAGTTGGAGTTGGGGTAGCCGTAGTAGACCCAGAGGAACGCGCAGATGCGCATCTCGTCGCGCGGGGCGGAGAGAGTCTCGTAGCCCTCCGGCGTGAGGCGGACGATCTCGGCGGAGCCAAGCTCGTACTCGTCGGCATAGCCGAGCTTGCCGTAGGCGAAGGACTCAAAGGACACGCAGTAGCCGTCGTCGTCCTTGCCGATGAGGACGGGCAGGCGACCCATCTTGTCGCGGGCAGCGATGAGCGTGCCGTCCTCCGTCATGATGAGCAGCGTGAGCGAGCCCTCGATCTGGTCCTGGGCGTAGCGGATGCCCTCGACGATGCTGGCCTGGGAGTTGATGAGCGCTGCCACAAGCTCGTTCACGTTAACGGCGCCGGAGCCCATGGCGCCAAACTGGTGACCGGACTCCTCGAAGCGCTCCACGAGCTCGTCCTGGTTAGCGATGGCGCCCACCGTGGAGATGGCATAGACGCCCAGGTGGGAGCGGACGAGAAGCGGCTGCGGATCGGAGTCGGAGATGCAGCCCATGGCGCAGGTGCCCGAGAGGCCTGGGAGGTCGTGCTCGAACTTGGTGCGGAACGGCGTGTTCTCGATGGAGTGGATCTGGCGGTTGAAGCCGCCGCCCTCGCGGCACGAGACCATGCCGGCGCGACGCGTGCCGAGGTGAGAGTGATAGTCAACGCCAAAGAACACGTCCAGAGCAACGTCACGATGAGAAACAGCGCCGAAAAAGGCTCCCATGCTACCTCCGATTTTGTGCGGGCCCGCCACGTCAGAAACGACCTTACGAGTATACGGTTGCCAGCGGGAAACGGGCCCGTTTAAGTCAAGTTTCGAGAAAAACGCCCAAATCGGCGCACGGCCGGCGACGGGGTGCAAATTGGGGACGGGTTATTTCTCTCAGAGATTCTGGGACAGGTTGCTCTTCTCAAACCTGTCCCAGAATCTCTGAGAGAAATAACCCGTCCCCTTTTAGCGAAAACTTGCCTAAAACGTACCCGTCCCCATTTAGGCAACTTCGCCGGAGGTGGCGATGCAGCGCTGGTACCAGTAGAAGCTGTCCTTGCGACGGCGCTCGAGCGTGCCGGCGCCCTCGTCATCCATGTCAACGTAGACCATGCCGTAGCGCTTCTTCATCTCGCCGGTGCCAGCGGAGACGAGGTCAATCACGCCCCACGGCGTGTAGCCCATGAGGTCAACGCCGTCCTCGTCCACGGCCTTCTTCATCTCCGCGACGTGTCGGCGCAGGTAGTCGATGCGGGCCTCGTCGTGGATCGAGCCGTCCTCCTCGACCACGTCCTCGGCACCCAGGCCATTCTCCACCACAAAGAGCGGCTTCTGATAGCGGTCCCACAGCACGTTGAGCGTGGTGCGCAGGCCAACCGGGTCGATGGGCCAGCCCCATGCGCTCGACTCGAGGTAGGGGTTTTCCGCCAGCGCCACGCCGTTTCCCAGCGCGCGGGGCGCGTCCGGGCGCGTGGTGACCACGCCCGAGTTGTAGTAGCTAAAGCCGATGTAGTCCACGCATCCCGCGCGCAGCACCTCGTCGTCCCCCGGCTCGCGCACCAGCTCGATGCCCTTGGCGGCAAGCTCGCGCAGCGCGTAGCTTGGGTAGTACCCGCGACACTGCACGTCAGCGAAGAGCCACTTGAGGCGGCGACCCACCGCAAGCTCCAGCGCCACGTCGGCGGGGTTGCACGTCTCGGCATACGTGAGGATGGCGGCGAGCATCATGCCCACGTGGTTCTCGGGGTCAATCTGATGCCCCAGGGCCACCGCCTTGGCGCTCGCCACAAAGATGTGATAGAGCGCCTGCTGGTAGCGCGCGTCGTCAAGCTCGTGCACGCCCAGCGTGTCCCAGCCGCGCAGGAGGTTGATCTCGTTGAAGGTCATCCAGTGGCGCACGCGTCCGCAATAGCGGCGGAAGAGCACGTCGCACAGGCGCACGTAAGCGTCCACGGTATGACGAGAGAGCCAGCCGTCGTACTTCTCGGAGAGCGCAACCGGCATGTCAAAGTGGTTGATTGTCACCACCGGCTGAATCCCGCGGGCGAGAAGCGCGTCAAAGACCGCGTCGTAGAACGCGAGCCCCTCCTCGTTGGGCACCTCATCGTCGCCGTTGGGGAAGATGCGCGTCCACGAGACGGACATCCTGAAGGCGTTCACGCCCATCTCGGCGAGAAGATCCACGTCCTCGCGCCAGCGATGGTAGAAGTCCACGGCGCGGTGACTCGGGTAGTAGCGCTCCGGGTCCAGCACGCAGCGGTAATCCGCGGGGATGGGCTCGCTTCCGCGCAGGTAGACGATGTTGCCCTCCGGCGTGAGGAAGCTGTGCTTGCGCGGCCGGTCCTTGGAGCCGTTGGTCTTGGTGTCGGAGGTGGCAAGGCCGCGCCCTCCCTCGTCAAAGCCGCCCTCAAACTGGTTGGCCGCCGTGGCGCCGCCCCAGAGAAAGTCCTTGCGCAGCACCTATGCCACCCCCTCGACGTCGAGCGTGCCGTCCAGGCCGCAACGCTCACAGAAGTGTAGGTAGGCACCAATGAGGTTGGCGGCATTGCGGAAGCGGCACACCACGAGCTCGGCGTGCGGGACCGCAATGGGGAAAGACCCGTAGAGACGCTCGGTCGCCTCGCGCAGACCCTGGATGAAGAGCGGGTTTGCGCTCACGCCGCCGCCGATGGCAATGCGCTCGGGGTCGAGAAGAACCTGGAAGTTGAAGAACGCGCGCGCGATCTTGTCGCAGCGCTCCGCAAAGGCCGCGCACGCGCGCTCGTCGCCGGCGCCGATGAGCTCGAACGCCTCCTCGCCGCGCGTGATCTCGCGCCCGCAGGCCTCCCCCACCGCACGCGCGATGTTGTTGACGCCGCCCACGTAACCAAGCACGCCGTGGCTGCCGAGCGCGGGATCGTCGGCCGTGAAGATGGAGATCTCGCCGGCAATGAGGTGCCCGCCGCGGTGCACGTGCCCGTCAACGATGATGCCGCCGCCCGTGCCGGTGCCGAAGGTCACCACAAGACCGGTCCGCACGCCCTGGAGGCTGCCGAGGGCAAGTTCGGCGCGCGCCGACGAGCGCGCGTCGTTCTCGACCTCGACGGGAAGGCCAAAGCGCTCCTCCCAAGAGGCGATGTCCGTCCTGTTGTTGTACTTGAGGCTGCCGCCCGCGTACATGTAGCGGCGCTCCACGTCGATGACGCCGGGCATGGAGAGTGCCACGCCGTCGAGCGCGGGGGCGCCGCCCATCTGGGCGAGCACCCCCTCAACGACCTCGAGAAAATGCTCCTGGGTGTCCTGCGGGGTGGGAACCTTGCCCATGTCGCTCAGGCGCCCGTTCTCAACTACGCAGTGCTTGATGTAGGTGCCGCCCACGTCGAGGACGGCATAGCGACCACTCGCGCTCATAGCTCCTCACCATTCGTCTCGATGACGTGCTTGTACCACCAGAAGCTCTTCTTGCGACGGCGCTCCAGCGTACCCTCGCCCTTGTCGTCACGATCAACGTACACAAAACCATAGCGTTTGGACATCTCGCCCGTGCCGGCCGAAACCAGATCGATGCAGCCCCACGGCGTGTAGCCGATCACGTCCACGCCGTCCTCGAGCACGGCCTGCTTCACGGCCTTGATGTGCTCGCGCAGGTACGCGATGCGGTAGTCGTCGTTGATCGAGCCGTCCTCCTCGATCGTGTCAACCGCACCCAGGCCGTTCTCCACCACAAAGCAGGGCTTCTCGTAGCGCTCGTAGAAGCGGTTGAGCATGTAGCGCAGGCCCTGCGGGTCAATCTGCCAGCCCCACTCGCTCGTGGGGATGTAGGGGTTCTTCTCACCGGAGAGCACGTTGCCGCGGGCCTTCTCGGCGCTCTTGTCCACCGTGGAGACGGAGGACGAGTAGTACGAGAAGCCGATGAAGTCCACCGGACCCGCAGCCATGTCCTCGAGGTCCCCGGGCTGGATGTCAATCTTCCAGCCCTCGCGACGCGCCTTGGCGCGCACGTAGTAGGGGTAGTGGCCGCGCGCCTGGATATCGGAGAAGGCAAAGGTGTTGAAGCGCATCTCCTGCTCGGCGAGCTGGACCTCCTCGGGCTTGGCCGTCATGGGGTAGCGCGGGAGCGTGAGCACCATGCAGCCCACCTTGTTCTCCGGGTCGATCCGGTGCGCCATCAGGACGGCGCGGGCGCTTGCCACGTACTGGTTGTGCGCCGCCTGGAGGCTGCGCTGCCTGAAGTCGTCGCGCGTGCGGTCGAGCACGCCGGCGATCTCGGGCATGAGGACCGTGGAGTTGATCTCGTTGAAGGTCATCCAGTAGCGGACCTTGCCGCGGTAGCGCGTGAAGATGGTGCGGCAGAGGTTGAGGTAGAAGTCGATGAGCTTGCGGTTTGCCCAGCCGCCGTACTCCTTGACCAGGTAGAGCGGCATCTCGTAGTGGCTGATGGTGATGACGGGCTCGATGCCGCGCGAGACCATGCCGTCGATGAGGCGATCGTAGAAGGCCAGGCCCTCGGCGTTGGGCTCGTCCTCGTCACCATGCGGGAAGAGGCGCGTCCAGGCAATGGAGGTGCGGAAGCACCTGAAGCCCATCTCGGCGAAGAGGTCGAGGTCGCCCTCAAAGCGATGATAGAAGTCGATGGCGTCGTGGTTGGGGTAGTAGACCCCCTCCTGGATGCCCGGCGTGAAGTGGCGCTTCTCGGTCTTGGAGCCGGCGGTTGCCACATCCATGAGCGAGGGGCCCTTGCCGCCCTCCTGCCAGGCGCCCTCAGCCTGGTTGGCGGCGATGGCGCCGCCCCAGAGGAAGCTCTCCGGAAGCCTACTCATTGCTCGCGCCCTTCTCGGCAGCGGCGGCCTCGAGCTCGGCCGCGGCCTCCTCCTCGCAGGCCCTGCGGTCAGCGATCTTGAAGAACGGGAAGTAGACCAGGGCGCTGATGGCAACGCACACGCAGGCGATGACGGTCATCGTGACGCCGCCGCCAATGAAGGTGCGCAGGAAGAACGGCACGGCAAAGGGCAGCAGGGCAACCGTGGGGTTGTAGGCAAACGGGAAGATCGTGGCCAGGCCAACTCCGACGAGGCCCATGATGATGCAGTTGATGACCATGGGAATGAAGAAGACGGGGTTGAGCATGACGGGCATGCCAAAGATGAGCGGCTCGTTGATGTTGAAGAGGTTGGGGATGAGGCCGATCTTGGTCATCTGCTTGTAGCGCTTGGACTTGGCGGTGAGCATGGCAAAGGAAAGGCCGAGCGTGTTGCCGCTGCCGCCGAGACCGGCGAAGTAGTAGGCCAGCGCGGGCGCGAGATAGGTGAGCTCGTTGCCGGCCTGGAAGTCGGCGATGTTGGTGGTGGCCATGATGAGCATCATGGGGATGACCGGGCTGTAGAGCGTGTTGGGGTGAATGCCAAAGAACCAGATGAGGTTGGCAAGGAACACGAGGACGATCATGAACGGCACGTTGAGCGCAAAGCCGGTGAGCGCGTTGCCGATGACGTTCTGGAAGAAATCAACGAAGTTACCGTACGGGGTGAGCGAGAAGCCCACGCGGATGCCAAAGGCGAGAACCGCAATGATCATGGCGATGAACATCGGCTCGAGGGAGTCGGCCACCATCGGGGGCACGCCGTCGGGCATCTTGAACTTGAGGCCGTGCTTGGCGAGCGCGCAGTAGAGCGAGCTCACGACGAGCGAGATCACCAGGGCGGCGAGGACGCCGTTACCGCCGAGGTAGTCAAGGCTGAAGGCGGTGACGTCACCCTCGGCGCCGGCAACCACCTGCGGGATGATGATGAGGAAGCTCATGAGCGAGAGCAGGCCCGAGGAGACGGCGTTCTCGTTCTTGCGCTTGGCATAGGAGTAGGCAATGGTAAACGAGACGTAGAGCGAAAGGATGTTGAGGCCGGCGTTATACACGGCGTCGAGGCTGGACTTGAGGCCCGTGGACGTGAGAAAGTTCGTGAGCGCGTCGATGGGCAGGTTGCCCAGGACGGCGAAGAGGAAGACACCAAAGGTGATGGGGCCGGTGCGCATGAAGCCCTCGGCCATGGCCTGGATGTGGTCGCTCTCGCTGAGCTTCTGGGCGAGGGGCCCGATGAAGCGGTTCAGGAAAGCCTCAAGCTTGTCCATCATGTTCGTGATTCCTTTCTCGTATTTTGACAACGCGACCGTGGGGCGCACCCTCCGGGCGCGTCAACTCCTGCAGCGGCGTGAAGGGGGCGCTGCCCCTTTCACATAAATTGTTTATGGGATTTGAGGATGTCCCCGATTACCTGTTGCCCAGACGGCGGTAGACGTCGATGAACTCCTCCGCAAGGATGCCAAAGGCCTCGGCGCTCATGAGCTGGTCCTCGGCGTGGGTGAGAAGCAGCGTCATGGAGACGGGATCGCCCGCGGCCTCCTGCTGGATGAGGGTCGTGTGGGCTTCGTGCCCCTTGAGGAATGCCTGCTCGGCCTGGGCGAGCAGCTCCTCGGCGCGGTCGAAGTCGCCCGCCTTGGCGGCCTGGACCGCCTCGAGCCGCAGGCTTCTCGCCTCGCCCACGTTGGCTATGATCTGGCAGCTCACGCTGGCCAGCTCTTCGACGCTAGTCACCGAGGACCTCCCTCACGTGCGCGATGACGGCCTTGCCGTTCATGGTGCCGTAGGCAGTGGCATCGATGGCCTCCACCGGGCAGCTCACCATGCCCTTAATCTTAGCGAGCTGGAAGCGAACCTGGGGCCCAAGCAGCACGATGTCGGCATCGGCGCCCTTGTCCTTGACGTCGGAGATCGGGTAGGCGTTGATCTCGCACGCATACCCAGCCTCCTCGGCCGCCTTGCGCATGTTGACCACGAGCATGCTCGTGGACATGCCTGCGGCGCAGGCCAGAACGATCTTTTTCATCCCTTCGTCCTTTCACTCTCCTGATGGTCCAGCAGGGCCATCATGTTCTTAAACGACTGGTTGCGCAGAAGCTCCTTGATTGCGGCCGCGTTCATCAGGAACTCTGCCATGACCTCGTAGAAGTGCTCGAGCCCGTCGTGACCCGAGCGGGATATGACAATGAGGAAGATGGCGCGCACCGGGCCCGTGCCCCACTCGATCGGACGGTCGAGCAGGCCAACCACCACAAAGGTGCGCTCGCCCACCGCCTCCATGGGGTGCGGGAGGGCGGCGAGGTTGCCAAAGGAGGTTCTCGCCGCGCGCTCGCGCTCCCAGACGAGCTCCTCAAAGGTGTCCGGAAGCGTCTCGATGGCACGGGCGCGCTCGCAGAGGAAGTGTATGGCTTCCTCCTTGCTGGAGACGTCAAGGTGGGAAAAGAAGAGCTCAGGCGAGAAGTACCCCTCGAGCGTGCCCGCCTCCGAGCCGTTGTGGAGCAGGTCGCGAACCTGCGAGATGTCCTTGTCGTCCAGGAAGAGGCCAACCTCACACACGGGAACGGGCAGGCGGACGCCCAGGGGCACCGTCGTGAAGACGTAGTCGATGTTGGTGAAGTCGACCTTCTCGACGTGCGCGGCATCGCAGGTGACGATCTCGTCCAAGTAGGAGCCAAACTCCTTGAGATAGCGATACTCAAGCAGCTTGGCGGTGCCGCGCCCCGAGGCACACACCACGAGCACGCGCTTCTTGGGGAGCTCGGTCTTCTGGCGCTCAAGGGCAAGGGCAAACGCGAGCGCAATGTAGCCCGTCTCGTTCTCGGAGGGGCGCGCACCGTAGGCCTCCACGAGCACCGAAGAGGCGTCCGTTGCCATGGCATACGCAAGAGAGAAGCGGGTCTTGATATCCGTGAGCAGCGGATTGTCCACCGCCATGTGGTACTTGAGGCGCACCGAGAGCGGCGCGGTGTGACGCGCGAGGTTCATGCGCAGCTCGAGGTCGCTGCGGAAGTCGTAGCGGAAGGAGCGGTAGACGGCCTCGATCATACGAGTCGCCACGCCCCACACCTCATCGGTGATCACGAGGCCGTCGTCAGCGCTCGAGCCCGCGGCAACGATGCGCTTGCCCGCGAGGTGGATGGCCATGTAGGCAATCTCCTCCTCGGGAAGCTCGATGCCCAGCTCCTGGTCGAGGCGCGCGGCTATGAGGCCGGCAACCTCGTACTCGCGTGCGCGGCGCACCTTGTCCAGGTGCACCTGGCCCATGGGAATGTAGTTTCCCGCGCGCATGCGAAGCACGGCAATGACGATGTGCACGAGCAGGTTCTGGCGAACGAGCGGATTGATCTCGAATCCCTGCCCGTCGAGGGCGTCCTCGACGCAGCGGGCGGCGATGCGCAAGAGGGAGAGGGGGAGCGCACCGCCGCCCTGCTCGCCCGCGCCGAGGGAGTCCGTTCCCGTCTCGTCATCAACGACGAGGCTGGCAAGGCAGAGGCGCCGGTCCATCTCAGATCCGCTGACGCGGATGCCGTGATGGGGGCGCTTCTCGAGCGTGAGGTCATAGTCCGCCAGGATCTCCTCGACGCGCTTGAGGTCGGAGGAGACACTTGCGCGAGAGACGTAGAGCACGCTGGCAAGCTCGTCGAGCGTGATCCAGTCCGCACGCAGGAGCAGGTCGTTGAGCAGGTAGCGAACGCGGGCCCGCGGCGTTGAGGGCACCGCGTCGGGGGCGGGTGCCTGGGAGCGAACCCATGCCGCGTAGCCCTTCTCGTCCTCAACGACGAGCTGGTAGCCATCATGCGGCCGACGCTCGACGCGCGCCACGCCCGCGAGGGATTCGTTCGCACGCTGGAGGTAGAGGCGCAGGGTACGGTCTTTGACCTGGAAGTGGCGCATGAGGGCGTCGGGGTCCACGCCCGGATGACGCTCGACATAGCTCACGATGTCGGCGACCTCTGCCATCACGCCCCTCCTTCCGCTCAAGCCGATTTCCCATGACCTCATGCTACGAGGTCTTCCACAGGAGTTCCACGCCAAAACATGCCGTGGCTCGCGGCATGCCTTCTGAACGAACCGTCGGAGCGCGGCAGCGTGGCTGTGGCCTCGGGCTTGCCTGTCGCATGCTTTCGGTGTGGCAGGCAAACCCTAGGCCACAGCCGCACGCGAGGGGGCCACGCCTGTGCAAAAGTGCCGTTCGTGCCACTTTTTGGCGATGCGCTGTGCAAAATCGTCGTTCGTGCCACATCAAAGTGGCCCCTGGACTCTATTTTGGTTTGATTAGTTATGATGTTATCTGGGCTTTTGCCAGAGAGCTACTTCGGGTACCCCTAAAAACATGTGGCACGAACGGCACTTTTGCACGGGCGGAAGACCGTTTGTGGCACGGACGACGTTTTTGCACAATCGGACATAGCGAGCTGAGTTATTCTTTTATCTACATTCGAGAAAGGAGCGCCATGTCGCGCGAGAAGTGCGTTTTGGTCGGACAGTCGGGCGGGCCCACGGCCGCCATCAACGCAAGCCTCGCCGGTGTGATCGCCGCCGGCATCCTGGAGGGCGCGCGCGTTGAGGGCATGCGCTATGGCATCCAAGGATTTCTAGATGGAAACTCCGTCCGCCTCGACGAGGCGTTTGTCAGCAGGGTCGATCTTGAGCTGCTGCGCAACACTCCGGCGAGCTGGCTTGGGAGCTGCCGCTTCAAGCTGCCCTCTCCCGCCGACAATGATGCCGTATACCAGCAGCTTTTCAATCGCTTCGAGGAGATTGGCGCCTCGGCGGTCCTCTACATTGGCGGCAATGACTCGATGGACACCATCGCCAAGCTCGCCGCGTATGGCCGTGACAACGGAAGCGACATTCGCTTCATCGGCGTGCCCAAGACTATTGATAACGACCTCGTCGAGACAGATCACACCCCTGGCTACGGAAGCGCTGCGCGCTTTGTTGCCACCACGATGAACGAGCTTGCCTACGACGCCGACGTCTACAATCTCAAGAGCGTCACCTTCGTCGAGATCATGGGTAGGGACGCGGGTTGGCTTACGGCATCCAGCGCGCTCGCCTTCGTCGAGCCTGACGTCGTCCTGCTTCCCGAAGTTCCCCTCGACGAGGACGCCCTCATGACTCGCCTTGAGGAGCTCCTCTCCAAAAAGAACACCGTGATGGTTGGCGTGAGCGAGGGCGTTCGCACCCCTGATGGCCGCCTCGTCTGCGAGAAGGCCTCCTCGGGCGTGGGCGTTGACGAGTTTGGCCACCTTGCCATGCTCTCCGGCGCGAGTCGCTATCTTGCCGCCCTCACCAAGCAGCGGATTGGTTGCAAGACCCGCGCCGTCGAGCTCTCAACGCTCCAGCGCTGCGCGAGCTACGTTGCCAGCAGGGTCGACCTCAACGAGGCCTATGACGTGGGACACGCAGCGGTCGAGGCGGCCTTTGCCGGAGAAACCGCAAAGATGTGCGCCATCGAGCGCGTCTCAAACGATCCCTACGAGACCCGCACTAAGCTGGTCGACGTCCTCTCCGTGGCCAACAAGGTTCGCAGCGTCCCGCGCGAGTGGATTTCCGCAGACGGCATGGGCGTCGAAAAGGAGCTCATTGAGTATATGCGCCCGCTCGTTGGCACGCTCCCCGCTCAGCTCGCCTCACTCGACTAAACGGCAACCCAAAGGCGGCCCCGGCGAGAGGGGACGGGTTATTCCGGTCAGGCAAAAGGGGACGGGTTATTTCGCTCAGAGT
>CASEGE010000316.1 GCA_949287335.1 uncultured Olsenella sp. | reverse complement strand
TGCCGCGCCCGTCCCGGCCGCGGCGGACGACGACGGGGCAGCCGCACCTCGGGCAGCGGTCGACCCCGCGGTCGGCGGCGGAGGCGCGGTCCTCCGCGACCATCCTCCTCAGCTCCTCGGCCGCCTCGACCCTCTCGTCGGCGCTCATGCCGGCGAGCACATGCCTTACAATGTCCCTCACGGGCCCTCCGATCGTCGATTGTTCCTGGCAGAACCATCGTATCGGAGGGCCCGGACACTTGGCGCGGGCCACTCGTCTCCATGGTGGTTTAAAAGCGCTACCTGACAATTGGGGACGGAGGCGTTCTGTCAGTCGATGGACTTGAGGGACTCGACCATGTCAATGCGATCGAGCTTTCGGCGCATGACGAGCATCACGAGCGTCGAGAAGACCAGGGTGAGGACAAACGCGTACACGTAGCTCGCGGGGTGTATCACGCGCCCGAACATGACCACGTCCACCTCGGCGGTCACGATGACGTACCCCTCAAGCCACGTTCCGAGCACAAGGCCCAGAACGTCCCCGATGAGCGTGAGGATGAGCACCTCGCGGAAGATGTAGGCCGAGACCTCGCGCCGCTTGAACCCCAGGACCTTGAGGGTGGCGATCTCGCGCACGCGCTCGCCGATGTTGATGTTCGTGAGGTTGTAGAGCACCACGGCGGCAAGCGCGGCGGCGGAGACGATGAGCACCACCACGATCATGTCCACGGACGAGAGCATGTCGCGATACATCTCGACGGTCTCGTCGGTAAACACCACGGTGGAGACCAACCCCGTCCCCTCGAGCCTCTCGACAAGCTCGTCTCTAAGCGATGCGTCCTCGGGCACGTTGACGTAGAGGATCGAGAAGCGCGGCTCCCCCTCGTCCACAACGTCCGCGGCCAAGAGCTCTTCCCAGCAGCCTCGTCCCAGATAGGCGATGTTGCCCACGTAGTTCTCGACCACGTCCTCCACACGAAGCTCCACGCCCCCGCCCACCGCGTTGCCGATGGCATCCTGCTCGTAGAGCACCACGGTGTCCCCCGCCGAGACGCCGAGCCTCTTTGCCGCCTTCTCAGCGAGAAGGACGCCCGTGTCGGGAATGGGCACGTCCCTCTGGGAGAGACGCTCTCGCGTGGAGAGCGCTTGGTCAAACGTGTCCGCGTCCTCGGGCACGACGGCCTGAACCGAAAGTGAATCCTCCGCCCCGGTGGAGCCCACGCGCACGTTGAGGATGCGGGCGCGCGAGAGGAGCTCGGCCCCGCCTTCTTTGAGCAGCCCCTCGACGAGCTCCGCGTCCTTCTCGCCCGCGTCCTCGTTGAGTGTGACGGTGGTGTTGTAGTGGATGATGGGGCCAAACTGGTTGTCGATGATGTCCCAGATGGCATCGTGCAGGCCAAAGCCCACGAGCAAGAGCGCCGTGCAGCCCGAGATGCCAATCACGGTCATGAACAGGCGCTTCTTGTACCGGAAGAGGTTTCTTGCAGCAACCTTGCGCAGGAACGAGAGCCGTCGCCAGAGGGGCCGGATGCGCTCGAGCAGGATGCGGCGACCCGCCTTGGGCGCACGTGGCTGCATGAGCTGGGCCGGCGTCTCCCTAAGCGCCGACCCAACCGCCGCAAGCGTGGCGACGAGCGTCACGCCCACGCCAAGTCCGCCCGAGGAGAGCGCAATGGCAGGGTCTATGGGCAGCGGAAGCGGAAGCTGCGGCACGGCGTAGATGATCGCATAGGCGTACATGACGACCATGGGAAGCACCTGGGCGAGCACCGCAATGCCCAGTGCAGCACCGGCAATGGAGGCAAGCGCCGCATAGGCGAGGTAGCGTCCGGCGATGCGAGGGGCGCTGTACCCCAGCGCCTTGTAGGTGCCAATCTGGCCGCGCTCGTCCTCGACCATGCGCGTCATCGTGGTAAGGGCGACAAGGGCGGCCACGAGGAAGAGCATGAACGGGAAGACCGTGGAGATGGCATCCATGCGCTCGGAGTCCGCCTGATAGGTTGCCGCGCCCTCGCTCTGCGAGCGGTCGAGCACATAGATGTCCGGCGCCTCGAGGGAGTCTATCTCGGTCTGGGCCTCGTCGAGCTGCTCCTGTGCCTCGGCAAGGCGCTCGTCAGCCTCGTCGCGCGCCTCCTCCCATGCCGCGAGCCCCTCCTCGTACTCCGCACGGGAGTCGGAGAGCTGCGCGCTCCCCTGCTCGATCCGCTCCGCAGCCGAGTCGAGCCGTGCCTGGGCGGCGTCAATCTGGGCCTGCGCGGAGGCCCGCCGCCCGGAGAGCTCCTGCCGTGCCGCATCAAGCTGGTCCTGCGCCGCGTCGAGCTGCGCAACCCCCGCATCATAGGCGTCCACGGCATCACGGGCCATTGCGAGCTGCTCCGCCTGCTCGCGAGCGGAGGAGAGCCGCTGCGTGGTTGTGTCGAGCATGACTATCTGGGACCGGGCCGCCTTGAGCTGCTCTGTGCCCACCTCGTCGAGGGCGCCGGCGTACTCGAGCGAGGCAAGCTCCCGGACGGTGTCGATGAGCTGCTCACGCGTGGTCTGAGCCTGAGAGAGGGCGCTCTCGATCGCGCTCAGGGCCCCATCAACATCCGTTGCCTCAATCCCCTGCTCGGCAAGCGCAGCGAGAAGAGCGGGCACTCCGCTCTCGTATGCTGAGCGCGCCTGCTCGACCTGCGTCGCCTGTTCCTCGAGGCTCGCGCGCTGAGCGTCGACCTCGTTCTGGGAGGCGTCGAGGGTTACCTGCGCAGAGGCGAGCTCCCCCTCGGCCCGAGCGCGCTGCGCGGCCAGCTCCTCGGAGCCCGCATCGAGCTCGGCCCGCGCAGAGGCGAGCTCCTCCTCCGCGTCCGCGATCTGCCCGGCTGCGTCCTCGAGCTCGGTTCGCGACTCCTCCAGCTGCTCGAGCGCGTCCGCACGCTCCCGCTCGTACTCGGAGCGGGACTCGTCGAGCTCCGCCTGCGCCGAGGCGCGTAGGTCGTCGAGGCGAGACTCGGCCAAGCTCTCGGAATCCCCCTCGAGGCGGTCCTTAACCTCGTCGACCACGTCCCAGCAGGCCTCCGAGCCACTCACGGCATCCCCTGCACCCAGCACGCTGAGATGCGCCTCCGTGTAGGGCGTGCCCTCAACGAAGGTGTCGGCCGTGACGTACAGGTACTGGTCGAGCATGCCCGAGCCGAGGGTGGTTGTGCCAAAGCTTATGGTGTAGGGGTAGTTCGAGGAGCTCACGGTGCCCACAACGGTGAGCTCGTGAACGGAGAGCACGTCATTCTCGCCGGACTCGTAGAGCACCTCAAGGGTGTCACCAATCGCAGCGGTAAGCCCGGGCGCGTCCGCCGAGATGACGCACTCCCCCGCTGAGGTGGGCCAGCGGCCGTCGCGCAGCACGAGCCGGTCCATGGTGGGCTCCCCGCCCCGGGCGTACTCCCCGGGCAGCGTGGAGACGCGCGCTGCCAGCTGCTCGGTACCCATGCGCACCATGGCATCGACCGTGGTGAGGCCCGTGACCTCGCCCACCCCCTCCGTGGACGCCAGGCGCTCGAGGTCATTCTCGTCAAGTCCGAGGGTGGACATGACGCGCAGGTCCCAGAGGGCCGTGTCGTCGTAGTAGGCATCGGCCGCCGTGCGCATGTCCGTGCCGCTCATGCGAAGCCCAGCAAAGAAGCCGCAGCCCAGCGCCACGATCACCAGAATGGCGAGGAAGCGCCCGAGCGAGCCCCGGACGCTGCGCACCACGCCTTTGGCGAACGCCCTCACAAAGACCACCCGCCGCTACTCGCTGCGCAGGGCCTCTACCGGGTCGCGTCGGCTGGCGGCGGAGCTCGGGATGAGGCCCGCCACAAGGGTGAGCACAACCGAGATGCAGATGAGGATGGCCGCCGATGACCACGGCAGGCTCATGATGTTCTGGACGTTAAAGTCGCTCAGCACCCACGCGTTCACGGGCACGGACACCGCCACCACCACGGCGATGGCAAAGACGCCGGAGATGAGGCCCTCGATGAAGGTCTCCGCGTTGAAGACGTTGGCGACGTTGCCCTTGGAGGCGCCGATGGCACGCAGGATGCCGATCTCCTTCTTGCGCTCGAGGACGGAGATGT
>CASEGE010000315.1 GCA_949287335.1 uncultured Olsenella sp. | reverse complement strand
TGAGGTCCGCGATCTTCTGGAGCATCGCGTCAACCTCGCTGGAGAGCTGCTCGAGGAAGGCGTCGACCTCCTCGGTGTCATAGCCGTGCTTGGAGGGAGAGAAGGTCTGCTGTTCGATGTCTGCGGGTGTGATTGCCATTCTATTTCCCTTTCGCTAAGCGGACGCGGACCTGTCCGCGCATCCGTACCAGATTAGATTCTACAGAATAAGCGAGAAGACCAACCGCTCGATGATGCCAAGTGCCAATATTGCCACAACTGGCGAGAAATCCACGCCGCCCAGGGGCGGGATGAACCTCCGGAAGAGCCCGAGATAGGGCTCGACGAGAATGCCGATGGCGCCGCGGATGTCGTCGAGCAGGCCGCCGCCGCGCATGGGAATCCAGGACATGAGGCACCACACCACGATGAGCACCTCGTAGATGTTAAACAGACGTTGAATCAAAACGACAAGGTTGAGCACTCGGGGAGCCTTTCTTCTCGCTTACTCGCCGGCCAGCTCGCGGGTCCGGGCGAGCGCGGCGTCCACGGCTGCGTACGTCCCGTCCATGAGCGCCGGCTCAAGCTCAAAGAGCGCCGCCGCCGTCGTTCCGCCGGGAGAGGTCACGCGCTCCATATATTCCCTCGGATGGACCCCCTCATTCAGAAGCTGCTCCGCGCAGCCGCGCATCGTGGTCTCCACGAGCTCGCGGGCGGACGCGGCGGGAAGCCCGCGCAGCACCGCTGCGCGCGTGAGGGCGTCCACAAAGAGCGAGAAGAACGCGGGCGCCGTGCCCACCACGGCCCCGGAGACGTCGAGCTGGTCCTCGCGCATCTCCGCCACCGCGCCCAGCGCCGAGAAGAGCGTGCAGGCCAGCCGCACGTCCTCGCGCGTGGCGCGGGAGCCCCCCGTGACGGCCGTGGCGCCGGAGCGTACCTGGACCGGCAGGTTGGGCATCACGCGCACCACGCGGGCGCCGGGAAGGGCGCCCTCGATGGTGGCGAGGCTCACGCCCGCGGCGATGGAGATCACGCACTTCTCGGCAAGGCGCGTCGAGACGCTTTCCATCACGTCCGGGAGGACCTGCGGCTTGACCGCGAGAACCACCACGTCGGGGCCTGCGTCCACGAGCGCCGGGGCATCCTCGAAGGTGCGCATGCCCAGCGCGGCGAGCTCGTCGCGCTTCTCGGCGGCAGAGTCGGCCACGAGCACGCGCGCCGCCTCGAGCGTCCCGGAGGCGACGAGCCCGCGGGCAATAGAGCCGCCCATGGACCCGCCGCCGATGATGCCAACCGTGAGATCGAGCTCCCCCTGCGCCATGGCGCTCACCTAGCGCTCGAGGTCGCCGTCGGCGACGAGCTTGTCGATGTCGGTCTGAGAGAGGGAGACGCCGCCGGGGAGCACCGCAAAGACGCGGTCGCCCAGCTCCTCGATCTCGCCGCCGGCACCGTAGGAGAAGCCGAAGCAGAAGTCCAGGATGCGCTTGGCCGTCTCGGTGTTGGTGTTGCGGAAGACGATGACCACGGGCTGGCCGGTGCGCACGCGGCGCACGACGGTCTGGACGTCGTCATAGGAGACAGGCTTGAGCACGTAGGGCGGGAGCTGGCCAGAGGTCACGCGGGAGATGGTGCGCGGGCCGAGGTCACCGGGCGTGGGCACGTGCGAGGGAGCGTCGTCGTAGGCGTCGTCGCCCGCGTAGGGGCGCGGCGAGATCGGCGCGGTCTGCTGCGTGCGCTCGACGCTCACGGGGCGGCCGGAGCGGGTGTAGACCGAGACGCTCTCAGCCTCGGGGCGCGGCGTGGTGCCCAGCAGGCGCGAGCTCGAGCCGGCCTCGCGACGGCGGGAGGAGCCGCGGGAGTAGCCGTCCTCCTCGTAGTCCTCGTCGTAGTAGTCGTCCTCGTAGTACTCGTCGCCCGAGACGCCGCGGAGCCGTTCCTTGATCGTGTCGAGGAAGCCCATTTCTCTTCTCCTTCGTCCGGCGCGCCCCGCAGGGCCCGCACCTACACCATGTCATGTTGCCCGTGCCCGGTCCCGGCAGGCGCGCGGGGCCAGGGCACGGACAGGGTCAGCTCAGGGCATAGCCCTGGTCGAACACGCACCTTCCGAGGCGGACGAGGGTCGAGCCCTCCTCCACCGCGATCTGAAAGTCATCGCTCATGCCGCACGAGAGCGTCCCCAGCGCAAGGCCCGTGCGCGCGCGAAGCTCCTCGGCAAGCTCGCGCAGGCCCGAGAACGTGCGGCGCGCGGCGTCCGCGCTGCCGGCGGGCGCCATCGTCATGAGGCCGAGCACGCGGATGCCCGGGAGCGAGACCACGCCCTCGACGCACGCGCGCAGCTCGTCCGGCGCAAAGCCCGACTTCGACGCCTCGCCCGAGACGTTCACCTCGAGCAGGACGTTAGAGACGAGCCCGCGCTGGGCGCTGCGGGAGGACACCGCCTCGGCGAGATGGGCCGAGGAGATGGAGTGGATGAGCGCCACGCGACCGATCACCTGGTTGATCTTGTTCTTCTGCAGGTTGCCGATCATGTCAAAGCGCGCGTCCGCCATCTCCGGGAGCTGGCCGAGGGCCTCGAGCTTTCTTCCCAGCTCCTGCGGACGGTTCTCGCCAAACAGGCGCCATCCCGCGCGACGGGCGAGAAGGACCTCGTCGGGCCCCACCGTCTTTGAGACGGCGATGGCCTCGATCTCGTCCGAATCCCTCCCGGCGCGCGCCGCCGCCTCGGCGATCCTTCCCAGAATCTCCTCGCGACGCTCGCGGAGGAAGCGCGCGTAGCGCTCGTCCGCTCCCATCAGAGCCTCGCCTCCCCCTCATCCTTGTTGCTGTCCGCGGGTTTGCTGTCCGCGGGCCTGTCCCAGCCCCGCTCGCGCATGAGCGCGACGGCGCCGTGCCTGCCGCAGCTTCCCTTCTCGGCCCTATACGAGAAGAACCTCTCGGTCGAGCATGCCGTGGAGTCCTCGCACCAGGCAACGCGCTCGGAATCGATCCCCGCCTCCTCGAACGTCCTGGCCAGGCAGGCCGAGAGGTCGAGGTGGCGCGGCGAGAAGAGCGCGCCTGCGCCAAACTCCGCCGAGAAGCGCTCGGCGAGCTCCTCGGAGACCTCGTAGTCCCGCGCGAGGACGTGCGGGCCCACGTAGGCGACGAGCTCGTCGGGGGCGCAGGACGCCTCCTCGCAGAGGACGCGCGCCGCCTTGGCCGCGATGCGCGCGACCGTGCCCCTCCAGCCGGAGTGGATGACGGCAAAGCCGCCAGGGGCGACGAGCACCACCGGGACGCAGTCGGCAAAGCAGAGCAGCACGGGCACGTCCGGTGCCGTGCACACGACGGCGTCGGCACCGAGCGCGGCCTCGGCCTGCGCGGCGGCGACGTCACCTGCGCCGGAGGAGCGAACCACGACGACGTGGTCCCCGTGCACCTGCTTGGGGTTCACGAGGCTGCCGAGAAGGGGCTCCGCCCCCAGCGCCGCCAGGACGCGCCTGCGGTTCTCGGCCACGCACGCGGCGTCGTCACCGCAGGCGGAACCGAGGTTGAGCGTGGCGAACGGGGGCCTAGAGACCCCGCCCGTCCGCTCCGTGAACGCAAAGGTGACCCCGCCCCCGACGCACGTGTCGGTGAGCAGGGTCACGCCTTCCACACGATGTCTCTCGAGGGAGGGCATTTAGAGTCGGCTGCGCTTGAGGAAGTCGGGGATGTCGAACTCCTTGTCGTTGGAGGACGAGGAGGACTGCGGACGGCTCACGTTGATGGGCATGGAGGACTGCTTCGAGGAGCCGCGACGGTCGCGCTCGGGGCGGGAGACCGGCATGGTCATGGACGGAAGCGTCTGCTGCACGTTGGAGTCGTCGTAGCCGGTGGCGATGACGGTCACGCGGACCTGGTCGCCGAGGGACTCGTCCACCACGGTGCCGAAGATGATCGTGGCCTCGGGGTCGACGTTCTGGGCGACGAGGTCGGCGGCGTCGTTGATCTCCTGGATGCCGAGGTCCTTGTTGCCGGCGATGGAGAGCAGGACGCGGGTGGCGCCGTCGATGGAGCCCTCGAGCAGGCGGCTGGAGATGGCCTCCTCGGCGGCGTCGGTGGCGCGGTTGTCGCCGGAGGCGGTGCCGATGCCCATCATCGCGGTGCCGGAGTTCCTCATGATGGTGCAGACGTCGGCGAAGTCGAGGTTGATGAGGCCCGGGACGGTGATGAGGTCCGTGATGCCCTGGGTGCCCTGGCACAGCACGTCGTCGGCCATGCGGAAGGCCTCGAGCATGGTGGTCTTCTTCTCGGAGAGGTCGAGCAGGCGGTCGTTGGGAATCACGATGAGCGTGTCGACGTTCTCGGAGAGGTTCTTGATGCCCTCGAGGGCGGACGAGAAGCGCTTGCGGCCCTCGAAGGAGAAGGGCTTGGTGACAACGCCCACGGTGAGGGCGCCGATGTCGTTCTTGGCGATGTCGGCCACGACGGGAGCCGCGCCGGTGCCGGTGCCGCCACCCTCGCCCGCGGTGATGAAGACCATGTCGGCGCCCGCGAGGGCCTGCTTGATCTCGTCACGCGTGTCCTCGGCGGCCTCCTTGCCAACCTCGGGGTTGGCGCCGGCGCCGAGACCCTTGGTGATGTCGGTGCCGATGTGGACCTTGATGTCGGCGTCGGAGATGGCGAGTGCCTGGGCGTCGGTGTTGACGGCGACAAACTCGACACCGCGGATGCCCTCCTCGATCATGCGGTTCACGGCGTTGGTTCCGCCGCCGCCCACGCCAACGACCTTGATCACGGCGAGATAGTTGCTGAGGGTATCGGTGTCCTTAATCATCGTTTTCCTCCTCGAGGTGCCTACGTGCTTCGTTCAGAGCGTCTTTCCGATACGCAGTTCCGCTCATCCCGTCGTAGGCAAAACCCTAAAGGTCAAGTTAAGCCCGACGCTTGGGATAAAGCGACGTATATTTGCACACTTGAGGGTGTCTCGTCAAACAGTTTGACGATATTGTGAACTTCCCAGCTCAGAGGTGGCGCTACTCACCCGTGACGGAACCGTCGGCGGTGGTGGTGCCATCGGTGGAACCCTCAGGTACGCCACCCGTGGCGTCCGGCTGAACGCCAGAACCCTCATCCTGCGGGGCACCGCCCTCGGAGGGCGCGCCCGCCTCTCCGGTGGTCCCGCTGCCCGTCTCGCCGGTGGTCTCGCCGGTGGAACCCTCGACCTCCGTTCCCTCGACGGGCGTGGTCTCGGGGTTCTCGCCCGTGGTCTGGGTCCCGATGGTGTCAAGGCCCTCGTCGAGGCCGTCGAAGAGCGAGACGTCCTCGCCCGACTCAACGGTCTCGGAGTCGATGGTCCTGACGGAGGGGTTGGACACCACGCGCACCACGATGTAGAGCGCGGTATTGGGGTACTGCTCGAGGTACTCGGTGACGATGCGCTCCTTCTCGGAGATGTCCGTGGCAGACCCCAGGGAGATTGCCACCCCGTTGTCGAGCATGCACCAGATGTCGTCGGTCGAGGCGGCAGAGTAGCACACGACCTTGGAGGAGAACTCCTCGGAGAAGCCCTCCTTGAAGGCCTGGACGCTCTGGATGACGTCGTCGGTTGCAACGGAGCCCGCCTTGGGGTCAACCGTGGAGGGGACGTCTATGACGAGCAGGCACCCCTCGGAGCGGGCGCGCACGAGGGCGGCGTCGTCCACCGACTGGTTCTCTGCCGCCTCGATCTTGGTGGGCTGGATCCAGGTGCCGGCGTCGCCGAGATACCACGCCACCGAGCCGGAGCTCATCAGCACGAGCATGTCCACGCGCTGCTCGGTGACCGTGATCTTGAGCGTGTGCGGGAAGACCCGCTCGAAGGAGACCGACGAGACCCAGGGGTTCTTCTTGATGGACTCCTCGACGAGGGAGGTGTCGACGTTGAGCAGCGTCGAGCCGGCGGGAACCTGCGCCAGGCTCTGCATGTCGCTCAGCGAGACGTGCTCGGTGGGCTCCACCTCAACGGAGGTGATCTCAAAGGTGGAGGAGTCGCGCAGCACGAAGTAGGCAATGAGAAGCGCGAGGGCAACGCCGAGAACCGCGCAGACCCCGATGATCACAAAGCGCAGGGTGGTCTCGCGCTGATGGCGCTGGCGCCGCTCGCGCGGGTCGTCGGGGCGAGGCGCAGGCGTCCCCTGGCGGCGCACCGCCTGAACGCCGCGCTGGAGGAAGGCGGGCGTCGAGCCGCGGGCGGGACCTGCGGCCTTCTTGGTCGGGGCGGGGGCGGACGGACGGGAGAGGCTCGGCTTCAGCTTGGGCGCGCGCGCCTGTCTCTCGGGACGAGAGGGCGTGACCTTGACCTTCTCGGGCTTGACCTTCTTGCGCGGCGTGGGCCGCCTCGTCTCGTTCTTTGCCATCTGAGCCGCCTAGAAGCCGAGGAGCTTGACCTCGCAGGTGAGGTCGATGTCGTAGCGCTGGAGCACCGCGTCGTGCGCGCGCTGGATGAGGGCGAGGACGTCGCTGGCCGTGGCGTCGCCGCGGTTGAGGATGAAGTTGCAGTGCTGAGAGGAGATCTCCGCTCCCCCCTGCCGGGCGCCGGCGAGCCCGCACGACTGGATGAGCAGGCCGACGGAGCGCTCCGGCGGGTTGCGAAAGACCGAGCCGCAGCTCGGCTTTGAGAGGGGCTGGGACTCGCGACGGGCACGGAGACGCTCGTCCATGTCGCGCGTGATGGCGTCGCGCTCCCCCGCCCTAAGCGCGAGGGTTGCCTCGAGGATGATCTCGGAGGTGGGCAGCGTGGTGCCGCGATAGCCCCATTCGATATCGGAGCCCGCGTAGCGGTGCATGCCCTCGCCGGGGCGCAGCACCACGAGGTCCTGGACGAGGTTGCCAATCCACTCGCGGCGCGTGCCGGCGTCCATGGAGAGGGCGCCGCCAAAGGTGCCGGGGATGCCCACGCAGCACTCAAGGCCCGAGAGCCCTGCCTTCATGGCCTCGTTGACCACGCGCGAGAGCAGGATGCCCGCACCCGCG
>CASEGE010000314.1 GCA_949287335.1 uncultured Olsenella sp. | reverse complement strand
CGCGGGTGCTGCCGAGCGGCTACACTGGGTGGCGAGAAAAACCGTGAACTCGGGAGGCCCCATGGAGAAGATCGCCAGCTTCACCGTCAACCACCTCACGCTCGAGCCGGGCGTGTACGTGAGCCGCGTGGACGCGGACCCGGCCACGGGAGCCGTGGTCACCACCTTTGACCTGCGCCTTACCGCACCTAACCGCGAGCCGGTGATGGATACCGCCGCCGTCCACGCCATCGAGCACCTGGGCGCCACCTACCTGCGCAACAGCCCCGAGTGGCAAGACCGCGTGGTCTACTTTGGCCCGATGGGATGTCGCACGGGCTTCTACCTCATCCTCTTTGGGGAGCATACGTCTGCCGAGGTGGCTCCGCTCGTTAGGGAGACCTTTGAGTTCATCCGCGACTTCGAGGGGGAGATTCCGGGCGCTCGTCCGGAGGAGTGCGGCAACTGGCACGACGCGGACCTCGCGCAGGCTCGCTGGTGGGCGCGCCGCTACGTTGCGGACACGCTGGAGAACATCGACGAGGCGCACCTCGTCTATCCGGAGAACTAGGGGACACGCATGAAGATCGGAATCATCGGCGCCATGGACGTGGAGGTCGAGCACCTCAAGGCCGAGCTTGCGAACGCGCGCTCGGAGCACGTGGCTGGTACGGACTACTGCTCCGGCCTCCTTGGCGAGAAGGACGTGGTGGTGGTCAAGTGCGGTGTGGGCAAGGTGAACGCCGGCATCTGCGCACAGGTCCTGGCAGACCACTTTGGCTGCACGCACCTCATCAACACGGGGATTGCGGGCTCGCTCGACCCGGAGCGCCTGGACATCGGTGATCTTGTGGTCTCCACGGATTGTGTCCAGCACGACTTTGAGGTCGAGGAGCTCGGTTACGAGCCCGGCCTCATCCCGGGTCGCGAGCGCGTGGAGTTTGTCGCGGACGATGCCCTGCGCGATGCGGCGCTCGCGGCTGCCGCCGAGGCCGCTCCCGAGGTGCACGTGATTGCCGGCCGCGTGGCCTCAGGCGACCAGTTTGTGTGCCGCGAGCAGACGCGCCGCCGCATCGTGGACGCCTTCGGCGCGCTCTGCTGCGAGATGGAGGGCGCCGCCATCGCCCAGGCGGCCGAGGCCAACGGCGTCCCCTTCGTCGTGGTGCGTGCCATCTCGGACAAGCCCGGTACCGAAGGCCAGGCCATGGACTACGCTACCTTCGAGCGAGCCTCGGCCGAGCGCTGCGCAAGGATCGTCGAGCACATGGTGGCAGCGCTGTAGCCAACCTGCCCGCACCCGGCGAGAGGGGACAAGGTCCGGCGCTCAGACAGCTTGCCGAGAAGAACGCTCGGCAAGAACTCGCGGCGGACCTTGTCCCCTCTCGCCGGGGGCGGTCGAGGCGCGCGTGCAGACGCCTCTGCCCCAAACGAGTAGGCACAGGCCGGCGGCAACGTCCGCCGCGAGTTCCGCAGCCGCGCCCTTTGCGGCGAGGACTGTCCGAGCGCCGGATGTTGCCGCCGGCCTGCGCCGGACGGATAGGGTGAGGCGGAGCTACAGCCCCATGACTCCCATGCCCACGAGGGTGGGGCCGGTGTGGACGAGAAGGTCGGCGGAGAGGCCGGTCTGAAGGATCTCCACCGCGTTGCCGATGCGCTCGCGCAGACGCGGCACCAGCTCTTCTCGCATGTGCGGGTCGTACGTGCAGACGGCCAGGCGCACCTTCTGCCAGCGCGCGGCCTGCTCGGCCACGAGCGCGATCTGCGTGTCGAGCGCGCGCTGCCACCCGCGGGCCTTCTTCTCGATGACGTATTTGCCCTCGGGGCTGCAGGTGAGGACGGGCTTGATGTTGAGCACCGAGCCCACGCGGTAGACCGCCTCGCTGATGCGGCCTCCCTTGCGCAGGAAGTCGAGCTTCTGGACCGAGAAGAACACGCGCACGCGCTCGCTCACTGCCGCAAGGACGCTGCCCAGGCTCTCGAGCGGCATGCCCGCCTCGATCTGGCGCACCGCCTCCATGACCACGAAGCCCGCCGCGATGCCGATGCTCTTGGTGTCCACCATGACGACGGGGAAGTCCTCCATCTGGCGCGCCACCATGCCGATGGTCTCAAAGGTGGCAGAGAGCCCCGAGGAGATGGTCACGACGACGGCCCCCTTGTAGCCGTCGCGCTTTGCCCGCTCGAAGGTCTCGCGGATCTTCATCGGGGAGGGGAGGGACGTGGTGGGAATCTCCTCGGCAAAGCGCTCCACGACCTCCTCGGCGGTGATGTCCACGCCGTTCTCGTACGTGGAGCCGTCTGAGTAGTTGATGCGCAGCGGGACCACCCGTATGTCGTGGGCAGCCACGAAGTCGGCGGGCGTGTCCGTGCCGGAGTCGGTTATGACAACGATGCGCTGCTCGTTCATAGGTTTCCCCCTCGCGACGTGACGCGTGGCATCACGGTCGGTATCATGGTGCCTAGACTATAGTCCTCTCACATAGTTTTGAATACTAGATAATCCGTTTCTGGAGAAATATCGGAGATGGGCGGTATGGCTGAGAAGGTCAAGGCAATTGTGACGACGCGCGTGAGCCCCAACCAGCGCGAGGCTCTCGCGGAGCGCATGAGGGCGGTGCACATCTCCCGCATCCGAGAGATGCCCAAGATCGAGCTCTACCTCGACCAGCTGCTCACCCTCGTCTCCCAGGAGCTGGAGTTCATGCAGCTGCCCGGTGAGACGCTCGTGACGGGCTCGATGGTCAACAACTACGTCAAGCAGGGGGTCATTCCCGCCCCGCACAAGAAGCGCTACACGCGCAGGCACGTGGCCTCGCTGCTCTTTGTCTGCGCCCTCAAGCGCGTCTTCACCATCGCGCAGGTGAGCCAGCTCGCGGCCCTCATCTGGACCTCCGAGCTTGACCTCGAGGCCCTCTACGACAGCTCATGCGCCGCGCTCGAGGCCGCGCTCGCGCAGCGCTTCTCTCAGGGCGAGAAGGACGGCGAGGCCGAGCCCATCCCGCGCCTCGTGCTGGTCGACCGCTCCGGCGCGCCGGCCGACCCGGAGCTTGCCTGGCTGCTCCAGGCCGCCACGGAGGCGCTTGCCGACAAGGTCTGCGTCGAGCAGACGCTTCTTCTCGGTGCCGAGGCGGCGAGCCGGCGATGACGCGCCCGAGCATCTACCGGGAGCCCGCGGTCGTCCGGCGTCTTGAGCGAAAGAGCGCGCTTCGGTCCGTGACGGGCAGCTCCACCGTTGCCGCCGCCGTCATGGTTGCCGCCGCGCTTCTCGCCCTGGTGGTGGCAAACACCCCGCTCTACGAGGGGATAGAGTACCTGCTCGCGCTGCCGCTCGAGGTGGGGGTGGGACGCCTGACGGTCTCGCTCACCGTGGAGCAGTTCGTGAACGACTTCCTCATGGCCGTCTTCTTCCTGCTCGTGGGCATCGAGCTCAAGTACGAGATGACCGTGGGCCAGCTGAGGCGCCCTCGCCAGGCGATGCTCCCCATGCTCGCCGCGGTGGGCGGGGTCTGCGCGCCCGCGCTCATCTACGTGGCGCTCAACCTCTTTGAGGGAGGGCCGGCGGGGGGCTGGGCGGTCCCCATCGCCACCGACATTGCCTTTGCGCTTGGCGTGGTCTCGCTTCTGGGGGAGCGCATCTCGCCGGCGACCAAGGTCTTCTTCCAGACGCTCGCCATTGCCGACGACATCCTCGCCATCGTGGTCATAGCCCTCTTCTACGGGCAGGTGCCCAACATTCCCTGGTGCGTTGCGTCCCTGGTCCTTGTGGGCGTGCTCGCCGCCCTCAACCGGGCCCGCGTCTACTCCGTAGGTCCCTACGCCGCGGTTGGCCTGGTCCTGTGGGCGTGCATGTTCAACTCGGGCATCCACGCCACGCTCGCGGGCGTCATCCTCGCCTTCGCGCTGCCCAGCCGCTCGGACGTCCGGCTCACCGAGCTGGGGGACTGGCTCGAGCACCGCGCGCACGATCTCGACGACACCTATGACGACGAGCACCACGTCCTCGGCCAGCACGACTTCACCGAGGGTGCCTGGCGCGTGGAGCGCGTGATGCATCACGTCACGCCGCCCCTCCAGCGCACCGAGCGCTACGTCACCACGTTCGTGAACTTCGGCGTGCTGCCGCTCTTTGCCTTTGTGAACGCGGAGCTCCACCTGGTGGGCGAGAACTTCGGTGCGCTTCTCGCCAGCCCGGTTGCCCACGGTGTCTACTTTGGCGCCGTCGTGGGCAAGCCGCTTGGGATCATCCTCGTGACCTATCTGCTCGTGCGGCTGGGCTTTGCGCGGCTGCCGAGGGGAATGGGCTGGGGTCAGGTCATAACCGTCGGCATCATGGGCGGCATCGGGTTCACCATGTCCATCCTCATCACGGGCCTTGCCTTCGCGACGCCCGAGGAGATGGTGGCGGCAAAGTGCGCGATCCTTCTTGCCTCCGTGAGCTCGGCCGTGCTCGGCATCCTCTTTGCGCGTCTCGCCCTGGGACCCAACGGCCGCCGACGAACTGGGGGCCGTCGGGTTTCTCGTCCGGGGCAAGGGGTATCCTAGGGTACGTGACGTTATGGAACCGTCGCACGATGGGAGATTTGCATGAGTGGACTCAAGCGCCTGTGCATGGTCGTCTTTGTCCTGGCTAACGCTCTGACGCTCGCTGCCTTTGCGCTTACCTGGTTTGGGCCGTGGACCAAGGAGGCCTCCGCGCTCCTTAACCTGGAGCCCTATGTCATAGCCGTCCTGGTCTGCCTGGCGATCAGCGCCCTCGGCATGCTCGTGCTGCTCTGCCGCGCGCTCTTCTCGCGCCGCACGGTCCGCACCGTCGAGATTGCCACCGTTGACGGCGGCATCATCTCGGTCACGCGCGACGCCATCGCGGCGCAGGCCTCGCACATCGTGGAGGCCGACGGCACCTGCACCGCCGCGCGCGTTCGCGTTGACGCCAAGCCGCGCGGCCACATCCGCGTGCACGTGCGCGTGCTCCCGCACGAGACGGTGGACGTGGTGCTCAAGGGCGCCGAGCTGCACGAGGAGCTCATCGACGGGCTCGCCGCGGTCTGCGGCGACAAGGTCGAGGACGTGAGCCTCGAGTTCATCGAGCCGGAGTCCGTGAAGGTGGCCTCCTCCGACGAGGACGCCGAGGCGGGCCAGGCCGCGGGCTCCGCGGCCGAGGGGCGCCCGACCCCCGATTCCACGAGCGAGATTACGGTCTCGATGGGCCTTCCCCGCGAGACCCCTAAGGAGGCGTAGAACCTCATGGCAGACGAGAAGACCCCCAAGCCCAGGATTGAGCTGGAGGAGAAGGACGAGCGGCCCGAGCAGGGGGGCGCCCCTCAGGCGGCTCCCGAGGGCATGGGTGCCGGTGACGCCGTGCGCACGGGCGCAAACTGCGTGTCCGCGTGGGTGAAAAGGACGTTCCCGGGTCATGAGAAGGCGTTTTGGGGCGGCGTCATCGGGCTCGTTGCCGCCGTGGTGTTCTTTGCGATCGGGCCCTGGAGGACGCTCGTCATCGCCGTGCTCGTGGTCGCGGGCGTGGCCGTGGGCCAGGTGCTGGACGGCGATCCCAAGATCGTGAACACGCTGCGCCACATCTTCATCAGGAACAACCAGTAGACGACGTACGCGTGGTGCCGCCCGTTGGCGGCCGGGAAGCGAGGAGCGAGAGATGAGCGACACCGAGAACACCATCGAGAGCACCACCGTTGAGACGGCAGCCGAGAGCGCGGCGTCCGTAGAGGAGACCGAGGAGACCGCCCTTGTCGAGGCTGAGGAGGGTGCCCAGGACATCGAGGAGGCCCCTCAGGACATCGAGGCCCTGACCGATGAGGAGGACGTTGACTCCGAGGACTCGCTCACCTTCTCCAATGGCGTCATCGAGAAGATCGTGGCCATCGCCATGCGCGAGGTGCCGGGCGTCGTGGGCATGAAGGGCAACTGGTTCAACCGCGTCCAGGACGCCTTTGGCGCGAGCGACTCCACCAAGGGCGTGACCGTCGAGGTGACCCCCGAGAGCGCGGTGCGCGTGAACATCTCCGTGCTCATCGAGTACGGCGCGTATGCCCCGCAGGTCTTCGAGGACGTCAAGCGTGCCGTGGTCAAGCAGGTCACGGGTATGACCGGCCTCGAGGTGGCGGGCGTGAACCTGCGCATCGAGGACGTGCTCACCGCCGAGGAGATCGAGCAGCGCAACCGTCGCGCGGCGGGCGCGGCATCTGCAGCAGCAAAGGCGGAGAAGGCCGAGAAGGACGAGAAGGAGTCCGCGGAGTAGCCCTTCTCTTCTCGCCGACGCGTTTGACGCGAAAATCCGCCCCCTGCACCGGCTGCCCCGGCTGCCCGCCGCGAAATGCCGCCCGCCGTACCGGCTGCCCTGGCTGCCCGCCGAGAAAACCCGCCCGCTGTACCAACATCTTGAAAACGGCGCGAGAAATGCCGCCGTCTGTACCAACTCTCAGAAAGTGGCGCCGGGAAATGCTGCCTCCTGTACCAGCTCAGATGAGTTCATGCCGAGAAAACCGGCCCCTTGTACCACGCTATGCCGAGAAATCGCGCCACGTGTACCTTAGGTGGGACGGTGTGGGGACAGGCACCGGTACAGCGGGCAGGTTTTCTCGGCAACTAATCCCGAGAACCGGTACAGAGGGCCGGTTTTTCCGATGGGAAGTCGGCACGACTGGTACAGCGGGCGTCATTTCTCGGCAGGCGCCCCGGGCAACCGGTACAGCGGGCCGTATTTCTCGGCAGGCAGCCGGCGCGACCGGCACAGAGGACCGCTTTTCACGTCATGGAAGCGCTGCGCGAAACGTCACCCCGTCAGCGTACCTCGAAGGGCGTCTCGACGCCCGCGGCAAAGGCGAGAAGCGCTTCGACGTTGCTCCTCACCATGTCGTGGACGTCCTCCTCGGTGTAGAACGCCATGTGCGGGGAGACGATTACGTTGGGCAGCGCCGAGAGTGCCGCGCGGTCCCGATTGGGGAGCACGTCGAGGCTCCGGTTGAGGTAGTAGAGGTTCTGCTCGTGCTCGATGGTGTCGAGCGCGGCGCCTCCCAGGTGCCCGGACTCGAGCGCGTCGAGAAGCGCCTCGGTGTCCACGAGGCTCCCGCGCGCCGCGTTGACGAGGATGGCCCCGTGCCGCATGGCGGCAAGCTCCTCCGCACCGATCATGTGGTGGTTCTCGGGGAGCCCCGGTGCGTGCAGCGTCACCACGTCAGACGAGGCAAGGAGCTCGGAAAGGCTCACGTAGGTGGCAAGGTCGCGCAGCTCGTCCTTCTCGACGGGGTCGCTGGCGAGGATACGGCACCCAAAGCCTTGGAGGTGGTGCACCACGCAGGCACCGATCGCGCCCGTGCCCACCACGCCCACCGTGCAGCTTGAGAGGTCTCGGCCGATCTTGCCCTCGAGGTCAAAGTTCTGGACGGACGCGTGTGCCATGAAGAGCTTGACTTTTCGCAGCGCCATCAGCATGAGCATGATCGTGAAGTCGGCCACCCCCTCGGGCGGGTACGCGGCGTGTGCCACGCGTATGCCAAGGTCGCGGGCGGCTGTCATGTCAATGTGCTCGTAGCCGATGGAGCGCGTGGCGAGCCCCCTTGTCCCAAGGTCGCGGTAGCGGGTGAGGAGCTCGCGCGACATGGGGTTTGTGATGATGCAGATGCCATCGGCCCCGGCGGCGAGCCCCGCGTTCTCGAGGGTGGGGTAGTCGGGCGTCCAGTCGTAGTCAAAGACCAGCTCGCGACTCAGGGCGTCGAGGCAGGGAAGCTCATCGTAGGGTCGCAGGGCGTAGGCAAAGATCTTCATGGTCGTCTCCCGTCATTGGATACCCCTATCCTAGCGGTTCTTCTCGCCCCGCATTTTGCTGCGATGGCCCTGCATCCGGACCCGGGCCTCCTTGCCCCTCTCCGTCTCCCTCCGCTTGTGTCGCACAACTTGCCCACTCAGGCCGAGGGGCGGGGCGTTCGCTCAGCCCGGGGCGGGGGCACGAGAAGAGCGCCGGGCTGGCCATCCGGCCGAGAAAACCCTGCTAGAATGGGCGGGACTTCTACACGAGGGAGAGACCATGACAGACAGCGTGAGCATCGGTGCCGTTGAGGCCGCTGCCAGGGCTAACAACCACCCGGGCCCAGACCACATGAACTGCGGCGAGTCCGTGATCGCTGCGCTCTACGATGCCTTTGAGCCGGACTACCCGCGCTCCATCGTGGCGATGGGCGCCGGCATGGGCGCAGGCGTGGGCGGCTCGGGCTGCATCTGCGGTGCGCTCGCCGGTGCCGTGGCGTTTCTCGGCCTCATGATGCAAACCAAGGAGCGCACCAAGCCCCTTGCGGCAGAGTTGCACGACGCCTTCCGCGATGGCACCGCCAAGCACGTGACCTGCTGCCGTGTGCTCACGCGGGGCATGGAGTGGTGGGGCGAGGAGCGCGTCTCCCAGTGCCAGGACCACTGCGCGCTGGCGGCCGGGGCGGCGGCGCGGATTCTCTGCCGCGAGCTCGGCGTGCGCGCGGAGGCGTAGCCTTCTACCCGTCAACGAGCAGAAACTCATCGAGAAAGACGTCGAGCAGGTCGTTTTTGCGGCGAGCGAGCCACGCCGCGCAGACGGTCATCTCGCGCTCCTTGCCCTCGATGGGCATCCTCTGAGCGGTTCAGTGCGCTCGGGTCCTCTCTACCTGCGGGGCGCCCGCGTCCTATGCGAGGACCGCGCTTGTTACCGTGAGGATGATGGTGAGCGTTGCCGCGGCCAGGCAGCACGCGTCCACGACCCCGCCCGTGTGGCAGAGTCTGAGGCTGAGACCTCGGCGCAGCGGCCAGAAGAGCCGCAGGCCGCGGTAGGTGAGCGCATCGAGTGCGAGGTGCGTGGCAAATCCCAGGGCCGCGTACGGCGCAAGCGGCGGGCAGACCAGGTAGGTTGCCCCCGCGCATCCCGCAAGCGCGAGCAGGGAGTGCGAGAAGCCCCGGTGGGTCGAGAGTCGGGCGGCGCAGATGAGCCCCGCGAGGGCGACGAGCCCCACCGCGAGCGGGCCAAGGCCGTGTGCGATAGCCTCGTGCAGGACGGCGCCCCCGTTTGCCGCGTCGAGCAGCGCCGCGCCAGCGAGAAGCGCCGCGGCGCCCGTGCGGACGATTCGCTCGCGCCACGGGTGAGCGGTGTCCCTCACGTCGAGGTCGGGGAGGGTGGCGCCGACCGCCCCGCAGG
>CASEGE010000313.1 GCA_949287335.1 uncultured Olsenella sp. | reverse complement strand
GGTCGATGTTGGAGACGAAGCGGCAGTCGATGCCGGCGTCTGCCATGGGCTTGAGGGCCTCGTAGACCATGACCGGACCGAGGTCGGAGCCGCCGATGCCGATGGACATGACGTGCTCGATGCGCTTGCCCGTGACGCCCTTCCACTCGCCGGAGCGCACGCGCTCGGCAAAGGCGTACATGCGGTCGATGACCTCGCGGACGTCGGCCACGCAGTCCTGCTCGCCGTCAAAGACGGTGCCGGCCTCGGAGGCCGGGCGGCGCAGCGCCGTGTGCAGGACGGCACGGTCCTCGGTGGTGTTGATGTGGGCGCCGGAGTACATGGCGTCGCGGCGCTCCTCGATGCCCATGGCGCGGGCGAGGTTGCAGAGAAGCTCGATGGTCTTGTCGTCCACGAGGTTCTTGGAGAGGTCGAAGTGCAGGTCCTCGGTCTCGAAGGAGAGCTTGGCCACGCGGTCGGGGTCGGCGGCGAAGGCGTCCTTGAGGCTGAAGCCGCTGGCGAGAAGCTCGTCGTGGTGCGCCTTGAGCGCCGCCCACTCAGGGGTGCTGGTGGGGTCGATCGGTGCTGGAATGGTGGACATGGGCAAATCTCCTTCCCCGAGATTGCAACAGATGCATTAAGGATAGCGTGTGCGGCACCCGCGAGTCACCCGAGGGGCGGCAACGGTCTAGAACGGCTCACCGAGCGGCGCGATTTTCTTGAGGCGGGCCCACATGACCTGCTTCTCGTGCGCGTCGCCGAGCGCGGCCTCAAAGCCGCCGAGGTTGAGCACGCGCATTCCCAGAATCTGGGCGATCTCGCCGGGGAGCAGCATGGCCTCCTCAAGGCGGTCGAGAAGCGCGAGCTCGTCGGCGTATGCCTCGCGCGCGAGGTTTGCGGCGGCCTCGTCGCAGCAGACGAGCGTTGCGGGGTCGAGTGCGCAGACGGTCTCCCGGAAGAGCGAGACGTCCAGGGGCTCGCCGTCAGCGTCGACGGTAAGGGCCCACTCCCAGTCCTCGGGCGCGTAGCCCAGCCGGTCGAGCGAGGCCCTGAGCGCCTTGCCGTCCGCGCCGGAGAGCGGGGGCTCGCCGCCCTTCTCGGCCTCCGAGAGCTCGCCCTTGACGAGAAGGACCTCGGAGAAGGCATTGCCGCCAAAGATGGCCCCGCGCGCCGCGAGCCCGTCGGTCTCGGCTGCCGTCTTGTCCAGATACGCGCGCCTGCGCGCCTCCCTCTCGGATGCCATGCCCTCTCCCTTCTTGCGGCGCAAGAGTCGCGCCGGGCCCGTGTCTTGAATCAGTGTAAATCGGGCATAACCCAAACAAGTGAAAAAACCTACAGGGGAGGTTCCCATGGCTCAGGCAATTTCCACGGCGGAATTTGACTCCGTCATCGCTGGCTCCGACAAGCCCGTCCTGGTGGACTTCTGGGCGTCATGGTGCGGCCCGTGCCGCGCCCTCGCGCCCGTGGTCGACCAGATCTCGCAGGAGATGGCCGATAAGCTCGTTGTCTACAAGTGCAACGTGGACGAGGAGGCCGACCTGGCCACGCGCTTCCGGATTGTCTCCATTCCCACCCTCATCCTCTTCAAGGGCGGAAAGCCCGCCCACACCATCGTGGGCAACATGCCCAAGCCCGCGCTCGTGGCCGAGCTCGAGGCCAACCTCTAGGCATGTCGAGAGGCTCTGAGCTTGCCCAGGGCGCTCGCGAGATCGGTCGCGACGCCCTGGGCCTTTGTCGCAAGAACCTGAAGACCATCGTGCTTCTCGCCGCGGCGCTCGTCTTTGTGTGGCTGCTCGGCGAGGTTGCCTCCGGCGAGATTATGCGCCTGGACACGCTTGCCTACGAGCTCATCGTGGAGCGCCTGCGCTCGGATGCGCTCACGCCCTTCATGGAGGCCTTCACGTCGCTTGCCTCGGTGGTCGTGCTCGCGGTGCTTGCCGCCGTTATTGCCGCGCTTGCCCCCGGCAAGGCGCCGGGCTGGTGCGTGGCGGTGAACCTCGTGTGCGTGGTGGTGCTCAACACCGTGCTCAAGGCCATTGTCCAGCGCCCGCGACCGGACGGGTTTCGCCTCATCTCCGAGACGGGGTACAGCTTTCCCTCGGGTCACTCCATGGTCTCCATGGCGTTCTTTGGCCTGCTCATCTGGATGGTCTGGCGCTATCACCGCAAGGACGTCATGCGCATCGTGTGGTGCGTCGTCTTTGGACTGGTGATTGCGATGGTGGGAATCAGCCGCATCTACCTGGGCGTTCACTACGCCTCCGACGTGCTGGCGGGATTTTGCGTCTCGCTCGTGTGGCTGATCTTCTACGTGAAGTGCGTGGCGCCGCTCTTTGTGGCGGTGGATGCGCCCCGCGCCCCGCGTTAGCCCGCACGCCGTCGCTGCGACCGCCCCGCGCTAGCCCAGCGTGATGATCTTAGCCTCGATGACCTCGCCGTTCTCCACGATGATTCGGCCCATGGACGGCCTTGAGCGGCGCGGGCTCGAGGGGCTGCCCGGGTTCATCACGAGCGTCCCCGTCCACTCGTCGCGCTCGATGACGGGCGTGTGCGTGTGACCAAAGATGGCGATGTCGCTCATCGCAAGGTTGAGGCGCTTGCGATAGTGCGTGACCTGCCACTTGAGCCCGCTGCCCACGAAGATCTTGCGGTCCTTCACGGTGGGACCGTAGTCATAGGACCAGTCGTTGTTCCCAAGGCACATGTGGACGCGCGCGATGTCGCAGAGGGTCTGGTAGTCCCTCGGGGAGCAGATGTCCCCCGCGTGCACGATGACGTCGGCCCCCGCAAGCTCGGCGAGAAGGGCGGGCGAGAGGTAGCCGTGCGTGTCCGAGATGATGTCGTACCTCGTTGCCACGCGTCCCCCTAGAGGCCGAGCGCACGCTTGAGGGCCACCACGCGTCGCCTCGAGACCGAGATCTTCTTGCCCTCGATGCCGTTGACGCCGAGCTGCAGGATGCCGGAGGAGATGACCTCGACGTCCTCGACGTACTCGAGGTTCACGATGTAGCCGCGGTGCACGCGGAAGAAGCCGTGCGGGGCGAGCTTCTGTTCGAGCTTGGCGAGCGAGATCGTGGAGAGGAAGCGGTCGTTGTCCGTGTAGATGCAGGAGTAGTCGTCCTTGGCCTCGATGTAGCGGATCTGGTCGATGGGGACGAGGACCTTGCGCCCGCTCTTGACCACGGGGATGCGCTCCACGGAGGAGTGGCTCTGCGGCTGCGGCTTGATGCGCGTCTGCACCTTGTCGAGGGCCTGGTTGAGGCGCTCGGGGTCCACGGGCTTCATGAGGTAGTCGATGGCGTCCACCTCAAAGGCCTCGAGGGCGTACTCGCTGTAGGCGGTCACAAAGACAACGGCGGGCGGGTTCTTCAGGCGGTGGAGCGCCTCGGCGAGCTGCATGCCGGAGGTCTTGGGCATCTGGATGTCGAGGAACATGACGTCCGCCTTGCCCTCCATGAGCTTCTCCACGGCCTCGCGGGCGCTGGAGGCCTCCATGATGTCGTCGATCCTACCCGTCTCCTCGAGCAGGTACCTCAGCTCGGAGCGCGCCGGGGCCTCGTCGTCTACGATCATCGCACGCATGTCTTCCCCTTTTGTTCCACCATGGGCCTGGGCCCAGTCCAGTTCCTAACCTATCTTCGGTCGCCGAGCCCCGTGAGCCGCGCTCGGGCGTTGGCGAGCCTGAGCGTCACGCACGTGCCCTCGCCGGGCTTCGAGACGATCTCGACCCCCGACCCAACGCCAAAGAAGCGCTCGACGCGCTCGGCGACGTTGCGCAGTGCCATGCCGGCCCCGCGCGAGGCGCCGCCCTCGGGATCGCGTACCTCCGTGGCGCTGGCGAGCAGACGGTCGGCGACGGCCTTGTCCATGCCAAGCCCGTCGTCGGCAACAGCAATAAGAATATCATCACCGTCGCTTGCAACCTGTACGTCAACATGAAGAGCACCCTCGTCGCGCATGGCGTGGCGCACGGCGTTCTCAACGATTGGCTGAACCAGGAAGCTCGGGACGGGGAGCTCGGCGCAGCCCTCCTCGACGTGCTCGCTCTCCACGATGCGGTCCTCACCAAAGCGGGCCTTCTCGATCTTGAGGTAGCGGCGCGTCTGCTCGAGCTCCTGCGAGAGCGTGATGAGGGTCTTCTCGGAGCTCTCGAGCGTGCGGCGATAGAACATGGAGAACTCGCGGAGAAGGTCGCGCGCCTTCGTGGGGTTGGTGCGCGTGAACGAGGCGATGGTGTTGAGGGTGTTGAAGAGGAAGTGCGGGTTGATCTGCGCCTGGAGGGCCTTGATCTCCGCGCGTGCGGCAAGCTCTGCCTGGCGGTCCAGCTCGTAGGAGGAGAGCTGGGTGGAGAGCAGCGTCCCCAGCCCCTCGGCAATGGCGAGCTGCGTGCGGTCTATGTCGAGGTCACGCCGGTAGTAGAACTTGATCGTGCCCACGGCGCTGTCCTGGACGATGAGGGGGACGATGATGCCAAAGGCGTGCCCCGCGCGGCGCGCCCCTATCGAGAAGCGCCTGACGTCCTGGCTCTCCTGGTCGACGGAGACGAAGGTCTCCATGCGCTTGCTCTCGAGCACCTCGAGCGTGGGCTTGGCGTTGGCCGTCCCGGCCCCGAAGGGGGTCTCGAGCGTGCCCTCGTAGGCAAGGACCGTCTTGGTGTCCGTGATGGCTATGCCCTCAGCACTCGTCTCGGGGAGCAGGAGCGCGCAGATGGCTCGCGCGTTCTCCACGGTGAGGCCGCCGCGCAGGTGGCTCAGGGTGTTCGTGGCAACGCGGAGCGTGCGCTCCGTGGACTCGGCGCGCGTGTCCTCGGGCGAGAGGCTGATGGCGCCGCTCATGACGATGATCATGGCAAGCCCGCAGCCAACCAGCATCGCCGTGAGGACAAGGCCGTCGCTCACGCTCCAGGCAAGGGCGGCGGCGAGAACCGCGGCGCAGAGCAGGAGGAGCAGCGAGATAAGATCGGCGTAGAAGCGCTTTCCGCGATGGCTCATAGGTCTTCTCCCACCACGGGGAGGGACCCCGTGTCGGCAAGCTCGTCCCGGAGCTGGCGGGCGGCGCGCATCTCGGCGGAGAGCGGTCCGCTGACCTCCCCCGTTGTGAGGATGGCGTTCTGCAGGAAGCGGTCCTCCCAGAGGGCAGAGGCGATGCTCGGCCACACCATCGCAAACGAGAGGTATCGCGAGCTTGCGAGCTTGGCAAACTTGTCCGCCTCGTAGCGCCCCTTCGTGAGGATGCTCAGGTAGGCGAGGCGGTCCGGCCCGGCGATGAGGCGGCGCAGCGCGGTCTGGAAGACGCGCTTGCGCACGTCCGAGCAGAGCCAGGGCGCCGGATAGGGCATGAGGGACTCGGGCGTAATGGTGCGCAGGTCGCGCCGCGCGTTCATGGCGTCGAGCTTGCGGTACTCGTAGAGCCAGCGATAGACGTCCTGCATGAACGTGGACGGCACGGGCGCGGGCTCCTCGGGCGTCTGCGCACGGACGAACCACTCGCGGTCAAACCAGACGTCAAGCCCGTGGGCGCGCAGGTTGAGGACGTAGTCGAGGTCCTCGCCCCGTGTGATGTAGGGGTCAAAGGGCACGCGCGTGAAGGCGGCGGCGTGAAGGGAGCAGCACCCTCCGCAGAGGTGGTTCGAGCGCGTGATGCGCGTCGAGGCGCTCTGGGCCCGCTCCATGACCTTGTTGAACTCCGTTGCCTTTGACCAGTACTTCTCGCTCCACTCCTTGGTGGGCTCGGCGTACGGGGAGTCGTTCTCGTCGACAAAGAAGCCGCTCTTTGCAAGGATCTGCAGGTTCTGACGGGTGAGCGAGCCAAGTCCCCAGACGGCCTTGATGAGGAAGTCGCTGTCGAGGACCACCTCGTCGTCATCGAGAAACACCACGACGTCGTGGCCGAGCACGGCCGCCACGGCAAGCCCCATGTTCCTGATGGCGCCGTAGCCGCGCAGCGAGACCGTCTCGCCGGCGATGTGGTGTGCCATGCGGGCCACGGCATGCTCGACGTGGGACGCCTCCTGGGCCCCGATGACAAGGGGGTTGAGGTCTGCATGGGCCCGGCAGATGCTGTTCACGCGGGCGCGAGCCGACTCCTCGCACGAGGGCGGCGCCACCACGAGAACGATGACGCGAAGGACGCCGCGCACCTGCTCGAGCGAGGAGAGGCAGGTCTCGAGCTCGGGAAGGGGGCGGTCGATGCGCGTGGTGTAGTCATAGACGCCGCGCTCTCCCAGGGCGCCGGGCTTCTCGCCCTGCGCCCAGTACGAGGGGATGACGACGACGGGGTTCAAGGGCTCCTCCTACCTGCCTTCCTGCTCGCCCGCGCCCAGCGTCCTGGGGAGCGAGGTGCGGGAGAGGGCGCGCGCCAGGGGCAGACCGAGCGCGTACATGACCACGGCCTCGCCCACGCCGGTGGCGATGAGGCCAAAGGCGTACATGGCGGGGTAGGCGCCGTCGAGGGCAATGTTGGTGAAGGGAATGGTGTAGAAGCCAATCCCCTGCAGAAGAAGCGGCAGGTACGCCGGCACGATGAGGGCGTTGGCAAGCACCGGGCCAAGAAGCGCGAGGGCGGGCCTGCGGCGGTTGCGCCAGGTGAAGTACGCGCCGAGCGCCGTGGCGAGCGTGCCGAAGACCACGTCGAGCATGCCGAGCATGCCCGTGCCGGAGATCACGATGTTTGCGAGGTTGGCGATGGCACAGCCCAGGGCCAGGCCGGGGACGGCGTCTGCCGTGAAGAGCGCCAGGACGCAGAGGGCCTCGGAGACGCGGAACTGAACGGGCCCCCAGGCAAGACTGCCGAGCAGCGTCAGCGCGGCGAGGGTGAGCGCGGCATAGGCGGCGGCGATCATGCCGGTGCGTGCGACTCGCTGTGCGTGGGCCTGGGCCTCGTGGCTGGAGATTTCGGGCGTGCTGGTACTTCTCATGTGCGTCTCTCTTTCTGTGGGAGGGCTTTGCTAAATGTCCGGGCAGCCCGGGCATGTCGGGCTCGCTACCAGCGGGATCCCGGTGGAAAGCACTCCAAAAGAAGCATCCCGCGAGCACGACAGACTTGATACTACCAGAGTTGCGCCTTGCGGCGTGCGGTTGGGCGCGGGGTGAGGCTCGCGCGGGCGGCGTGGGGGCGGCGTACCGGCGCGGGGGCGTCGCGGCGAGAAATGCGGCCCGGTGTACCAGCGCAGGCGCACGGGCGTCGAGAAATGCCGTCCGGTGTACCAGCGCGGAGCGCGTGCGTCGAGAAATGCCGCCCTATGTACCAAAAACAGGCGGCAGGCGTCGAGAAATGCCGCCCTCTGTACCAGGTCCTTCTCGCCATCTCTCTATGGAAACGTTTTCACGGCGAATCAGCGCCCGTGCTCCGGTACAGCCGGCGGGTTTTCTCGGCGCTCGTGTGGCAAAACTGGTACAGCCGGCGGGTTTTCTCGGCTGCCTCCGCTCGGACATGGTACACCGGACGGCATTTCTCGCCACCCAGCAATCGAGGCCGGTACACTCCCCGGTTTTTCTCGGCGCGATACGGGCGAGCTTGGCACGGGCGGCAAGAATCCCAGGCACCAGTGGGCGAGAAGCTCGTCATGGGGCCGTGCGCGGGCGCTCGGGAATCGCCGCCCTTCTCGCCCGGTGTTCTGCGGCCCTCTTGGCGCATGATAGTATTGCAGCGAGACAAAACGCGCCCAGAAGGAGCCCACATGAATCCCCGCGTGAGAATAGCTTGCCTGGCGGCGGACGCCGCGCGTTGGGGCACCACCCGTCTCTTGCATCGCGGTGGCGGCAACGCGCCGGGGGCCGTTGCGCTTAAGCTCGCTCCGGACGCGATTGCCGAGCTGGGAGGCGCGCTCGAGCGCTCCGTGGTGGTTACGGGCACCAACGGCAAGACAACCACTACCGGCCTCGCGGCGGATGCTCTTGGCGCGCGCGGCGAGAAGGTCGTGTGCAACCGTGCCGGAAACAACATGGAGTCCGGCATCGCCGCCGCGCTCGTCGAGACGCGCCGCAGCCGCCCGCGCGTGGGCTGCTTTGAGTGCGACGAGCTCTATACCGTGCGCGTGCTGCCGGCGCTGAGGCCGCGCGCGCTCGTCCTCCTCAACCTCTTCCGCGACCAGCTGGACCGCTACGGCGAGATCGACCACACACAGGACGTGATCGCCGAGGCGCTGCGCCAATCTCCGCGCACGGCCATCGCCTACAACGCCGACGACCCGCTGTGCGCCTCCATCGCGGCGCGCGTGGACAACCCCGGCGTCCCGTTTGGCATCGACGAGCCCACCGGCCTCGAGGCGGACCGCATCTCCGACAGCCGCTTCTGCGCAAAGTGCAACGCCCCGCTCGACTACGAGTACGTGCACTACGGCCAGCTGGGCAAGTACCGCTGCCCAGAGTGCGGTTGGGAGCGCCCCGAGCTTGCGTTTGCCGCCGTGAACGTGAGCCTCACCTGCGGCGGGTACGAGTTTGACGTCGAGGATCGGCGCGGCGAGAAGCCCGTGCGCCACCACGTTCGCACCCGCTACAACGGTCTCTACATGGTCTACAACGTGATGGCCGCCCTGGTGGCGTGCCTGCTCGGCGGCGGAAGCGCGGCGCGCTTCCAGGAGGTGCTCGACGCCTACGAGCCCGCAAGCGGTCGCGGCAAGACCTACCAGCTCGACGGCGGTTACTCCGTCGTGAGCAACCTCGCGAAGAACCCCACCGGCTTCAACCGCATGATCCAGCAGGTTCGCGCGGATGACGGCCACTACCTCGCCCTCTTTCTCAACGACAACGATGCGGACGGCCATGACGTCTCCTGGATCTGGGACATCGACCTCGAGCGCCTGCGCGACCTCACCGACCTGCGCTGCGTTTGCGTGGGAGGCACCCGCCGCGAGGACATGGCGGTGCGCGTCAAGTACGCCGAGCTGGGCTGCCCCATCGAGCTCATCGACGGCGTGGAGGACGCCCTGCGCTT
>CASEGE010000312.1 GCA_949287335.1 uncultured Olsenella sp. | reverse complement strand
GATGGCAAGCGTGAACTGCTCGGGCTCGTTGGCAAAGCGCATGATCTGCGGGATGACGCCGCAGGTGGAGACCGTGAGGTGACGCGCACCAATACCCGCGCCCTCGGGCGAGTTGAGGCGCCTCAGCGCGGCGAGCGTGGCGTCGTAGTTCATGAAGGGCTCGCCCTGGCCCATGAGCACCACGCTCGTGACGCGCGCGTTGAAGTCGTCGCGCACGTGCATGACCTGCTCATATATCTCAGAGGCCGTGAGGGAGCGCGTGAGCCCCGCCGCACCCGTGGCGCAGAAGGCGCAGCCCATCGCGCATCCCGCCTGTGTGGAGGCGCACACCGCGAGACGGTTTCTCGTGGGCATGCCCACGCACTCAACGCTCACGCCATCGGGATAGCGAAGCAGATACTTGCGACTGCCGTCCAGGGAGACCTGGCGGGCAACCTCGGTTGTCCCGCCAAGGGTGAGGTGGCGCGAGAGTTCCTCGCGCAGGGACTTCGGCAGGTTGGTCATCTCTTCAAACGACTGCGCGTTCTTCTCCCAGACCCACTCCTCGATCTGCTTGGCCCTAAACTTGGGCTGGCCAAGCGTGGCGAGAAGGTCCTGGAGCTCGCCGCGCGTGAGGGTGTGGAGGTCACGGAGCTCGGCGGCGTCCGTGGTGGAGTCGACGTTCTCGGAAGGCATTTTGTCCCCTGTCTTAGCGTCTTGGGCTCGTGTGGAGTATCCTCATCAGCAGAAATTACTCATCAGAGAGTCTAGCGCACGCGATGCGCCGCGAAGGAGCTTCGATGGACAGAGAACAGCTGACGAGCCGACGTGTGGTTGTCATTGGCGGCGGGTGGTCGGACGAGCGCGAGATTTCGCTCGAGTCGGCAAACGAGGTGCGCTCGGCGCTTCTCGAGGCGGGCTTTGCCACCGTTGACCTGCTCGACCTTGCGGCGCGCGACTTTTACGCCCGGCTCGTCTCCGGAGGCTACGACGTTGCCTTCGTGGCCCTTCACGGTGCGTACGGCGAGGATGGCTGTATCCAGGGTCTTCTCGAGATAATGCACATTCCCTACACCTTCTCCGGCGTGGCGGCCTCTGCGGCCGCCTCGGAGAAGCAGATGGCAAAGGCAATCTTCTCCGCCGCCGGCATCCGCGCGCCGCGCGGCATCGACCTGCCCGTGGGAGAGCAGCTCACGGATGCCCAGATTGACAGCATCGTCGAGGACCTGGGGCTGCCCCTCTTTGTGAAGCCCGCCGCAAACGGCTCGAGCTTTGGCATCTCTCGCGTGACGGAGCGCTCCGCACTCAACGAGGCTATCGTCGCCGCCGGATCCGCCGGCGGGAGGGTTCTCGTGGAGGAGTGCGTGGAGGGGATGGAGATTACCGTTCCCGTCATCGGCAACGACGATGCCCATGCGCTTCCTATCGTCGAGATCGTCACGGGCGCTGAGTTCTACGACCTCAAGGTGAAGTACGAGCCGTCCTCGCTGCACCATGTCATTCCCGCTCGTCTTGAGCCCGGAGTCTACTCCCGCGCGCAGGAGCTCGCGGTGCGCGCCCACCGCGCCCTTGGCTGCCGCGGGTGCTCGCGCAGCGACTTCATCGTCACCGCAGACGGGGACCCCGTGATTCTTGAGACCAACACCATCCCGGGCATGACCGCCAACAGCCTGCTCCCTGATTCCGCACGTCACGGTGGCATTGAGTTTCCCGAGCTCTGCGCGCGCTTCGTGGAGTTTGCCCTCGAGGAGCGCTGATGGAGAGGGAGCTGACCCTTTCCTCGCTCATACTCCCCGGCACGCCCGAGAGCGTCCGTGAGGCGTACCTGAGCCTTCCCGAGCGCGCCGAGCGCGTTGACTTCGGTCTTCTCGAAGACGAGGTCGTGGTGCTCGACACCGAGACCACGGGCCTCTCCTTCAAGGACTGCGACCTCATTGAGATTTCTGCGGCCCTGCTCAGCGGACGAGAGGTGACAGACCGCTTTGAGACCTTCGTCCACCCTGGTGGGCTCATCCCCCCTGAGATCACGCGCCTGACCGGCATCACCAACGCCGACGTGACCGATGCCCCCAGCGCGCGCGAGGCGGTGTCGGCCCTGGCGGAGTTTGTGGGCGGAAGGCCCGTCCTCGCCCACAACGCAACGTTTGACCGCACCTTCATCGAGGGGGTTCCCGGCGGGGCGGACGTCTCCGACACCTGGATAGACACCCTTGCGCTCTCCCGCATAGCCCTCCCGAGACTCTCGTCTCATCGCCTTGCCGACATGGCCCAGGCCTTCGGGTGCGCCTCGGTCACGCACCGCGCCGGTGACGACGTGGACGCGCTCTGCGGCATGTGGCGCATTCTGCTCCAGGCGCTCCGTGACCTCCCCGAGGGTCTTCTCGCCCTGCTCGCCCACATGCACCCCGAGGTGGACTGGTCGTTCCGCACTGTGTTCTCCTACCTTGCCGAGAATGACGCCGGCGCCCCGTTTTCCCTCAAGGCGCATCGTGCGCGCCTCGTCGGCGAGTCCCTGGGGGAGCAGCGCGCCGACGCCATGGAACTCGGCTACGTCGAGGCCCCCTCGGCAGATGATATTCGTGCGGCGTTTAAGCCAGACGGCGTGGTCTCGCGCATGTATGATCGGATGGAGAGCCGCCCCGAGCAGGTCTCAATGGCGCTCGAGGTGCGCGATGCGCTCGAAACGTCCACGCACCGCGCCATAGAGGCGGGCACGGGCGTTGGCAAGTCCGTTGCCTACCTGCTTCCCGAGGTGCTCTTCGCACAGCGCAACAACGTGACCGTGGGCGTTGCCACCAAGACGAACGCCCTTACCGACCAGCTTGTCTCCCACGAGCTCCCGGCCCTCTCGGCCGCGCTGCCGGGCGGCCTCACGTTCACGAGCCTCAAGGGTTACGACCACTACCCCTGTCTTCACCGTCTTGACCGTGCCGCGACGGAGGAGCTGCCCCTGGCCGTGGCAAACCACGACGGGAGATCGGACAACGCCGTTGCCTGCGACATGCTCACGGCACTTGCGGTCACCTATGCCTTTGCGTGCCAGTCTCCCGAGGGCGACCTCGACGCCCTGGGGATACGCTGGCGCTACGTCCCCCGGCAGATGCTCACCACCACCTCGGGCGAGTGCCTGCGCGGGCGGTGCCCGTACTTTCCCAACGAGTGCCTCCTGCACGGCGCCCGCCGTCGCGCCGCGCGCTGCGACGTGGTGGTGACCAACCACTCGCTCCTCCTTCGCGACGTGGAGGCGGAGGGGCATATCCTGCCCCCCGTCCGCCACTGGGTGATCGACGAGGCCCACGCCTTTGAGGCCGAGGCGCGCCGCCAGTGGGCGGTCGAGGTCTCCGGCGAGGAGGCTCGCGGTGCGTTTGAGCTGCTCGGAGGTACCAAGAGCGGTGCCATTCACGCCGCGATGGTACAGGCGATGCCGCTTGAGGGCTCCACGCTCACCATCGGGCTTCTCACCAAGGCGGCGGCCTCGGTTTCGCGCGCCTCCATTGCCGTGGCGGACCTCTTCGTGGCCGTCCACGGCCTTGCGGACATCGCGCGCGGCGACGGCGGCTACGATACCGTCACGCTCTGGATTGACGAGAAGGTGCGAACCACGTCCGAGTGGGCCGAGGTCGCCCGCGCGGGCGGCGTCTGCCAGGACGCGCTCGACGAGACGGTGCGCCACATCGCGGACGCGTCCGGGGCGCTGGCGGCCGAGCTTCCCCAGGTCGCGGCCAGCCTCACCGAGTCCGCCCGCTTCCTCAAGGACCTTCTCGCCGGCATCTCCCTCATCTGCGAGGGAACGGACGCGCGCTACGTCTACTCCGCGCAGCTCTCGCGCTCTCGACGCCGCATGTCCTCCGAGCGGCTCGTTGCCGAGAAGATCGACGTGGGCGCCGATCTTGCCGAGCGCTGGCTCCCCGAGATGAAGAGCGTGGTCTTTACCTCGGCAACCATTGCCGTGGGCGATGACTTCTCCCACTTCGAGCAGGCTGTGGGACTCTCGGGGCTTCCCAGGGAGTCGCGCCGCGACGTGCGTCTGGACTCGAGCTTTGACTACGACGCCCACATGTCCGTGGTGGTGGCCTCCGACCTGCCCGCGCCCAACGACCGCTCCTATCTCTCCGCGCTCGAGGACCTTCTCTTTGACGTGCACGTTGCCATGGGAGGTTCGGTCCTCACGCTCTTCACCAACAGGCGCGAGATGGAGCGAGTCTATGAGTCCCTGCGCCCGCGCCTTGCCGCGGCTGGCCTTGAGGTTGCCTGTCAGGAGCGCGGGTCCTCCCCGCGACGCCTCAGCACGCGCTTCATGGCCGAGAAGAGCCTCTCGCTCATGGCGCTGCGCTCGTTCTGGGAGGGATTTGACGCCACCGGCGACACGCTGCGCTGCGTGGTCATCCCCAAGCTGCCCTTTGCGAGCCCCAGTGACCCGCTCGTGCGCGAGCGCGACCTGCGCGAGGACCGCGCCTGGTGGAAGTACTCGCTTCCCGAGGCCGTCATCTCGGTCAAGCAGGCGGCGGGGCGCCTCATTCGCTCCTCCACGGACACGGGCATCCTCGTCCTTGCCGACTCGCGCGTGGCCTCAAAGGGGTACGGCCGCCTCTTCGTGAGCTCGCTGCCCTCGAGGAGCGTCTCGCGACTCGAGAGCGCCAACATCGGCCGCTACATCAGGGTATGGCGCGCCTCTCACGAGTGAGTTTGTCGATATGGTCGACAACGTGTTCAGTCGCCTAAAAGGGGACGGGTACGTTTTAGGCAAGTTATCGAGGTAGTTTGTCCAGTTGTTCACGTGCGTACTGTTCGACCAGCTTGTTTAGTTCTTGGTCGTTTGTGGTCGCCGTTCCCGCACATGCGGCAATCATGCGCGGCAACCACATGCCCCCATAGTAGGGCGTCTCGGCCGTTGCGGACCCGCCGTCACGGGAGCGTCTCACGTGAGAGAGGGCGTGCCAGGGGAGAAGGTCAAGGTAGCGCGCGTCGGCAAAGGTGATCTTGACGGTGCGCGCCTCTGGTGCCCAGTCGATGTGGGGCTCGCCAGATCTCGTGAGAAGCGACACGTCGCTCATGCGATCGAGGCGAAACGTCCTCGTCTGCACCCTGTCAAGGTCAAGCGCATCAAGGTACCAGAGGCCGTCCTCGTGACGCAGACCCTGGGGGGCGGCTCGGCGCACGGAGGGCGCGGCGTCCGAGGACTTCTGGTAGGAGAACGAGATGCCCTCGCGCTCGGCAATGGCCTGTGCGCACAGGGAGAGCGTCGGGCCAATCTCGTCGTAGTTGGCCGAACCCAGGAGGCGCTCGACCACGCCCTCGTCCACACTCTCCCTCGAGAGGCTCTGGGAGAGCCGCGCCCTCAAGGGGTCACCTTCGTCCACGCCAAGCCGCTCGAGGGCGGCTACGAGCGCAAGCGTCTCCGACCTGGTGAGCCTGAGGCGCCTTCCGCGCATCCCCTGCGAGAAGACGAGGGTGAACTCCCCATCTTCCTCCATGAGGGGAAGGCTCGCCCCGTCCACGCCAGTGGCGGTGAGCACAAGCTCGATGAGCTTCTCGGCACGCTCCGCGGACACGCCGAGGCGCGCCGAGACGGCCTGCGGGGTGAGGGCGTCACCGGCCTCGGAGAGGCTGGCGACAAGTGCCACGAGCTCGCGCGCCTCGTCAAGCGCGCCGGGCCTTCCGGCGCCTGCGGACCTACGCGCCATGGGAGACCACCCCCTCTAGCGTGCCCTTCCAGAGCTTCACGAGCTCGGGAGGCTCAACGGGAAGGATGCCGTGTGCCACGGCCCAGCTCGCGGCATCTGCGAGAGCGCTCACATCCACGCTCCAGAGGAGCTTGCCGTCCTGCTCAAGGAAGGTGCCCTGGCCGCCCGCCGCCCGCCGCGCGGCGTCCTCGTGCTCCTGGGGGACCTCAAAGAGCGCCGTGGCGCGGGTCTCCCCAAGCTGAAACGGAAGCCTTCTCCAGTCGTCGACCGAGAAGTCCGCGGGAACCGAGAAGCGCTCGCCCTCCACGGCGTGGGCGGAGCGCACCCGGTCTACGCGGTAGGTGCGAATCTGGGGCTCCTCGCCTACCTTTGTGGGCAGCGTGCCGGCAACGATGTAGCGGACGGACCGCAGCTCAAAGAAGCCATACGGCGCGATGGTCCTCTCCGAGGGCACCCCCTTGGCGTCCACATAGGAGATGCGCACCGGCACCCCGTCCATGAGGCAGCCGCGAAGCGTCGAGAAGACCCTGCTCTCCGCGCGCAGGGGCATGGCGCGCGCCGGCGCCTCGGCAAAGGCGCGCGTGAGCTTTGCGAGCGCGAGGAGCAGCTCGTCTGAGAGGGGAAAGCCGGGGTCCTCGAGCAGGGGCCGGCAGGCAACCTCAAGCGCCGCGGCCTCGAGGGGAGAGAGCTCGGTCCCACCGGCGAAGTTGTCCGCATCCACCGCCCAGAGGGACTCCCCCGTTGGCTGGGGAAGCTCCCTGACCGAGATTCCGCAGATGGCGAGGGCCTCGCGGTCGCGCGAGAAGGCCCTTCTGAAGCTGTCTGACGAGAGGTCCGGGTAGAAGGAGCGGGCTATGGTGGACGAGGGCACGGGGGATGCGGCGTTCATGAACTCGAGTGCGAGCGAGCAGATTCTGCGGGCCCTCTCGTCGTCTCTCGTGTGCGCCATGGCGCTCCCTCCGCAAAAACTTGAATCGACCGAGTCTTTTCGATGAAATGACAGCATAAGACGTATACTCTTTTGATTGTATGCACGGCTTACGAACACGTTGCCGAGACTCGTGAAAAAGGATGCATAGTATGGCCATGACTCATGACTACCTGGACTACCTCAACGAGAAGGTGGACATCTCCCCTGCGAACAGCCAGGAGGAGCTTCAGGCCGCCCAGGTCATCTCGAATCTCATGGAGCAGCACGACGTCGAGGCCCACGTGGAGGAGTTCTCCGCGCCCGCTCTCGCGCCCCTCGTTCCGACGATCTTCACCATCATGATGTTCGTCGGCGTGCTCGTCTCGGGCTTTGGGATGCTGGTGCTCACGCTCGTGGGAATCGTGCTCGCGCTGATTCCTGCGGCCATGTCCGTCATGCGCCTCTTTGGCCGCACGGTGTCGCCCACGTTTGGCCCCTCCGCGCAGAGCCAGAACGTGGTCGCGGTTCACAGGGCAACCGGCCCGCTCGTGACCAAGGGCAGCCGTACCATCGTTCTCGTGGCGCACTACGACACCCCGCGCGAGAACTTCCTTCTCACGACGCCGCTTGCCCCCTATATCCCCCTCATCCACAAGCTGACCGTCCCGTGCTCCTATGTCGTGGCGCTGTGCGCGTTCATTCAGCTTCTCGGGTTCATTCCCTCCGTCGCCCGCATCGTCATCTGGATCGTCGGCATCGTGGCCGCCGTCCCGGCGATGATCGTTGCGGTGGGCACCATCGCCGAGCGCCTTGCGTCCTGCACGCTCGGGGCAAACGACAACAAGGCGTCCGTCGCGGCGCTTCTCGGCGTCCTTGAGAACGTTCGCCCGAGCGGCCTCGTCCCGCGCGAGCGTCCCGTTGCGCCCGAGCCGGCCCCCGAGGTCGAGGAGGACGCTATCGAGGACACCGGGTCTCTGGCCGATACCGGAGAGCTCGTCCCCTCTGCCGCGACGACCCAGGTTGCGCCCGAGCCCACCTTTGGCGTCCGCCACGGCGAGGAGGTCCTGAAGGCCCTCGCGATTCTTCCCGAGGACTGCGAGATCGACTACGTTGTTGCCGGCACCGCCCCCGTGGCCGAGGCTCGCGCCGAGGAAGAGACCGCGCCGCTCGAGCCCGTTGTCCCGGCGGCCGAGAAGCACGTCATCGACGAGGCGGAGAT
>CASEGE010000311.1 GCA_949287335.1 uncultured Olsenella sp. | reverse complement strand
GTCGCTCGACTCCACCGCGCGCACGATCACCGGGCGCGCGTAGGTGCGCTCGTCGCCCATGACGCCCACGGAGCGGATGTCGGGCAGCACGGCAAAGTACTGCCAGCAGCTGTGCTCGGAGTTGCGCTCGCCCGTCTCCTCAAAGAGGCGCTCGTTGTAGGCATCCAGCTCCTCGCGCACGATGGCGTCGGCGTTCTTGAGGATCTCCAGCTTCTCGGAGGTCACCTCGCCGATGATGCGGATGGCAAGGCCCGGGCCCGGGAACGGCTGGCGGTACACCATGCGGTCCGGCAGGCCGAGCGCCACGCCCAGCTCGCGCACCTCGTCCTTGAAGAAGTGGTCGAGCGGCTCGATGAGGTCAAAGTGCACGCCCTCGGGGAACGGAATCAGGTTGTGGTGGCTCTTGATCGTGGAGGCCTTGCCGCCGGTCTTGCGGGCGCCGGACTCAATGATGTCGGGGTAGATGGTGCCCTGCGCGAGCATCTCCACGCCGCCGATGCGCTGGGCCTCGTCAAAGAAGACCTTCCAGAACTCGGAGCCAATGCGGCGGCGCTTCTCCTCCGGCTCGGTCACACCGGCGAGCAGGCGCTCATAGCGGCGCTCGGCGTGCACGTGCACGAGCGGCACCTGGAACTGATCGCGGAAGACCTCCTCGACCATCTCCGGCTCGCCCTTGCGAAGCATCCCGTGGTTCACGAAGACGCAGGTCAGCTGGTCGCCAATCGCACGGTGCACGAGCGCGGCAACCACGGAGGAGTCAACGCCTCCGGAGAGGCCGAGAATCACCTTGCGGTCCCCCGCCTGCGCGCGGATCTCCGCGACCTTCTCGTCAATGATGTTGTCCATGGTCCACGTGGCCGCCAGGCCGCAGATGCCAAAGAGGAAGTTCTCCAGCAGCTCGCGGCCGTGCTCGGTGTGGCGGACCTCCGGGTGGAACTGCGTCGAGAAGAGCTTGCGAGAAGCGCACTCCATGGAGGCCACGGGGCACACGTCCGTGTGCGACGTGACGACAAAGCCCTCGGGCACACGGCTCACGGCGTCGCGGTGGCTCATCCAGACGGTCTGCTCGTCGGGCGTGCCCGCGTACAGCGCAGACTCGCCGCTGCGCGAAATCACGGCCGGGCCGTACTCGCCCACCTCGGAGTGCGCGACCTCGCCGCCCAGCGTCACGGCCATGATCTGGTGACCGTAGCAGAAGCCCAGAACGGGGATGCCCAGCTGGAGGATGCCCGGGTCGATCTTGGGCGCGTCCTCGGCATACACGCTCGCCGGGCCGCCGGAGAGGATGAGCGCCGCGGGCTTCATGGCCGCAAGCTCGTCTGCGGGGATATCGCAGGGCACGATCTCCGAGTACACGTGCAGGTCGCGCACGCGACGCGCAATCAGCTGCCCGTACTGGGCACCAAAGTCCAGAACCGCCACAAACTGCTTGGGAGTAGCCTCGCTCATACATCCTCCGGTCTTCTCGACAATCCCAGCGGGACAAGCCCGTAACATTATTGCATTTTCATAAGATAGCGCGCTATTTTGCCGCTCTTCATGCAGCTTACATCTCGTTCTCGTATCATCTATAAGTCTGACTGATCCAGCCCACGGGGCTCAACACGCCCTGAAACGAACAGAAAGGTCCCTCGTGGCTGACGGAAGAACCCACAGGCACATGACTAGTGCCGAGCAGGCTCGTCGATCGGAAAGTCGCTACAGCCGAGACGGCAGGTATGGGGCCCAAGCGGCCCCCGTCGACCAGCCTCGCACCACGCGCAGGTCAAGCACCTCGGCACGCCACATCGCCTCTCGCTCCGAGGGCATCGACGCCTACACTGCCAAGCGCAAGAAGAAGACTCGCGGCCGCATCTTCAAGGGCGTGCTCATCACGCTTCTTGTTGCGTTCGTGGGCATCTGCGGCGCGACGGCGGCCTTCTTCTTTGACATCAACAACCGCCTCACCGGAGACCTCCCCGAGGACCTCCGCGAGCAGCTTGTTGCCGTCGACCCCCAGGATCCCTTCTACATGCTGCTCTTGGGCGTCGACAAGAGCGAGGAGCGCTCGGGCGAGTGGGGCAGCTCAACCGCCAACTTCCGCGCGGACACCATCATCCTCGCGCGCATTGACCCGCCCGCGCAGAAGGTCACGCTCGTCTCCATCCCGCGTGACACCATGGTTGACATGGGCGAGCACGGCGAGGACAAGATCAATGCCGCCTACTCCTACGGCGGCGCGGCCTATATGGTCGAGGTGGTCTCGGACTTTGCCGGGGTGGACATCTCCCAGTACGCGGAGATCGACTTCGAGCAGTTCACCTCCATCGTCGACACCATCGGCGGCATTGAGGTCACGCTTCCCGTCGACGTCATCGACGAGACGTGGGCCGGCATCAACCTCACCGCCGGAACCCATCAGCTCGACGGCGCCACCGCGCTCGCCCTCGTGCGCTCGCGCCACGCCTATGACGCCTACGGCGGCGGCGACTTCTACCGCGCCGCCAACCAGCGCGCCGTGATTGCCGCCATCGTGCGCAAGATTCTCCAGCAGGACCCCTTCACCATGGCAACCACGGTCTCCGAGCTTGCGGGCAGCGTAACCACCTCCATGAGCGTCACGGACATCGTGAGCCTGGCGATGCAGTTCCAGAACCTCGACATCGATCACAACTTCTACTCGGGCCAGACGCCCACCATCTCCGAGTACATCAACAACCTCTGGTATGAGATTCCCGATGAGGCGGCCTGGAAGGAAATGATGGAGCGCGTCGACGCCGGCCTGTCCCCGTATTCGGACGCAAGCCAGGACTTCACCGCCGACGCCACGATTCCCATCGGCGAGGGCTCCAACATCTCCGACTCCGGCGAGGGCAGCGGCACGCAGACCGATGCCGAAGACGAGGCGACGTTCTCCGGAACGGTGCAGGTGCTCAACGGCACGATGACGAGCGGCCTCGCCGCGTCAAAATCCGCCGAGCTCGAGGCCGTGGGCTTCACGCCCAACGCTGGTAACGCCGCCTCCTCCGACCACACCACGAGCATGGTCTACTACAACGGCGACGCCCGCAGCGCGGCGCTTGGCGTGGCGCAGACGCTCGGCATCGACAAGACCAACGTCGTCGAGAACACCGAGGGCTACAGCACCGAGTTCAACGTCGTGGTGGTTCTGGGGACCGACCAGGCCTCATAATAGGAAGGGTGCCCCAACGAGAGGACGCCCATGAAATGCCCCGTCTGCCACGCATCCCTTTCCGATGACGCCGCATTCTGCCCCTGGTGCGCCTCGCCCACCGGCGGGCCCGAGCACAACGACTACAGATACGAGGCCTTCATCTCATATCGTCACATTCCTCGAGACCGAGCCCTCGCGCGCCGCATCCAACGGCGCGTCGAGGGCTTTCGCGTCCCGAGGGAGCTGCGCGAACGGGCAGGTCGTGCGCGACTCGGCAAGTGCTTTCGCGACGAGGACGAGCTCCCCACGAGCGACTCCCTGCCCCACCTCATCGAAACCGCGCTGAGAGAGTCACGCTTCCTCATCGTGGTCTGTAGCCCAGAAATGCGCGAGAGCCTCTGGGTCGCCCGGGAGATCGAGCTCTTTGCCAGCTACCACGGCCGCAGCAACATCCTGCTCGCCCTCTCCTCGGGAGAGCCGGACGAAGCCTTTCCCGCGCTACTCAGGGGCCTTGCCGAGAAGAACGACGAAGGTGAGGTCATAACGCGCGAGGTGGAACCCATCGCGGCGGACATGCGCGCCTCATCGCACAAGCGCTTCTCCGACGAGGTCCTGCGCATCCTGGCCCCCATCGTCGGATGCGGCTATGACGACCTCCGCCAGCGGATGAGGGCGCGCCTCATGCAGAGGAGCGCCGTCGTCGCGGCAGGCGTTGCTGCCACGTCCCTTGCCTTCGGAGCCTTTGCCCTCTTCCAGCAGTCCCAGATCCAAGCCAACTACGAGGCAGCGCTCAAGAACCAATCCGAGTATCTCGCCGAGGAGGCCATGGGCCTCTATGAGCAAGGGGACCGTCTACAGGCCATACAGGTCGCCCTCTTCGCCCTCGGCGCAGACGGCACCGAGCGGCCCTACACCCCCTCGGCCCGTCTCGCCCTCGAGCGTGCCTGCCAGGTCTACCCCGGCACATACTGGCAGCCCGTATATTCCAACGCCGAACCAACGGGCGTCAACGACGAGCTCCTCGAGGTCAGCGCGGACGGCAGCTTCTATGTTGCATCCACGCGCGAGGGGACGGCGTCAACCTATGACACCCTCACGGGCAGGCGCCTCGCAACCATAGACCTCACGACGGAACGCTCCAAGGGCGACAGGGTCAGCGAGGCTGACAGCGTCGCCCTCTGCGGGAACACCATCGTCTACCTCGCTGACAACAACCTGCTTCTCGCCTATGACGCGCTTTCCGGCGAGAGGCTCTGGCGCCGTGAGATTGACCTCTTCGCATCCGATCTCTGCGCCTCCGATGACGGAGGCCTCCTTGCGGCAATCGACTACGAGAGCAACTACCTTGCAAACGATGACACGGTCGTTCTCATCGATGCGCAAACGGGAAGAACCGTGCTGCCAGAGACCGTGCTCTCGCATTCGGGGGAGGCGGAGTCCCTCTCGCTTATCAACGACTCCCCATCGTGCTTCTCGGCAGACTCCTCCCTCTTTGCGCATGCGGCCGGAGGAACGGTCCACATCTTTGACGCACTCTCATCCACCTGGCGCTCCTCAAAGATCAGCCTGGGCAATATAACGGCGCTCGCGCTCGACGGGAATACGCTGTACAGCACCGCGATTCTTGAGCTGCCGGACGAGGTCCTGTACCAGGTCGCGGCGCACGATCTCACGAGCCTCGAGCGCCTCTGGGTCTTTGAGGACAACGCCACCCGTGGCTTGGGGGACTCGTCTGTCTACGAGCCCGAGATCCTCGATGTGTCCCGGGCAAACGGCACAACCTATCTCCTTTGCAACAACGGCAGAGACGTTCTTCTCTGCTCCGCCGCAGACGGCTCGGTTAGGCGTTTCACGTCTGATGCCCAGGCGTACGCCGCGTTCCTTCTCGTTGAAAGCGCGTCGAGGGCCTACGTCACCTCCTATTGTGACGGGGAGCTCCTGCTTTCGGACAACCCCTTCGAGGACGGCGACGAAACGTCCCCTCTCGACAGCTATCCCGCCGGGTATAGCAGCTCTCTCACCGTTCCCTGCCCCGATGCCGAGCGCGTCATCTTCTTCACCGACTCCAACGGCACCGCATCGTGCCTCATGTCAGACGCAACGGAAACGTTCCTCTATCGCTTTGTTCCCTACGAGGAGCTGCCCTCCGCACAGGTCACGGGCACGATAAGCAATGACTACGAACGTCAGGAGACCAGCGCCTCGGGCGTCTACCAAGCCGTCATGCCCAACAACTTCACGATTGAGATCTACGACGCGCTCACTTTTGACCTGATGCACACCATAGATCTCACCCCATACCTTGACCCCGACGAGGAGGACCCCTTCTGCCCACTCTTCTTCAACCCGAGCCGCGAGGAGATGCTCTACGTGAGCGTGGGTGACGGCATGAGCGATGGGCGCTCCTGCGACCTCCTCTGCGCGATAGACGCGTCCACGGGAAAGGTAACGGGCGTGCTCGAGAACCATGACGCCCTTGTCTACCAATGGCTCTCCTCGGATGGGCAGACGGTGACGCTTCCCGCCACCGACGGCGAGAGCACCCTCACGGACCGCATCGTCACCGCAGACGCCCGCACCCTCGAGGTGCTCTCCTCGGTTCCCGTTGAGATGCCCGAGGAAAGCGGCTCTGTCTTTGAGCTCGGCGTGCTCGGCTCCCTTGCCTACGTCATGGACTCCGACCACTCCCTGTACACGTTTGACCTGCAGAGCGGTGAGCTCGTCGAGACGGGCATCTCGGGACTTCACGTGTTCTCGCTCTCCGAAACGGACTCGCACGTTGCGGTCAACGCCTCGCGCACGCGCGCCGCCGTCTACAGTACCGACGGCGTTCTTCGGCTCTTTGACGAGAAGGGCGATGCGCTGTGGGAGTCGACGCTCAACATGACGTCGGCGAGCAGCTTCTACAGCGGCCAGAACTACGTGACCATCCTTCCCGACACCAACCTGCTCGTTCAGGACGGGTCCTATCAGTGTCTGCTCATCAGCGGTGAGGATGGCTCCGTCCTCGCCTTCTCGACGGGGGACATTGATGATGAGATCTCGGGAGGACGCGTCAGCGCTGACGGCTCGCTCTTCTACGCAGACACCCCGTCGTCCACCATCGCAATCAATCTCGATCCCAGCTCCTTCGGCGTCGAATCCTCCCTTCCCGCCTCCTGCGCCATTGATGAGAGCGGGGGCCTCGTCTCGTTCTGGAGCAGGGAAACCACCTTCACTCTTCCGCTCTACGCCACCGATGAGCTCATCGATTACGCTGGGCAGCTTATCGAGGGTCACGAGCTCACCGAAGCGCAGCGCCGGCAGTACCACCTGGAGTAAGGGGGAGGAGCGCCCATGCCAAGCATCTCGATCATAGCAGGCGGCCTCGGAGCGATAGTCCTTGTTGCCCTCATGGTATCGGGCCTGGTCTTTTTCCTGCACCGACACCTCAACGGCAGGAGGCGGGTCCGCGCCTTCGCGGCGGTATACGCCGCCCTCTTCCTCACCTCCCTCGCCCAGGGGCTTCTCAGCGAGGTGGGCGACGCCTCACGAGGCATGCTCCCCGAGCTCGCGGGCGTTGCGATGGTTGCGCTCAGCTCCATCGGAACGGCGGCGCTCGCGTTTTTTGCCGGCAGGGAGTTCACGCTGCTCCCCAAGGTCGCGGGAGAGGCAGCGCCCATCGCCTGGCTGAGCGAGCATCCACAGCTCTTTGCGCTCCATGCGCTCTTCGAGCTCCTGAGCGTCATCGCGCTCGCGCTCACCGCAGAGTTTGTCATCACCATCTTCTCGGACGCCTCGGCCCGCCTGCGCATCCGCCAGGGTGCCTTTGGTGACATCGTGGTCATTAATGCAACGGGAGCCATGGTTCCCCATGCCCACAGCTTCTCCGAAAGCCTTGCGGCGCGACCCCAGCCAGCGGCAATCTTCTCGATGGAGACGGGTCCCTCGAGCGGGGAGACGCTCTACCGACTCTCCGTGGGAAACATCTCGAGCTCCCTCGACCACGAGACGTTTCTCCGCTGCCTTTCGGATGCCGTGCGACGTCGCAGGCCTGGACTGAGGTGCGGGCCCGCCCGAGAGCTCCCCGAACGATGCCTCAGCATCCTGAGCTTCAGGAACGGCCGCGTCACGGTTGCCACCTACCCCAGCGCTGAGTTTGACGAGGACGGAGCGCATGACCTGCTCGCCCTTATCGACGATCCCAATCCTCCCGAGACGGGACGTCCCCGGACCCATCGGACACATCAAGCAGACGTGTGCTCCTACAGCGTGGAGGAGCTCAAGGTGCGCCAGCTCATGCGCGCGCTCCTTCCGTCCGGGCAGGCCCAGAACCGCGGGTTTGAGCTGGGGCTCAAGCCGCTCAACGCGCTGCTGGTGGGAAACGATGTGGAACGGCTCGTGCTTCTCGTCGTCTATCTCGTGCGCAACGGGCAGGCAGTGATTCCGGCGCCGGAAAACTCCATCGAGCCGCGTCGCCCGCGGATCTCCATCGCAAGCGCGCAGGAAGCGCGCGTGGAGCGGAGGCTGAGACGAGCCTACCCCTCGCTCTTCCCCGTCACCGACGGCGCGGGTGCCGAGGGATCCCCGCTGCTCACGCCCCCGGTCAAGCTCGCCTTCTTTGAAAGCAAGTTCGAGATGTTCGAGTCTGTCCCCCTGAGCGCAGATGAGCTGACCGTCGTCGCAGACGTTGAGCCCGACACCGGACGCGCCCCGTCGCGCCGTGAGGTGTGGCATCGCTGCCTACAGCGTCGCTGTCCCGGAATCGACCCGCTCTTCCTGCAATACGATTGCTATGAGCGCCCCGGCCTTGTCTACGAGGATCCCTACGGAGGGCGGGAGGCCGAGAAGGGCGACGGCTTCAAGCGCGTCCTCATCTTTGGCTCCTCTGCCGCCTGCATGCGCGACGAGGCCCTGCTGCGCCACGCGCTCGACCGTCGAGCCATGCTGGTCAACCTCCGCTACGCCACGGGCGCGCGGCCGGACCTCTTCGACGATGCCGCGAGCGAGCCCTTCCTTGACGACGCCGTACGCCACTGGACGGCCTGCACGCCCTACGACCACGAGTCAAGCCGAGCAGCCGCAGACTTTGTCGCGGTGGAGAGCCTCCTGTGGCAAAAGGGTAACGAGAGGCGCCTGGAGGCAGAGCGGCTCAGATGCACCGTCGGACATCTGGAGCACCTTCGCTGGAGCGCGTACATGGTGACGTCCGGTTACATCTCTAGGCCCTGGGACACGCTCGCAGATGACTTCGTGCGCGCAGTCAGCGAGCAGGACGCAGCTGACGGAGAGGGCGCGCGACGCATCCTGAAGGAGCTTCTTCGCGACACGCGTCTCCAGCGACATGCGGCGCTCGTTGACTGGCATCGTCTTCCCGAGGCCGACCGCAGCATCGCCGCTCTTGCGGATGACCCGCGCGCGCGAGCGATTCTCGAAGATGCGGGCTGCCTCGACGAGTTTCTCGCCCGGCGCTCCTATCAAGAGAGCGACTGCGCCATCATCGACGACTTGCTCAGCTAAGCTCCCCTCACACCATGTCCTTCTTGTCATGAGAGGACAATGGGCGCATCTCCTGCAGTCATTTGGCTCAAATCGACAAACTGCAAGAGATGCGCCCAAAGCAAGGCACTCGCAAGTACGGCGAGAAGAACGCGCGCCGCGCCCCTACACGTTGAAGCGGAAGTGCATGACGTCGCCGTCCTGGACGACGTAATCCTTGCCCTCGATGCGCAGCTTGCCCGCGTTCTTGCAGCCGGCCTCGCCGCCGAGCGCGACGTAATCCTCGTAGCTGGCAACCTCGGCCTTGATGAAGCCGCGCTCAAAGTCCGAGTGGATGACGCCGGCGGCCTCGGGAGCCTTGGCACCGATGCGCACGGTCCAGGCCTTGACCTCCATCTCGCCCGCGGTGAAGTAGCTCTGCAGGCCAAGAAGCCTGTACGCAGCCTGCGCGAGCGTCTCCAGGCCGCTCTTCTCCAGACCCAGGTCCGCCAGGTACTCGGCGGCCTCCTCGGGCTCGAGCTCGGAGAGCTCGGCCTCCACCTTGGCGCAGATGGGGATCGGCGTCACGCCATCGATGGGCGCAAGCTCCTCGCCCAGCTGATCCTCGTCGACGTTGGCCACGTAGAGGATCGGCTTCATCGTAAGCAGGAAGAGGCCGCGCGTCTCGGCGCGCTCCTCGTCGGTCATCTCCATCGTGGCGGCGCGGTTGCCGTCGTTCAGCCACGCGAGCAGGCGGCGCGCCACGTCGGCCTTGGCCGCGAGCTCCTTGTCGCGCTTGGCGTCCTTCTCGAGGCGCGGGAGCTGCTTCTCAAGGGACTGGATGTCCGCCAGGATGAGCTCGGTCATGATGGTGTCGGCGTCGCCCGCGGGGTCCACAAACTCACCCACACGCCCAACCTCGCGCATGACGTTGGGGTCGGAGAAGTAGCGCACCACCTCGCAGATGGCGTCGGTCTCGCGGATGTTGGCCAGGAACTGGTTGCCCAGGCCCTCGCCCTCGTTGGCGCCCTTCACCAGGCCCGCGATGTCCACGAACTCAACCGTGGCGGGCACGATGCGGCCGGGGTGCACGATCTCGGCAAGCTTGCCGAGGCGCTCGTCCGGCACGTCCACGATGCCCACGTTGGGGTCGATCGTGGCGAAGGGGTAGTTGGCCGCGAGGCCACCCTTCTTGGTGAGCGCGGTAAACAGGGTCGACTTGCCCACGTTGGGCAGGCCCACGATGCCAATCGAGAGAGACACGTCCTTCTCCTTACTTCAAGCGCGACGGGGCAGGGCGCCAACGGCCCCGCTCCCCGTCACATCACTGGTCAAGCTTCTCGAGCGCGTCCGCGGCGCGGTTGAGCTGCTTCTTGCCCTTCTCCATGTACTCGGCGGCACGCGCCTTGGCTTCGGCCTTCTTGCGCGCCACCTCCTCGGCAACCTTGTCCGGAATCACGAGCTCGCTCGCGTCCATGGGCTCCATCGCAAGGGCGCCCTCTTCGCACACGGTCACGCACGCGCCGCAGTTCACGCAGTACGGGTTCTGGATAGTGACCACGCCGGCCTTGCTGAGGTCGAGCGCGTGCACCGAGCACGCCTTTGCGCAGTCGCCGCAGGCGGTGCAGAGCGTGGAGTCCCACACGGGCACCTCGAGCTTCACGTACTCGGCCAGGTCCTCGTTGTGCTGGAGCGCGCCCATCATGAGCTTGCGGCCCTGCGTGAGCGTGCGCATCCTGCTGCTGGACGTCTTGGCACCCACGGCGTTCTCGAGCTCCTTCTGCAGACGGTTCAGGCGCTGCGTGTGGTCGGAGAGCTTCTTGGCCACGGCCTTGGCGCCGGCGAGCGCGGGATTGGTGCGCGAGACCAGCCTCTCGGCGGAGTGAATGGCCCCGCTCACAAACTGGCTGCGCTTGTAGGCGCGCGTGAACTCGTGCGTCATCTCGCGCTCGTCCACGACAAGGCCCAGGCCGGCGTCGGCCCACTCCTCGGCCGTGGCAATCTCGTCGGCGTAGGTCTCTTCGCCGGTAGTGGTGCGGCAGCGGTCGCAGATGCCAAGCGGCAGGTAGACGTTGATGTTGTCGTAGTCGGCCATGAGCGAGAACCACAGGTCGCGCGGAACGGCGCCCACGCACGCGAGCACGATCTCATTGGGCTTGGGCAGGCGCTTGAGCGCACGGGTGCAGGTCACATAGCACTGCTCGTAGGCGGACGCGGCACGCGCAATCTGGTCGTAGACCTGGCGCGGGGCGTGACGACGCGTCGAGAAGGTCTCCGTGGGGCACACCGCGGCGCACAGACCGCACTTGCGGCAGTCCTCGCTTATCGTCACCGACTTCTTGTGAATGGTGATGGCGTGGGTGGGACAGACCTCGATGCAGCGCGCGCAGACGTCGTCGCGCTCGGACGCACCGCGCAGGCATCGCGACGAGTTGGCGAAGGGCTTCTCCTTGTAGTCGGCGGGATTGAAGACCTTGCGCTCGCCGTCCTCGCCAACAAGCGAGCTCATCATCGAGTTGGGCATCTCCTTGAGGGAGCGCCAGTCGCTCTGCAGGTCTATGAGCTCATCGAGAAAATCTCTCTTCTCGGCCACCGGTCAACCGTCCTCTCCGTCTGTTCCAGCAATTCTTTATTGTACGACGGGAGCAGGCCGGCGAGAAGAACGCTTCGGTTTCTTGGGCAATCCAGCATTGACGCGCCGTCGGGCCACGACCGGCAGGCGGGACACCAGTGCCCGCGTCCCAGACGGCGGGACTACGCGAGCGGGGGCATCGGCTCCCAGGAGGGGTCCTTTTGTATGCGACGCTGCTCGCGCCACCCGGCAAAGAGCCGCTTGGTGCCCGAGACCACGCTGCCGCGATCAACCATGAGGATGCGCGCAAACTCCTTGGCAAACGTGAGCAGCGTGCCCACCGCAAAGCCCACGGGGCGGTAGTCCCCATACACCTGGAAGTAGCGCGCCAGGTAGCCGCGGTTTCTCGTGATGTAGTAACGCGTCATGTCAGAGGCCGAGTTGAGCTGCCTCACGCTGCCGATGCCCTGGTTGGGGATCTCCCGGCTGCGGGAGAGCACGTAGTCGGGCACGTAGATCACGTCGGTCACCTTGCTCGCAAGGTAGCCGTAGAGGGCGTCGTCGAGATAGATGAAGAAGCGGGCGTCGGGCAGACCGATCTTCTCGACCACGCTCCGCGAGAAGAACCCGCCCTCGAAGCACAGCACGTTGCAGAGCTTGAAGCGCTCGCCCGGGTGCCAGCGGTCGCGCGAGAAGGGGTTGTAGATGCCAAGCGTTGTGGAGAAGCGGTGCTGCCAGTAGAAGTGGCCACCGTCGAAGTCCCGTCGCTGGCCCATGACGACCTCCGCCTCGCGGCTCCAGCGCTCGAGCACGTCAAGGCCCTCAGGAAGCACGGTGACGTCGTCGTCCATGACCCAGAACCATTCCGCGCCCAGCTCGTAGGCACGGCGCACGCCCTCGGAGAAGCCGCCGGAGCCACCGGTGTTCTCGGGCATGGGGTCGTAGACGGCGCGGGAGACGCCGCCTTCGGAATCGGGGTCGGACGAGGTCACGCCCCATGCAGCATCCGCGCGCTCGCCAAACTCGCGCACGATGCGCTCGGTCTCCGCCGAGTTCTCGTTGTCCACCACCACCACGCGCCAGGGCGACGTGGTGAGGCCGAGGATGGAGTCGAGGACCTGGCGCAGCAGCTGCTGACGCTGGTACGTCACGATGACAATCGCAGGGCGGCGCATCCTCTCCCCTCTCCCCTTCCTAACGCGGGCCGACACGAGCAACCTCTTGCCCGCGGACAGCCGCTCGCAGGCAACCCTTATAGTATAGGGTAGCCCGCACGGGCGCCCAACCACAGGGAGAACGTATGGACGTTTCCGCAACAAACGCCGGGCAGCCGCTGGTCTCGGTCATCATACCCATCTACAACGCCGAGAAGACTCTCGAGAGGTGCCTCTCCAGCATTGAGTCACAGACGCACCGCGCCCTCGAGATCATCTGCGTCAACGACGGCTCCACCGACGAGTCCGCCCAGATCATGCGCGCCCACGCCGCGCGGGACGCGCGCATCGTTCTTGTCGACAAGACCAACGAGGGCTACGGCGCGTCTTGCAACCGGGGCATCGCCATCGCTCGCGGCGCGTGGGTGGCCATCGTCGAGCCCGACGACACGGTGGAGCCCAACGGCTTTGAGGTCCTTCTCGCCTGCGCCGAGAAGTACGGCGGAACCTCGGGCGTCGACGTGGTCAAGGGCGCGTACTGGCGCATCTTCCCCGGCGAGGGCGACGAGGCGGACCGCGTGAGCTGCCCGTACCGTGGGCGCGTGAGGCCACGCCGCCAGCCCTTCTCGGTTGGCGACGGCGCCGAGCTGCTGCGACACCACCCGGCCATCTGGTCGGCCCTCTACCGGCGCGCCTATCTCGCCGAGCAGGGCATCAGGTTTGTGGAGGTCCCCGGGGCGGGCTGGGTGGACAACCCGTTTCTTGTGGAGACGCTCTGCCGCACGGACCGCATTGCCTATACCGACGAGTGCGTCTACGACTACGTGGAGCGAGACCTCCGCGAGGCGGAGTCGTTTGCCGGGCGCGCGCCGCTCACGCCCCTCGTGCGCTGGAACGAGATGATGGACGCGGCGGAGCGCGCGGGCGTTCGGGACCGTCGCGTCATCGCGGCGCTCGCGCTGCGCGGCGTCAACTACGCGCTCATCACCGTGGAGGGTGCCGGGCTCGACGAGCCGGGCGTGCGGGAGCTCGTGACGAGCTCGCTCGAGCGGCTTGATGCCAAGATGGTGCTCTCGGACCGCTCCATCAGTCCCGCGGGTAAGCGGCTCTTTGCCAGCGTGCGGGGGCTGCGCGAGCCGCGCGGCGCCAAGATCGCCTACGCGACTCACCTCGCGGGCGAGGCGCTCTATCGGATTCGCACGAACGGGCTTGCGTTTGCGCTCAAGACCGCGCGAAGCCGGGAGAGGCGCATCGGGTAGACGGCGAACGGCGTGCGTGACGGGGCAATCGGGCGCACCTCACAGGTGGCCGCCCCAGCCCGCGGGCAGCAGCCGCACCTTGCGGCGGCCTAGATGAAGACGTCCGCGGGAACGTCGAGGGGCTGGCCCCTTCTCAGCAGCGAGAGCAGGCGCGCCTGCGCACACACGAGCGAAACGTTCTGGGCGCGCATGGGCACAAGCATCGAGCGCACGTGGTTGCTGCGAGGGCGCGCAACGCTCACCGCAAGCCGCGCGTACTCGGAGCCAAGCATGCGCGCAACAGCGTCTCGCTGCTGGGCGCCGCCAAGTCGCGAGGGCGTCAGGCAGATCTCCTCGACGCAGCTCACGAGCTGCTCAACATAGCGGTTCTGCAGCATCTCCATGCTGGCCGCGTCCCCATCAAGCCCCCAGTGCCGGTACAGGCCCAGAAGCGCGGTGTGCTCGGCCTCGAGCGAGCGGAAGCTCACGGGAATGCCGCCCTGCAGCGCGGAGGCGCGCACGAGACGGTCGAGACGATAGCACTCCCCCGCCACGACGCCGACCTTCTCGACGTCTCGCAGGACGGAGAGCGTGAAGCCGTGGTCGGTCCCCATGCCGGCCGAGAAGCGCGCCATCGAGCCCTCGATCGCCTCGCGGGAGAAGAGCTTTGCGCTCGCGGGAAGGAGCTGCCCGGACGAGAAGAGCCTCCACGCGTCGGCACGAAAGTCGTGCTGCGTGAGGTAGGAGGTGTCGCCTGCATCCACAACGCGCTCGGCGAACCTGGCACCGCGCTCGGCGAGGTCAAGTGCATAGCCGCCAATAACGAGCTCGAGGTTCTTGTCGCGCGCCCTCTCCACGAGGGAGGCGAGCATCGTGGGGCGCGCCCAGCCGTTCTGGTCGAGAATTGCCACGTACGAGCCACGCGACCTCTCAAGCGCGAGGTCAAGGCCCTCGAGCCGCCCGCACTCGTCCGCGCGCACCACATCGAGTCTCAGGTCGCGCTCGGCAAGCGCCTCGAGCTGGCGGGGCGTCGAGTCCGTGGACCCCGCGTCCACGATGATAAGCTCTATGTTCTTGAGGGTCTGGTTCTGAATGCTCTCGATCGCACGCCGCACGCTACGCTCGGCGTCATGGACAACCATGAGGACCGAAACATCCGGTAGCGTTGGCGTGAAATGCGGCACCTCCCGCACCATCCCATCTCGAGAAACCGCGCGTCAGAGCACATCTTTCAGATTATCAGCGTCTGGCGCCGCAAGTGCGCTCATCGGGCGCCTTGGCAAAATGAGCACAGTAGGGGCGCGGGGTGGGAGTGGGGGTGGCGGACGCGGGCGCGAGGGGCGGTCGCTATCGGGTCGGCGGACGTGGGTACAGGCGCGCAGGTTTTGGCGACGCCGACACAAGGCAGGCGCGAGCGCACACAAATCGGCGGCGCCGGCACACGAGACAAGTCGAGCGCACACGAATTCGGGGCATCGGCACAAACGGTGAGAAGTGCGCACGCAAATTGGCGGGCTCGGCACGACGCGAAATCGACGACCTGCAGTTTCTCTTATCGATGCACACAAAATCGGGGCGTCGGCACGCCATTAGTGCCGGCGCCGCCAAAACGTGTGCGCACTTCTCGCCAGGCGTGCCGACGGCGCCGATTCGTGTGCGCACTTCTCGCCAGGCGTGCCGACGCCGGCAATTCGTGTGCGCACTTCTCGACAGGCGTGCCGACGTCAAATAATCCCGTGCACCCCGCCCGCATCGCGACACAAAAAAAGACCCGCCGAAAAAACGACGGGTCCAAAGCGTGCGATGAAGCAGCTTAGCGCTTGGAGAACTGCGGGCGCTTGCGGGCCTTCTTGAGGCCGTACTTCTTGCGCTCGACGGAGCGGGCGTCACGCGTGAGGTAGCCGGCCTTCTTGAGGTCGTCGCGGTACTCGCCGGCGTCGAGAAGGGCGCGGGCGATGCCGAGGCGCAGGGCGCCGGCCTGGCCGGTGATGCCGCCGCCGTCGCAGTTGGCGAGCACGTCAAAGCGCTCGGCGGTCTCGGTCAGACGCAGCGGGGCGCAGGCGTTGTCCACGAGCTGCTGACGGCCGAAGTAGTTGATGGCATCGCGGCCGTTGACAACGACCTTACCGGTGCCGGGGACAAGACGAACGCGGGCGACAGCCTCCTTGCGGCGGCCGGTGCCGGTATAAACAACGGAGTTCTCAGCCATCGGTTAGGCCCTCCAATCAACCTGAACGGGGTTCTGGGCCGTGTGCGGGTGCTCGGGGCCAGCGTAGACCTTGAGCTTCATGCCCTGCTTGCGGCCGAGGGTGGTCTTCGGCAGCATGCCCTTGATGGCGTGCTCGACAACACGCTCGGGGTGCTTCTCCATGGCCTCGCGGTAGCTCTCGAGCTTGAGACCGCCGAGGTAGCCGGAGTAGCGCCAGTACTGCTTGTGATCGGCCTTGACGCCCGTGAGAACGACCTTGTCGGCGTTGATGACGACGACGAAGTCACCGGTGTCGGCGTTGGGGGTGAACTGGGGCTTGTTCTTGCCACGAAGAATCATGGCAGCCGTGGTGGCAAGACGACCGAGCGTAGCGCCCTCGGCGTCGATGAGCACCCACTTGCGCTCGACTTCGCCGTTCTTGGCGAACTGAGTCGACTTCTTCACTTGACTCCTCCTACATACCTACGTGAATGACGGCTTCTGGACAAACCGCCGCTGCTTTTGTGTCAGAGATTACGGGGCTCTGTGGAAAAGCTGTAAGAGTATAGCGCATCGCGCGGCCGCTGAGCTGGAAATTTTAGCGTCCACAAGCCGCACAAACCCGAATCTGCCCGCGCTGCCTCGATCAGCCGAGAAGGACCACCCGCCGCGGCCCCTCGCGCACGTCGCCGCGCGCAAAACGCACGCTCACGCGCGGGGCACCATGAGCCCCTGCGACCATCTCGGCGAGCACCCGCTCCGCCGGCGGCGCAAAGGTCTCGACGGCCGGAGCTTCCTCGTAGAGCCAG
>CASEGE010000310.1 GCA_949287335.1 uncultured Olsenella sp. | reverse complement strand
CGAGCAGGACTGCGCGGGCGCCTAAACCTGTCCCAAAAACTCTGAGCGAAATAACCCGTCCCGTTTTGACTCATTTTGGGCGGCGGTGCGTGAGGTGCCAACCGCCGCAGTACGGGCACTCGTAGACAAAGATCTTGGGGGCGTCCTTGCGGCGCGAGCTCCTCTCGGCCGCCTTGCGCGCGTCCACGCGCGTTTCGTAACGCTTCTTGCGCCCGCACGCCCGATACTCCTGGCTCTTCTCGTCCATCGCGCCTTCCCGGTGCAAACTCATCCTCCAAGGGAACATTATGCGACGCCGGCGCATGTTATGGGCAAGGAGGTGATGGCATGGGAACGCTTCGAAGCGAGAAGTTCATGCAGCACGCAATGACCGCGCACGGCGGCTCCGTCTACCTCGTGGCGTTTGCTCAGATGCGCTCCGAGGCCGACGCCCAGGATGTGTCGCAGGACGTGTTTTGTCGTCTGCTCACAGATGGCACCGCGTTCACAAGTAACGAGCACCTGAAGGCCTGGCTTCTGCGCACGACCATCAACCGCTGCCGCGAGCTCCACCGGATGCCGTGGCGCCGGCGCGTAGAGAGCGCGGACGACGTGGGTCGCGAGCTTCCAGCACCGGGGGCAGGCACCGAGGACGCAGCTCTTGCGGAGCTCCGGACCGACCCGGTATGGCAGGCGCTCCAGGCCCTGCCGGAGAAGCTCCGCGCGGTCGCCCTGCTCCACTACGTGGAGGAGTACACCACCGAGGAGATTTCCCGCATCGTGGGCAGCCCGCCAGCGACGGTGCGCACGCGCCTGCACCGGGCGCGCAAGCAGATGAGAGAGGCACTCAAGTCCCTCGCGAGTGACGGGACGGGGGCGGCCACACACCCTGCAAAGGAGGAGAGCTATGGACAGGCACACGCTTGAGCAATTCCGCGCACGAACACGCCGGGTCTCGCTGCCCGAGGAAGTGCGCGAGTCCGTGCTGGACAAGATCAGAATCGAGAAGGGCGAGCGCGCCCGCGGCCCGCTGCGGCCGCACCGCGAGCAGCACGGCATAACGAGGCGGACCTTCGTGCGCGTGGGTGCCGTGGCGGCAGGAAGCCTCGCGGCGTTTCTCGGCGGTAGCGCCCTCATGAGCAGTTTGGGCGGCGAGAAGAGCAACTGGTTTGCCCTCACCGCCTACGCCGAGGGCATCGATGAGACGGATGGCACGCATCTTGCGCTTGGCAGGCTGTTCAACGGCACGCTTGGCTGGTCTGGCGGTCCCGAGAGCGAGCTTTTGATGGTAAACACGGTTCTGGACCTTACGTGCACCGGCGATAACGTAAAGACGATCACCTACTCGCTCGAGGGGGAGAATGTCCTCACCGAGCAGGGGCTTCGTATGGAGAGCGGCCTTGCCTCAACGCAGGGCATCTGGATCTACTGGCCGGAGGGAAGCGTCGAGAGCTACACGGTTTCCTACGATGAGCAGCCCGGGAAAGACTCCTCGGCCGTGGGCTACCGAGTGTACGCAAACGCACCGCTCGACGACGAAGCGCGGAAGCTGCTCGTAGAGATGCAGGAGCTGAACAGCACCATTCACGAGGGCGGCGAGCCGAGCGAGGAGCAGCTGAGACGACACGCTGAGCTATCCAACCGGGGAACGGTCTGCGCGCTTGAGGTGCTTGCGGCCGAGCTCGAGAAGGCAACGCTCGTCATGACGGCAGGCTTTGCCGATGGCTCCACCCAGACCAAGCGCTACGCCTTCTCCCCTCGCGAGGGGTATGCCCAGATCTTTGCCGATTACCTCAATGAGATGGCTTCGGCTGACTCCGAGAGCGGCGAGGCGCTCCGCAAGGATCCGCCCAGCCTCTTCTACCTCACCGAGTTCTGTTGATTGGGGGCGGGTTATTTCGCTCAGAGAAAAAGGGACAGGCCTGACAGGCCTGTCCCTTTTTCTCTGAGCGAAATAACCCGTCCCCAATCAACAGAACTCGGTGAGGTAGAAGAGGCTGGGCGGATCCTTGCGGAGTGCCTCGCCGCGCTCGAAGTCGGCCGACGCCATCTCATTGAGG
>CASEGE010000309.1 GCA_949287335.1 uncultured Olsenella sp. | reverse complement strand
GTCCCCGCCCCAGCGCGTCCCCCCCCAGCCCCGCGCGCCCAGCCCCGCGTGCGCGACCCGTCCCCGAGGCGTATACTTCAAGCAACGTAACGTCACTTGAGGAGATGGGAAATCACATGCTGTATCGTGACTTCAAGGGACTCAGCCTCTCTGCGCTCGGCTTCGGCGCCATGAGGCTCCCCGTGGTGGACGGGGACGACGCGCAGCCCAACCAGGCTGCCGTGGACGAGATGGTCGACTACGCCATCGAGCACGGCGTCAACTACTTCGACACGGCGTGGGGCTACCACGCGGGCAACTCGGAGGTCGTCCTGGGCCGCGCGCTCGCGCGCCACCCGCGCGACTCCTTCTACCTCGCCGACAAGTTCCCCGGCTACGACCTCTCCAACATGGGCAAGGTCAAGGAGGTCTTCGAGCGGCAGCTCGAGAAGACCGGCGCCGGCTACTTCGACTTCTACCTCTTCCACAACGTGTGCGAGATGAACGTGGACGGCTACCTCGACCCCGCCAACGGCATCCTTGACTACCTGCTTGAGCAGAAGCGTGCGGGCCGCATCCGCCACCTGGGCTTCTCCGCGCACGGCGCCATCCCGGTGATGGAGCGCTTCCTCGAGGCCTACGGCAAGGAGATGGAGTTCTGCCAGATCCAGCTCAACTACCTCGACTGGGAGTTCCAGGACGCCCGCGGCAAGGTCGACCTCCTGCGCAGGTGGGACATCCCCGTGTGGGTCATGGAGCCGGTCCGCGGCGGCAAGCTCGCGCGCCTTGGCGAGAAGGACGAGGCGCGCCTCGCCGCCCTGCGCCCCGACGAGCGCCCCGTTGCCTGGGCGTTCCGCTTCCTGCAGGGCATCCCCGAGGTCACGGTGACGCTCTCCGGCATGTCCGACTTCGAGCAGCTGAAGGAGAACGTCCAGACCTACTCCGAGGAGCGCCCGCTGTCCGAGGAGGAGCTCGCCGCCCTCATGGACATCGCCCACGAGATGGGCGCGCAGGGGACCGTGCCGTGCACGGCGTGCCACTACTGTACGAGCCACTGCCCGATGGGGCTCGACATCCCGCACCTGCTTTCGCTCTACAACCAGCTCGTGGTCACCGGCAAGGGCGACTTCATCGCCCCGATGGCCCTCTCCGCGCTGCCCGAGGACAAGCGCCCGGCTGCCTGCATAGGCTGCGGGAGCTGCGCGGCGGTGTGCCCGCAGCAGATCGACATCCCCGGCACGCTCGCGGACTTCGCAGGCCGCCTGGCGGGCTAGCCTGCGCGGGGGAAGGCCGCCTCGGCGCCCCCTCTGCTACACTAGCGGGACGAGACGAGGGGAGGGGGTGCCATGGCAAGGCCGGAGACCCTGGGGGCGGTCCTGTTTGACTTCGACGGGACGCTGTGCGACACCGAGCGGCACAACCTCGCGCTAGTCCGCGAGTTGCTGGTGGAGCTCGACGCGCCCGTGAGCGACGAGGAGCTCCTCTCCATAGCCGGCGGGGACGACCGCGTGGTCATCCCGCCGATCCTGGAGCGCTACGGGTCCCCCTACGATATCGAGGAGTACGAGCGCCGCCGCGACGGCTGCTACCGGACCTACTCCCAGGCCCCGCTCGCCCTCGAGCCGGGCGCTCGCGAGCTCGTCTCGTCCCTGCGCGGCCGCGGGGTCGCCGTGGCGCTCGTCTCGACAACGGTCGCGCGCTGCGTGCTCACCGCCCTCGACCGCCTGCGCGCGCTCGACCTCTTCGACGTGGTGGTGACGGGTGACATGGTCGAGAGGCGCAAGCCGCACCCAGACCCCTACCTGCGCGCGCTCGACCTCCTGGGCGTGGGCGCGGGGGAGGCCTTGGCGGTGGAGGACTCGCCGGCGGGGATAGCCTCGGCGCACTCCGCCGGGCTCCATGCCATCGGCTACTCGGGCTGCTCGCTCGGGCAGGACCTCTCCGCCGCTGACGAGGTCGTGGACAGCTATCTCGGCTTCATCCTCTAGGGGGTGGGCGCCGTGACCGCGCGACACCCCCTGTGCGACCCCATGCCGCTCCTGAGCTCGGCGTTCGAGCCGGGGAGGTGCCGTGAGCTCGTCGAGTCGATGCCGGAGGGGCCGGCTCGCGACGTTGCCCGCGCCGAGCTCCTCTACTTCACCGGCCAGGCCGAGGCGGCCGCCGCCGCCGCGGCGCGCCCGCTCCTGACGAGCGACGACCTCTCTGTGCTCCTCTCCGCGAGCCTCGTCCTCGGTTACGCGAGCCTCTCGCTCGGCCAGGCCGACGACGCCCGCGCGGCGCTCGGCACCGCCCGGGCCGCGGTGGGGGAGGGCCTCGACGACGCCGATCCCCTGGCCTCAGCCGTCGCCTCGTTCTTTGTCACCACGGCGCGCACCCTTCTCCACCTGCCGCTCCCCGAGCGCGTCCCGCCCCTCGAGGATTGCGTCGGGCTCCTCCCGGAGGGCCTGCGGCCCTTCGCCCTCTACGTGCTGGCGCACCAGGCGTACCTCGTGGGCGAGCACGGCCGATGCGTGGGCGTCGCCGAGGCGGCGCTCGCCGTCCAGGGCGAGGAGCGGCCCATCACCAACACTTACCTGCACCTCGCCTGCGTCATGGGCTACGTCGGCGTGCGGGACGTGGGGGCGGCCCGCGCGCACCTGCTGGCCGCGTGGGACCTCGCCCGACCCGACGGCCTCATCGAGCCCTTCGGCGAGCACCACGGCCTCCTCGGCGGCATGCTCGAGGCGGTCATCAAGCGCGGGTGGCCGGACGACTTCCGGCGCATCATCGGCATCACCTACCGCTTTTCCGCCGGCTGGAGGCTCGTCCACAACCCCGACGCGCTCGATGCGGTGGCGGACAACCTCACGACCACCGAGTTCGCCGCCTCGACGCTCGCCGCGCGCGGCTGGACCAACCAGGAGATCGCCGACCACCTTGGGGTCTCCGTCAACACCGTCAAGACGCTCGTCTCGTCTTCCCTGCGAAAGCTCGGCGTCTCGAGCAGGCGGGAGCTCGGCCGCTTCATGCTCCCGTAGACGGTCCTCCCCGCGCCGTGGGCGGTCTAATCCTTTTCGGGCCGAAGACGGGCGATGCGGGGCGTCGTTACCCTGCGGGACAATGGGGGGCGAGAAGAACCTGCCGGCTGCGGCGGTCCGGAGAGAAGGGTGGTCCCCATGTTCAAGAAGTTCGCTGCAATTGCGATGGGGGGGGGTTGCCTCCTAGCGGTGGCGCTCTGCCTGGGTCTGCTGCCCGCCACTGCACTGGCGGCAGACGGAATCGAGCTGTACGTAGCCGGTCAGCGAATTACAGAAAGCGGCTGCTATGCAAACCAAGATGGAACTTGGACAAAGGTTGACGGTACAGAACCTGCCAGCGGTCAGTTTTATTATGACGCAGACACCGTCACCCTTACGCTGAATGAGGCGAAGATTGTTAACTATCAAGATGTGACTGTTGGGGGACGTTTCACGTATCGCGGTAGTGTGATCGCTTTTAGTCAGTCTGCTGATGTTTCTCTCAATATAGTTGTATCCCAAGGAACGAGTACCATAACGGGAACCGGCGGGATTCGTGTGATGTCCGAGGCTGGAGATGCCTCCTTGTCTATTTCGGGTCCTGGTAGCCTAGAAGTCAAGAATGTTAGCAATGACTCGGGAATTGTGCTTATTGGTTCAAAGAATGTGAACCTGGGTATCAACAGTGCGGATGTTGCGATTTCAGATGTGCAATATTACGGAGTTGTTTTAGCCGCTGGTGACGAATGCAAAAGTACTGCTACGATAAATGACGGAAATCTGACCGCCAGCGGTTCAACTGTAGGAATTTACTTTATGCGGCTCTATAACGATGGTCCTTCCAGCCTGACCGTCAGTGGCAACGCCGTGGTGGATACGGAAGGCAGCACAGGGGGGATTATAAATGGATCTCCCGATAGCTTTCAGGTTGGAGCAGATGGTGAAAGCGGAGGTATCGTCTTTAACGGCAAGAGCGGCACCGTGTACGGCGATGTGACCCTACAGGACAACCTCACCATCAACGAGGGCGAGACCCTGACCATCCCGGAGGGTTCCTCGCTTTCCAACAATAACAACCTGACCAACAACGGTACCATCAGTGTGGAGAGCGGCGGCAGGCTGGAAGGTATGCCTACCGGCACCGGTTCGGTGAAAACTGCCCCTACCATCACCACCGAAAACCTGGCAAATGGCGAGGTGGGTGCCGCATACAGTCAGGCCCTTGAAGCAACTGGAGATGCCCCCATTAAATGGAGCTCTAGCGATTTGCCTACATGGTTGACGCTGGATAGCAATACTGGTGTGATTTCCGGAACCCCTACCGCAGAGGGTACTTCAACTTTTACCGTGACCGCTGCTAATGGCAACGGCTCTCACAGCAAAGAATTTACTTTGGTAGTCGAGAAGCCGGCATTTGTTCTCGCAACCGGTGTGAAGCTGAGCAAAGACGGCCTGACCTTGCAGGAAAACGGCAGCGATACCCTGACCGCCACGGTGGAGCCTGCCGATGCCACCAACAAAGCTGCGACTTGGGAAAGCAGCGACACCGATATTGCCACGGTAAGCGAAGACGGAACTGTGACCGCCGTAAGCGCGGGCAGGGCCACGATTACCGCCACCGCTGCGGATGGAAGCGGGGCCAGCGCCTCCTGCGAGGTCACGGTGACGCACGGCGACATGGTCCAAACCCCGAAGAAGGACGCCACCTGCACGGCGTACGGAACCGAGGGGTACTGGACCTGCGGGGTCTGTGGTAAGCATTACAAGGACGAAGACGGCACCGTTCCGACCACCCCCGAGGACGCCGCGATCCCGGCCACCGGCCACGACTACGGCGAGCCCGCCTGGAGCTGGTCGGAGGACGGCAAGACGGCAACCGCCACGTTCACCTGCAAGAACGACGGGAGCCACCAGGCCGCCGAGGACGCGGCCGTCACGTCGGCGGTGAAGGCGCCCGCCACCTGCACCGAGGCCGGCGTGACCACCTACACCGCCACCGTTGAGTTCGACGGCGAGACCTACACGGACACCAAGGACGTGGCTGACATCCCGGCCGCCGGCCACAAGCTGACCAAGACGGAGGCCGAGGCCCCCACCTGCACCGAGCCGGGCAGCGCGGAGTACTGGACCTGCGGGGTCTGCGGTAAGCATTACAAGGACGAAGACGGCACCGTTCCGACCACCCCCGAGGACGCCGCGATCCCGGCCACCGGCCACGAGTTCGAGGGCGGGCTCTGCTCCGTCTGCGGTGCGCGCGACACTTCCTTCTCGCCGGCGCTTGTCTCTGGTGACGGCGCCAAGTGGACCAAGGGCTCCAGCAAGGGGCTGACGTTCGTCTCGAGCGCGGCCTTCGCCGACCTCGTGGAGGTGCGCCTGGACGGGCGGGTCCTCTCCGCCTCCGAGTACGTCGTCCGCGAGGGCAGCACGGTCGTGACGCTTCCCGCGAAGCTCCTCGAGGGCCTCAAGGCCGGCGACCACGAGCTCCTCATAGTGTCCGGGTCCGGCACGGTGCGCGCTTCCCTCACCGTCGCGGAGGCCGCAAGGGTCGAGGAGGCCCCGAAGGCCGAGAAGGCGTCGGTCGACGAGCTCCCGGCGAGCGGCGACTCCTCTGCGCCCGTGCTCGCCATCGCCGCCGCTGCCGTCGCGGGTGCAGGGCTCGTCCTCCTCTCCAGGCATCGCGCAGCGAGGTAGCGCGGGCTGGAACGAGGTCCAGCACATAGGGTAGGAAAGGGGCCCCGTCGCGGACGAGTCGCGGCGGGGCCCTTCGTGAGGCGGGTGTGGGCCGGGCGTGGCCTACGTGAGCGTGCCGGCCAGGGCAATCAGCTCGTCCACGTCCTTCTCGCCGGTGGCCCAGGAGCAGACAAAGCGCGCGACCACGCGTCCGTCGGGCAGCTCGTAGAAGGTCTCGCAGCTGCAGGCGGCCTCGAAGGCGTCGCGCTGCTCGGGCGTCATGACAAAGAACTGCTGGTTGGACGGTGCCTCGCCGTAGGGCTCAAAGCCAAGCGCCACAAGCCCCTCGCGCAGGCGGAAGGCGCAGTTGTTGGAGTTTCTCGCCAGGCGCCAGTAGAGGGGCTCGCCGCCGTCTGCCGGCTGCTCGAACGCGGCCTCAAACTGCACGCCGAGCAGGCGCCCCTTGGCGAGCAGGCCACCGCGCTCCTTCTGGAGGAACGGGAAGGCCTCGCGCAGGCGCGGGTTGGAGATGACCATGGCCTCGCCGAAGAGCATTCCGTTCTTGGTGCCGCCGATGTAGAAGGCGCCGCAGCGCTCCGCGATGTGCTCGAGCGTGAGGCCGCCCGCGGCAGGGGAGGTGAGGCCGCTTCCTAGGCGCGCGCCGTCGAGGAAGACGGGCAGGTCCTTCTCGTCCGCCCAGTCGCAGATGGCGTCGAAGCGTGCGCGGTCCCACACGCCGCCGAGCTCCGTGGTGTCGGAGATGTAGACGCAGCCGGGGCGCGTCATGTGGCGGCCCGTGGAGGTCTGGAAGTGCCAGACGCGCTCGGCGGCCTCGGGCGTGAGGAAGCCGTCGGCGTCGTCCGTGGGCAGCACGGTGCGGCCACAAGCGGCCACGGCGCCCGTCTCGTGCACGTTGATGTGGGCGTCCTTCGTGCAGACGGCGCCCTCCCAGTCGCGCAGGAGCCCGGTCACGCCGATGACGTTTGCCGAGGTCCCGCCGATGCAGAACTCAACGTCCACGTCGTCGCGACCGCACGCGGCGCGGATGAGCTCGCGGGCGCGCTCGCAGTGGGCGTCGCCCTCGGTGTAGCCCACGGTCTGCTCGTCGTTGGTGGCGGTCAGTGCGGCCAGGATCTCGGGCGCGGCGCCCTCGGAGTAGTCGTTGCGGAACATGCGCATGGTGCGCCTCTTCTTCTCGCTAGGGTTTCTCTGCATGATTGTACGCCGTCTGCGTTGCGAGGAACACGAACAAATGTTTGTATTCTTTGAGAGGAGGGAGTACAATCTATCCATCGAGCGGGCGGTGCCCTCCCAGTCCCTGCGGGGAGATTGGAGGGTTTCCTATGGACAAGCTCACCTTGCTGCTGCTTGCGGCAGCCGTGCTGGTTTTGGCGGTTGCCTTTATTGTTCTTCTGACCAAGTAGCTGACGGGTGACGCCCAGTACATACGGAAAACAGCCGCCCCGGCAGGCGGCTGTTCCGCGTGGGCGTTGCCCACAAAGTCAGTCACTGAACAGGAGGGCGCTCACCCTCTGCTCGATACTGAGTATACCCGTTTCGGCCACCCCGCAGACCGTGGGTATCCTCGGGCCGGGCCCCGCGCTCGTTGCGGGGCCCTCCGCCCGGCGAGCGAGATGTTACGAAGGGACTGTCCCTTCGTAACGCCTTCCCTTCGCACCCTTTCGTATCGCGCAATGTTACAACCTCCGCACCCGTGGTATTTCTCGCCCGGAAAGGGTTTATCGTGTGCGCAGCACGCAAACCCAGCAAGGGGGGATCCCATGGAGAAGAAGGACATCGACTGGGGCAGCCTCGGCTTTGCCTACCAGCCCACCGACTACAGCTACGTCTGCAACTACAAGGACGGCGCCTGGGAGGAGGGCGGCCTCACCACCGACCACACCCTCACGCTCTCCGAGTGCGCGGGCATCTTCCACTACTGCCAGGAGGTCTTCGAGGGCCTCAAGGCCTACACCACCAAGGACGGCGACATCGTCTGCTTCCGTC
>CASEGE010000308.1 GCA_949287335.1 uncultured Olsenella sp. | reverse complement strand
GCCTCGCGCGGCGCCTGGGGGACGCGCGCGTGGCGCGGCTCGGCCCTCTCGCCGTGGTCGCGCTCTTCCTTGCGTTCTCGCTCTGCTCGGAGCCCCGCGCTGCCGTGGCGCTCTACATGGCCGGGCTTGCGGCGTTTTGCCTCGTGAACCCCGTGCGCACCAAGGTGCTCAACGTCGCGCTGGACCCGCGCTACCGCGTGACGGCGCTCTCGTTCGCCTCGATTGCGGTGTCGCTGCTCTCGGCCGTCTCGCAGCCGCTCTTCGGCTGGCTCTCGGGCCTGCTGGACATGCGGCTCGCCATGGTGGCGCTGCTCGCGACCTCGTTGGCCCTCCTCGGCGCCGTCAACCTTGCGTTCTCCCGGACCGACCTGCTTCAGAAGGAGGCACGCTCATGAACCTCGAGCTCTATCGTCCCGCCGTGCATGACCTCTGGTTCACGCGGGACCTCCTGGCCGACGAGGCCACGATGTCCTACAACCGAGCCTGGGGAGGGACCGTCGACTTCCCGGAGGACCTCTGGGGCCGCTGGCACGACGCGTTGGTCGCGCGCGAGGGCGAGGGGCGGCGCTTCTACCGCTACCTGCGCGACCTAGACGCCGGTGAGTTCGTTGGTGAGGTCGCTTACCGCTGGGACCCGGACTACAACAGCTTCATCACGCACGTGCTCGTCCACGCCCGCTTCCGCGGGCGCGGGTACGGCGCCGCTGGGCTCGAGCTCCTCTGCGACGCGGCCCGCGGACGCGGCGTCGCGACGCTGCGCGACAACGTCGCCCTGGACAACCCGGCTATCGGTCTCTTCCTGCGTCACGGCTTCGTCGAGGAGTGGCGCAGCGACGAGTTCGTCATGCTGAGGCGCGATTTGTAAATCGGGTAACCATGCATACCCGTCATTTAAGGACGAAAAATGGGTCGGATTTGACGGGTGTGCATGGTTGGCCTTTTGTGGCGGGGCTGATAATCCACCAGCGGGCCCTGGCAGACCGTCCGCCGGGTCGGGGCGCCTGCCCCCCCGATTGGGTACTATACGTCAAAGGTCGGGCGACGTGCTCGGTCTGGCTCTGGAAGGTGGCGCGTCGTGGAGTACGTCTGGATGTGGGGCGTCATCGCCGGAGTTCTCGCGGTTATCTCCGTCGTGCTTCTCAGCGGGCGGGGCGCAGGCTTCCTCGCCGGTTACAGTACGGCTTCGCCCTCGGATCGAGCCCACGTCAGCGCATCGAAGCTCGCGAGAACCATGGGAGGGGCGATTCTCGTGTGCGCGGCCTATGCCGTTGCCGTTGCGCTCCTCGTCTACGCACATGTCCAGGGTGCCGTGGACAGAACGACGCTCTTCCTTACGTGCGGCGTCGGCGCGATTGTGCCCATCGCCGCGCTCTGCGTCGCGGGCTATCGCGCGAACATGGGGACGTGTGTCTAGTTTGTCCCACCCCAACATCTCGCGCGGAAAACCGCGCAACTCGTGAGGGATCTCGTCACGCTCGCCGCCTGCGTCGTATCACATACTGGATACGAAAGGATGTGATTCGACGTGCAAGAGACGAAGGTTGCTGTGGCGACCCAGCGCCGTTATGGCTTCGTGAGCAACGTCGCACAGCTCCTGCGCTGGCTGGTTCGCATCTGCGGGCCTCGTGCGCTCGCCGTGTGCGCGTTGGATGTGGCCGCGGGCGTGACGCGGCCCTTCCTTGCGGCGGCCCTTCCCAGCGTCGTGGTTGCCGCGCTCACGTCCGGGGCGGAGCCACTTGTTGCGCTCGCGCTTGTGGCGGGTGCGGCGGCCCTTCTCCAGGCGCTCGTGGTGCTCAAGGCCTGGACGCAGGCCAAGTCCAACTGGTATTACACGTGCACCCGCGTCTGGGGCGGGCTCGACCTTTGCCGGGACGCCCTCGCCGCGGACTACCGCTACATAGAGAGCGACGAGGCGCATAAGAAGCTCGACCTCGCCACCCGCGCGTTCTTCAACGACAGCTCCATGGGCGTCGAGGAGGCGCTGCGGCGGCTCTTTGCCGCAGTGGGCGGCGCGCTCGGCATGGTGGCGTACGCGGCGGTCATCGGCGCGTTTGTCCCCTGGCTGCTCGTGCCGCTCGCGCTGCTTACCGTTGTCTCCATCGCGGCGAACCGCTGGGCAAACGAGAAGAGCTATGCCGTCATGGACGACGAGTTCGCTGCAAGCGAGGCCTTTGAGTACCTCAGGCGCCAGGCGCTTGATTCCGCCAACGGGAAGGACATCCGCCTCTACCGCATGGCGGCGTGGTTCAAGCGCGCCTTCGCACAGGTGCTCGACCGCAACGTTAAGCTCAGGGATATCGAGTACGGGGCCTTCGAGCGGGCGGGATACGTGGCCGCCGCCTGTGCCCTTGTTCGCGACGGCGCCTCTTATGCAGCACTCATCTGGCTCCTCTTTGGGGGCTCGATTGACCTTCCGGCGTTTCTGCTGCTTGCAGGAATGGTCTCTGGCTTTGGCACGTGGATGCAGACTGCCTTTGACAGCCTCTCCGAGCTCACGGTCCAGCTGCGCCACGTGAGCGCATACCGCGAGGTGCACGACGACTGCGCGCCTATCGCTCGCGGCACAAACGCCGCCCCCAACCCTGGCTGCGCTCACGAGATTCGTCTCGACCACGTGTCCTTCTCGTATGACGGCAGCGAGGACGCGGTGCACGACCTCACCCTCACCATACACCCTGGCGAGAAGATCGCCCTCGTGGGCGTCAACGGCGCGGGCAAGACCACGCTCGTGAAGCTCCTCTGCGGGCTCTACCGCCCCACGTCCGGCAGCATCTACCTCGACGGCGTTGACGTTGCGTCCATCAATCCCCGGAGCCTGTGGCGTGAGTTCTCGGTGGTCTTCCAGGACTGTTTTCCCTTCTCGTTCACCGTTGCGGACAACGTGAGCTGCTCGGGGGGCGAGAAGGACGTGGATCCCGTGCGCCTGGATGCCTGCCTTGCTCAGGCGGACCTTGCCGAGAAGGTCGCGGGGTTGCCGCATGGCGCGGAAACCCACCTCGGGCAGGACGTTGACCCCGAGGGCGTCTCGCTCTCCGGTGGCGAGACCCAGCGGCTCATGCTCGCCCGCGCGCTCTACAAGGGCGCGCCGGTGGTCCTTCTCGACGAGCCGACCGCGGCGCTCGACCCGCTGGCCGAGCGCCAGATGTACGAGCGCTACGACGAGCTCACGGCGGGCAAGACGAGCGTCTTCATCTCTCACCGGCTCTCGTCCACGCGTTTTTGCGAGCGGATTCTCTACATGGAGGGTGGGCGCGTGGTCGAGCAGGGCACGCACGACGAGCTCATGGCCGCGGGCGGCGGCTACGCTCGCATGTTCGAGACCCAGGCACGCTACTACGAGGATGATTCAATTGGGGACAGACCCCTTTTGAATCATGAGGTCGATGATTCAAAAGGGGTCTGTCCCCAATTGAATCATGGGGGTGATGAGGATGCTGAGTAGCCTGGCGTTTCACAGGACGGGGCTTCGGCTGCTCGCCCTCGTGCGCAAGATCGACCCGGCGCTTCTGCCAGTGAGCCTCATCTACGCGCTCACTCAGGTGGCGGGCATCTACGTGGGCCTTGCGCTCACGGCGGGGCTTGTTGACGCGCTCGTGGCGCTCGAGCTTCGCGGGGCGGTGGTCTATGCGTCGGCCCTCGTGGTGACGTCCTTTGTGGTCTCCTGTGTCTGCGCGCGCTGCAAGCGACGCGCGACGGTCGGCGGCATGCGGTGCGCCTGGCGCTTTAGCCTCATGCTGCGCGAGAAGGCCCTCTCGCTCTCCTACGAGACCGCCGAGGATCCCAAGCTCGCCGAGCGCATCGCCTACATCGAGCGAACCGCCCAAATGCACGGCAGCATCGGCACGCTCCCTCGCTTTTATCGCGACCTCATCGGGGCGGCAGTCAACATGCTCACCTGCGTGTCTCTCGTGGTGGCGCTTGCGTTTACGCGGCCCGCGACAACGGGCGCGCTCGGCGTCGTTGCCTCGCCTGCGGTCTCGGTGCTGTTGTTGGCGCTCGTTCTTCTCATCTCGCTCGGCGGAAACACGCTGGTGGGCCGTTTTCGCGCGCGCCTTCTTGAGTGGGTTACGAGCACGCACTCCTCCGTTGAGAACCGCATCATGTACCTGCTCAACCTCGTCCTCTTTGACCGGCGCGTACCCAAGGTGGCACGCATCTACGACATGGGCGACATGCTCATGCGCAATCTCGAGAAGAACCATGGCGCTTCGATGGAGTACTTCGATCGCTGGATTACGGGCGAGCGGCGCATTGACGTGGGGACGAGCGCCGTCAACGCCGTCTTCACGGTGGCCTCCTATGCGCTCGTGGCGGTGAAGGTACTTGCGGGCGCCATCACCGTGGGTGCGTTCACCCAGTACGCTGGCGCACTCGCGCAGTTTGGCGCAGCGTATACGGCGCTCGTGTCCAACAACGGAGACCTACGTCAATGCTGCGGCTACCTGCAGGAGTTTCTTGACTTCATGGAGATGGAGGACCCGCGTCCCGCAGGTTCCATCCCGGTTGAGAAGCGCGATGACGGGCAGTTTGAGCTTGCCTTTGAGCACGTGAGCTTCCGCTATCCCGGGACGGACACTTGGGTGCTGCGCGACGTCAACCTCAAGATCGACACGCTCGGCAAACTTGCCGTGGTGGGCCCCAATGGCGCGGGCAAGACGACGTTCATCAAGCTGCTCTGTCGGCTCTATGACCCCACGGAGGGGCGCATCACGCTGAACGGCGTGGACATCCGCAAGTACGACGAGGAGGAGTACCGCGACCTCTTTGGGGTGGTCTTCCAGGACTTCAAGCTCTTCGCGTTTCCCGTGTGGGAGAACCTGGCGGCGGGCTATGACCGTGACGACGCGTGCCTGTGGAAGGCGCTCTCCCAGGCGGGGGCGGACGAACTCGTGCGCGCGTGGCCGGAGGGGCTGGAGACGCGGCTCTACAAGGACCTCGGCGACGGCGTGATGGTTTCCGGCGGCGAGGCCCAGAAGCTCGCGCTGGCTCGCGCCCTCTACAAGGAAGCGCCGGTGGTGATTCTGGACGAGCCCACGGCCGCTCTTGACCCCATCTCGGAGGCGGAGGTCTACGCAGGGTTTGACCGGATGGTTGAGGGTCGCACGGCAATCTACATCTCGCACCGCATGAGCAGCTGCCGGTTCTGCGACGACATCATCGTCTTTGACAGTGGGCACGTCGTGGAGCGGGGGAGCCACGAGGAGCTTCTCGCCGAGCGCGGACTCTACGCCCAGCTCTGGGACGCTCAAGCAAGCTACTATGTGTGATCCAATTGGGGACAGACCCCTTTTGAATCATTTTGGCTCAAAATGATTCAAAAGGGGTCTGTCCCCAATTGGATCACGGTAAGGGGGAGGACGTGCTGCGCGTTGCCGTCGTTGATGACGAGGAAGCGGCCCGGGAGCTCTACAGCGCGCTCGCGCGCGACTGGGCGCGCCGCCGGGGCGTCGAGGCCGAGGTCGTGGCCTTTGCCTCTGCCGAGCAGCTGCTCTTCTCGCTTGATGACGCGGCGTGCGACGTCGTGCTTCTTGACATAGAGATGCCCGGCCTCGACGGCATGGGGCTCGCCCGCGAGCTGCGCTCCCGCGGCGAGCGCGTGCAGATCGTGTTCGTGACGGGCATCATCGACCACGCGCTTGACGGCTATGACGTGGACGCTGTCTCCTACCTCCTCAAGCCCGTGCGCGCCGAGAAGCTCGACGCTGCGCTCGACCGTGCGCTCGACCGCGTGGGACGAGAAGAGCCCGTGCTTGTGGTGGAGTCCGCGGGTGAGACGAGTCGCGTGCCCCTCACGCGCATCTGCTTTCTCGAGGCGCGCGGCCACGACACGCTGGTCATACTCGCGGACGGCGCGCGTCTCGTCTCGACGCGCGGCATCGCTCAGCTGGAGGCGGAGCTCTCGCGGATGTCGGGCCTCTTTCTCAAAACGCACCGCTCCTATCTCGTGAATCTCCCGCATGTGCGGCGCATCACGCGGCGCGACGTGGAGATGGACACGTGCGACGTGCTTCCCATCGCGCGCGGGCGTTGGGAGGAGCTCAACCGCGCGTGGCTCGTGTGGTGTCGGGGGACGCTCGCATGATCGCGCTGGTGGCACAGGTGGCGTTGCTTGCCGTGTACGCGTCGTACGTTCGCAGGCTCGGGCGCCTGCGTGCGTCCCGCGGTACGTGGGCGGTCGCGCTTGCCATCTGCGCGGTGGCGCTCGCCTGCGGTTGGTTCGGGGGCGCACTCTGGTCCTGGGTGCTTACGGGCACGGCCACGGAATCGCTTGCCACCGGCGTCCCCTGGGGCGTCCCTGTTGCATGGGCCGTGGTAACGCTTGCCCTTACGTTGTTCGATGCCTTCTTCGACGAGGAGCCCTTCTCGATCATGTGGGCGCCCGTCGCGGCGCAGGGCCTGCTGACCTGCGTTCTTCTCACCTTCGCTGTCGGCCTGGGCGGGGGCGTCGCGCCGACCGCCGTTGCCGCAGCAATCGTCGGAGTCCCGCTCTGGCTGATGTTCGTGCTCTCCATGCGCCGACGGGGGAGCGCGAGTCTCCGCGAGACAATCCTTCTCGCCTTTGTGCTTGCGCTCTGCTCGGTCGCGGCCGCCCTTGCCGATTCTATGGTCGCCGCGGGTGCCCTCGTGGTTGAGTTTCTCGTCTACCTGCTGCTTACAGGCGGATTTGAGCGTCTGCGCCGCGGCTTCGAGAGCTCGACGGAGCGCTTCCAGCAGGAGGTCCTCTCGCGCCAGTACGACGAGATTCGCGGCATCTACCTGGACATGCGCGGCTGGCGGCATGACTACCACAACCACCTGCAGGTCATGAAGGCCGACCTTGCTGCCGGGCACCTTAAGGAGCTCTCGGCTTACCTCGACGAGCTGGAGCGCGACCTCGACCGCGTGGACACCTACGTCAAGTCCGGCAACCTCATGGTGGACGCCATCTTGAACTCAAAGCTCAGCCTTGCTGAGAAAGGCGGCGTGACAGTGACCTGCAAGGCCGTGGTGCCGGAGTCGCTGACGGTGGATGACGTGGACCTCTGCGTAATCTTGGGCAACCTCCTCGATAACGCACTCGAGTCTTGTGAGAAGCTGGTCGATGGTGAGCGCTGGCTGCGTGTGTACCTTGCCGCGCGCGGATCACAGCTCTACGTGAGCATTCAGAACTCCGCCGTGGAGGACCCGAGCTTCAACGCGCGCAACTACATCACCGAGAAGCGCGGCAACCACGGCCTGGGCATGAAGCGAGTGGCGGCGGTGGTGGACAAGTACGAGGGCTTCCTCAACCTTGCCAACGAGCCAGGCATCTTTGCCGCCGAGGTCAGCCTTCCTCTGTAGCGCTGTGCAAGCGGTTCTCCTAAGACTCCGCATGTGCAAAATCCTCATTCGTGCCACAAATCTGCTTCCTCCTGTGCAAAATCCCCGTTTGTGCCACATGTTTTCAGGGACGTGCAAAGTATCGAAGGCGCAAAAGCCCAGATAACATCATAAACAACTGAACCAAAAATGCCTTGTATGGCCAACTTGATGTGGCACGAACGCCATTTTTGCACGACGCCTCCGCCGTTTGTGGCACGAGCGAGGATTCTGCACATGCAGATGATGGAAAGCGGCCGTCACATTTCATCGTTCGCGTCTTCGAGATGGCCACTGGCCGAGATCGTGCGTCTGCCCCCGTTTGGGAAACAATCTCCTTATAACGAAAGGGCCTCAGGGGAGGTGGCTGTCGTGGAGATGACGAAGAGCCGGCGTCGTGCGCTTGTGGTCGTTATCGCGCTCTGCTGGGTGGCTGCACTCGCGTACTTTGTCTGGCGCGCCGTGTTCCCGGTCTACCACCCGCTCAAGGACCTGCGCGCCGACGAGGTCGTGTCCATACACCTCACGGAGAACCACGGCCTCACCGATGTCACGCTTGGTGACGAGGACCGCGAGTACGTTGCCGCCTTACTCTCGGAGCTTGGCGGCGGTCGCCTTGGCAGCCAATCCCTCGAGATGGACGGCACCATGCCTGTCTTTACTGTCGAGACCACGACGAGGGGCAAGCTTGAGGTCTGCGTCGTCGAGGGGCCGTATGCTCGCTACTTCCATGTCGGGGGCACGTGGTACCAGGAGCGCGGCGGCTCTACCGTTCAGAAGCTCGAAGAGGTGTACCAGAAGCACTGCGACTGGTAGCTATGGCCGGCACATATGGGTGCCGACGAGAAACCCGTGACACGGCGACGCGCGAGCAGAACGTGAAGAGACGGTAATATCCCGTCCATGCTGGGTATAAGACAAAAGTTTGGTACACTAACAAGGCTGTGCAATCTGCGGGCGTGGTGGAACTGGTAGACACGCTGGATTTAGGTTCCAGTGGGGGAGACCCCGTGAAGGTTCGAGTCCTTTCGCCCGCACCCGCAAGCAACAGGCAAAATGGCGGTCGCGCTTCTCGCGCCCGCCCGGCACGTACGAGACACTGGAGGAACGTTGAAGATCACCGTCACCGCCGAGAAGCCCGTCGACGAGAAGATGGCCGCCACGGTCACCGTCGCGTCCGCCGACGTGGACAAGGCAATCGCCAAGACCTACAAGGACATCGCCAAGAAGTACAACTTCCAGGGCTTCCGTCGCGGTCACGCGCCGCGCCCGGTGATCGATGGCATCATCGGCCGCGAGTCCGTGCTCGCCCAGGCCACCAACGACATCCTCAACGTCGTCGAGCCCATGATGCTCGAGGAGCTCGACGTCACTCCCGTTGGCCGCGTGAGCTTTGGCCCCGAGGACGCGGATCCCGAGCTCGTCGCCCAGGGTGCCGACTACGTGGTCACCGCCACCATTGGCGTGCGTCCCTCCGCGGAGCTCACCTCCTATGACGCCCCCGAGATCAACCTCCCGCCCGAGGAGGCCACCGAGGCCGAGATCAACTGGCAGATTGACCAGCTCCTCAGCTACCAGGTTACCTACGAGGACATCGATGAGGACCGTGCCGTCGAGCCCGGCGACATCGTCTCCGTTGACATCGAGAACGTTGACGGCGCCGGCCACCTCGCGGGCAAGAACCGCATGCTCGTCCTCGACGGCCAGCAGATTCCCGAGCAGCTCCAGGAGGGCATCGTCGGGATGAAGAAGGGCGAGGAGAAGGCCATCGAGTGGACCCGCACCCACGTCCACGAGGGCGAGGAGCACTCCCACACCTTCTCCGTCAAGGTGACCCTCAACGCCATCAAGAAGGCCGTCAAGCCCGAGCTCACCGACGAGGTTGCCAAGAAGTACGGCTACGACACCGTCGATGCCTTCAAGGAGGCCGTCAAGGAGGAGATCGAGGGCGACAAGAAGACCACGATCCCCAACCTCAAGGAGGACCGCGTCGTCGAGGCCGTGGGCAAGCTGCTCGACCTCGAGACCGTGCCCGAGGCCTACCAGAACGAGATCTTCAACGAGCTCGCCTCCGAGTTCCTCGCCCAGCTCCAGCGCCAGAACGTGTCCCTCGACATGTTCCTGCGCGCCCGCGGCCTGAAGTCCGACGACTTCATTGCCGACCTGCGCGTCCAGGCCGAGGAGCGCGCGCGTCAGTCCCTCGCCCTTGATGCCGTGGCCGCCAAGCTCGGCGTCGAGGTCACCGACGAGGACGTCACCGCCGAGTTCGAGCGTGCCGGCGTCGAGGACGTCAAGGCCTCCATCAAGGAGTGGAAGGATCAGGGCCGCCTGCCCGCCATCCGCGATTCCATCCGCCGCACCAAGGCCCTCGACTGGCTGGTCGAGAACGCCAAGGTGAACATCGTTGACGAGGTCGCCGAGCGCGCCGCCGCGGCCGAGGGCGAGAAGTCCGAGGACGCCGAGTAGCCTCCCGCACCACCAAGGCACCGTAGCGCCCCGGGCGAGCCAGCTCGTCCGGGGCCTTCTACAAGAAACGGAGCATGCATGCACCAGCCAACCAACATCCCGCTGATCCCGTACGTCGTGGAGCAGACGCCGCGTGGCGAGCGCAGCTATGACATCTACTCCCGCCTGCTCAACGACCGCATCGTGTTTCTCGGCGAGGAGGTCACGCGCGACTCCGCCAACCTCGTGATCGCGCAGCTCCTGCACCTGGAGAGCCAGGACCCCGACAAGGACATCGCGCTCTACATCGACTCGCCTGGTGGTGACGTCTACGCCGGCCTGGGCATCATCGACACGATAAACTTCATCAAGCCCGACGTCTCCACCATCTGCGTGGGCATGGCCGCCTCCATGGGCGCCGCCATTCTCGCCTGTGGTGCCAAGGGCAAGCGCCTGGCGCTTCCCAACTCGATGGTGCTCATCCACCAGCCGAGCTCGGGCGTCTCCGGCCAGCAGACCGACATCCAGATCGTGGCGGACGAGACCCGCTGGATTCGCCAGCGGCTGAACGAGATCCTCTCCGAGGCCACAGGTCAGCCCATCGAGAAGATCAACGCGGACACTGAGCGCGACAACTACATGCGCGCCGCCGAGGCCTGCGAGTACGGCCTTGTCGACAAGGTCATCACGTCACGCGCCGACCAGACCCAGGAGTAGCAGATGCCCACGAACGACAGTTACGGAGGACCGGGCGAGATGTTCTGCTCCTTCTGCGGCAAGACCCGCAGCCAGGTGAGCAAGCTCATCGCGGGCCCGGGCGGCGTGTACATCTGCGACGAGTGCGTCCACGCGTGCTCCGAGATGATCGATGAGGTTGAGAACGCCGGCACCGAGGAGATTGACGAGCCCGAGAACGACCTGCCCATCAAGAACCTCCCCACGCCGCACGAGATCTACGACGAGCTGTCCCAGTACGTCATGGGCCAGGAGCAAGCAAAGCGCGCCATGAGCGTGGCCGTCTACAACCACTATCGCCGCATCCTCTCCGGAAACGACGAGGTGGAGGAGGGTGCCGAGGAGGTCGAGATCGCAAAGAGCAACATCTTGCTCCTGGGCCCCACCGGCACGGGCAAGACGCTGCTCGCGCAGACGCTCGCCCGCTTCCTTGAGGTGCCGTTTGCCATCGCCGACGCCACCACCCTCACCGAGGCCGGCTATGTTGGTGAGGACGTGGAGAACATCCTGCTCAAGCTCATTACCGCCGCCGACGGCGACGTGGAGCGAGCGCAGGTGGGTATCGTCTACGTGGACGAGATCGACAAGATCGCCCGCAAGGCCGAGAACCTCTCCATCACGCGCGACGTCTCCGGCGAGGGTGTGCAGCAGGCGCTCCTCAAGATCCTCGAGGGCACCGAGGCGAGCGTTCCTCCGCAGGGCGGTCGCAAGCACCCGCAGCAGGAGCTCATCCGCATCGACACCACCAACATCCTCTTCATCTGCGGCGGCGCCTTCGTTGGCCTGGACAAGATCGTTGCCGACCGCATCGGCAAGAAGGGCATCGGCTTTGCCGCCGAGGTCGGCCACAACGCTGAGAAGGACGAGGATTACCTCATGGAGCAGGTCATGCCGCAGGACCTGCACAAGTTTGGCATGATTCCCGAGTTCCTCGGCCGCATCCCGGTCATCACCGCCACGCGCGAGCTTACCGAGGACGACCTCGTGAGCATTCTCACGCAGCCGAGAAACGCGCTCGTGAAGCAGTATCGCCGCATGTTCGAGCTCGAGGGCGTGGAGCTGGAGTTTGAGGACGACGCGCTTACCGAGATCGCGCATCAGGCCATTGCCCGCGGCACGGGCGCTCGCGGCCTGCGCGCCATCTGCGAGGCCACGCTGCAGGACACGATGTTCGACCTGCCGAGCGACCTCGACATCACCAAGGTTGTTGTCACAAAGGAGAGCGTCGGCGGCAAGGAGCCCCCGCGCATCGTGACCACAGCCCACGGAAAGCACCGCATCGCCGGCTAGCTGTAAAAAGGGGACGGTTGCCTAAAAGGG
>CASEGE010000307.1 GCA_949287335.1 uncultured Olsenella sp. | reverse complement strand
CCATCTGCGGCACCACGGCGCGCATCTGCTCCACGGCGGCGTCGACGGACGGCCAGAGGTTCGCGCGGTAGTTGGGGTCGTAGGAGAGGGTGCAGCCGGCCTCGCGCGCAATCTCGAGCGCGGCCAGCGTGGCGGAGCGCGCGGGCTCGTCGGTGAGGGAGAGCGAGCCCACGTGGAAGACCTTGGAGGCGGCGATCACCTCGCGCGCCAGCTCGCCCTCGGTGATGCGGGTGTCCGCCCCCGGCTTGCGCGCAAAGGAGAACTCGCGCTCGCCGTCCGGCGAGAGGGCAACAAAGGCCAGCGTCGTGAACGCGTCCGGGTCGGAGATGAGCCCCGTGGTGTCGATGCCCTGCTGCTCAAGCGTGGCGCGTAGGAACTCGCCGTGCATGTCGCAGCCCACCTTGCCCAGGAAGGCGGTCTTGTGGCCGAGCTTCTCCAGCGCCACGAGCACGTTGGCCGGCGCGCCGCCGGCGTTGCGCTCGAAGAGGCGCTGGCCACCTGCCGAGGTGCCGGCGTCGGTGAAGTCGATGAGGAGCTCGCCCAGAGCGGAGACGGAGAACATGAGGGGTCCTTTCGCCGAGATGTGCGGAATCGATTCCATACCCATTATGCCGTTCGCATCACTACCGCGCCGTTCTTCTCGGCAAGCGGCTCGAGTGGCTACTCGTACGTGCCCGCCATGCCGTCACCCATCTCCCAGATGATACAAAGGGACTGTCCCTTCGTATCAATCCGCAGGTTATCCGAGCGGGGGAACCAGCGGGTGGCAAAGGCGAGCTCGCCATCGTTGGCAAAGACCTCAACGGCAGAGTTATCAACAAGAACGCGCAGATTTCGCAGGTCATTACAAGCTGCGGTCCGCTCGGCTCGCTCGCAGCCGACGGCTTCGTCCGTAAAGCGCAGCACCAGCTCCGCTCCGTCCCAGGAGATGACGAGCGCATCGTCCAGCAAGAGCTCGAGCGGCCCCTCGGGATGGGCGAGAAGGACGTCGGCGCGATGCTCTCCCAGTGTGAGAGACCCGCCGTCGGCAAGCTCGTGCCGCTTGTCGCGCAGCGACTCGAGCTCGTGCACAGGCCTCTGGAGCAGAGCCCCGTCTTTGCCGGCGGTGACCTCGCGCGGCACCGTGAGGCAGTGGCACCACGTCATGTCGTTGGGCGCTCCCGCAAAGTCGGCTTCGGGCATGCCCATCCAGCCGATCAGGATGGTGCGGCCGGACTCATCCACAAAGCTCTGCGGCGCGTAGAAGTCGAAGCCGTAGTCCCAGCGACGGAACGTCCTGGCGTCGACCTCGGCGCCCGCCGCAAGGCGCTCGCCTTCGGGGAGCGGGACGTAGCCGGACTGGTCGTCCACGTCATTGGCCCAGGGCAGGTCCCGCATGCCCTGCGGGCAGAACGAGAGCCACTCGCGCCCTTCGAGCTCGATGCGATCCGGGCACTCCCACATGTAACCAAAGGGGGATGTCGGGCGGACAGTTCCGGCGTTGTCCCAGGTACATCCGTCGCCTGAGCGCAGCACGAGTGCAAGACCCCGGTCATCGAGGTCGCGAGCACCGAGGAGCATCCACCATGAGCCATTCTCACGCCAGACCTTGGGATCGCGCACGTGGCATGTGCAGAACGCGGGGTAGTCGGCGTTTCTCAGCAGCACGTTCTTCTCGCCAAGCGCAATGCCGCCGAGGGAGGCTGGGTCCGCCTTGGCCTCGATGAGGATCTGCGCGGAGCGGCGTCCCGCGTGTACGTAGTCGAAGTCTCCCGGCTCCTTGACGTTGCCGGTGTAGTAGAGGCGTACCCCGCCTCCGAAGGGGACAGCGCAGCCCGAGTAGGCGCCCGAGGCCTCGTCGGCGGTATCGGGTGCGATGGCAAAGCCGCGGCTCCCACCCTGCCAGTGGACGAGATCGTGGCTCCAGAAGTGCCCCCACCCACGTGGTGCATTGGGCGTGGGCCATTCGGGGCTGTACTGGTGGAACACGTGATAGATGCCGTCCAGCTGACAGAGGCCGTTTGGGTCGTTGAGCCAGCCGACGGGCGGCATGAGGTGAAAGCCCATTCTAAAGGGATCGTGTGACATAAAGACTCCCGAGTGTATAGCGGGGCGGCTCGTCCGGCACGGGCCGCCCCTTGGGTAAGGAGGGGCGGTTAGGAGAGCTCGACGAGCGGCTCGCCGGCGCGCACGGTCGTTCCAACGTGTGGGGTGACCCTAGTGTAGGCGTCCGTGTTGGTCACGATGACCGGGGTCACGGGGTCGAGTCCGGCCGCGCGGATGGCGTCGAGGTCAACGTCCATGAGGAGCTGGCCGGCGTCCACGTGGTCGCCCACCTTGACGTGCGCGGTGAACGGCGCACCCTCGAGCGTCACGGTGTCGATGCCGATATGCATGAGCACCTCGGCGCCTGCGTCGGTGGTCATGCCGAGGGCGTGGCCGGTCTCTGCGAGCACGGTCACGGTGCCCGCGGCGGGCGCGTAGAGCTTGCCCTCGGTGGGGCGCACGGCGGCGCCAGTGCCCATGGCCTCGCTCGCGAAGACGGGGTCGGGGACCTCGGTCATCTTGATGGCGGTGCCTGTCATCGGGGCGAGAAGGACCTCGGCCTGCGCGGTGGGCGTGGCATCGGTCACCGCTGCGATGGCAGCATCGGCGGCGGCTGCGGAGAGGGCGGCGGCGTTGGCGGAGTCCGTGGCCGGAGCAGAGACGGAGGCTTGGATGACGGGCTGATCGGCGGGTGCGGTGGCCTCAGGGTCCTTGTAGAGCGCATAGGAGATCGCAAAGGCAACGATGCCGGCGATGGCGAACATGATCACGTACTGCACGGGCTGGTTGAGGCAGAGCAGGATGCCAAAGATGCCGGTGACGCCGGTGCCCGCCGCGGCGAGACCCATGATGGAGGCGAACATGGCGCCCAGGCCGCCGCCGACGCAGCCGGCGACAAAGGGCTTGAAGAAGCGCAGGTTGACGCCGAAGATGGCGGGCTCGGTGATGCCCATGAACGCGGAGAGCGAAGAGGGGAGGGCAAGCGAGCGAATCTTGACGTCCTTGGTCTTGAGGGCCACGGCGAGGGCGGCGCCGGCCTGGCCGATGTTTGCGGCGGAGGCGAGCGGCAGCCAGTAGGTCACGCCGTACGTGGCGATCTGGCCAAGGTCGATCGTG
>CASEGE010000306.1 GCA_949287335.1 uncultured Olsenella sp. | reverse complement strand
CTCCACGGCGCAGCTCAGGCACTCGCAGTCGGCGACCGCGTGCCCGTCCACAAGCACCTGCATCCGGCAGGTTCTGCCCTCATCCGTCATGACTCGTCTCCTCTCTCGTCCTCCTTCGCCCCGGCCACGTACAGATCCACGTGCAGCCGCGCTGCCATGTCCATAACCTCGCCCATAGCGTGCGCCGCGGCGGACCAGTCCGGCGTCGGCACCGACAGCGCGCGCAGGGCGCGCCTCGCGGCGTCGCGGATTGGCTGCACGCGGTCGCGGGCGTCATCGGCGGTCATCGTCGCTCACCACCCTCGCTCCGCAGCTCGGGCAGAACTTCGGAGCATCTGAATCCATGTCCCCGAAACCGACGTCGAACATCGTCTGTGAGTGCTTGCCGCACTCGGAGCACCTGAACTGGTCCAGGAACGGCCTACCCATGCAGTCGGTGTAGCCGGACAGCTCGTTGAGGCACGTCCGCTCCGTGCGGCGGTTCCAGAGCGAGATTGCGCGCCCTATCGCGAGCGCGCGCGTGATGTCGTCGTCCCCGTAGACGACCCTCCAGCTCTGGTACTCGCGCCTAGTGGCCACGTGGCACCGCGGGCACACGACGCGCGCCTCTGAGCACGTGTCGCCGAGCTCGTGGGTCTGGATGTACGGCCTGCCGCCGCAGAAGGGGCACGGCTCGAGCAGGTCGCTCTCGACAACCTGCCCCGTGTCGCTCGTGATGCTAGCGCGGATGCGCCGCACCGTCCCCATGTCCGGGTCCTCCGCGATCGTGCGCGGTATGCCCGGCATCAGCCACTCGTCCATCACGTATCACCTCCATCAAGAACGGCCAGCCTTCTTTCGGTCGGCCTTCCCGTCCTCTCGGACACGCTGCGGTCCCACCACAGCAGGACGGCACGGATGGCGCTCCTCCTCGTCTTTCTGGTGAATGTCTCGTCCTCGCCCTCGATGCTGACCTCCCATCGCGTGCCGATGTCGCCGAAGTAGTCGCGCCTCTCAAGCCGTGCCCCTATGTGGTAGTGCGCCTCTCTGTACTTCTCTCGCACAAGGACGGTGCATGCTCCGGGTCGCACGTCAGTGAGCTTGAATATGTGAAATATCGGGTACTTGAACAGATCGTCCATCAGTCCTCCCAGTCGACAATCAGCGCCCCGCAGTACGGGCAGTACCTGAGCCACTCCGGCCGCCTCGTCATGGGCGTGAACTGCTTGCCGCACGCCGTGCACTTGCGGCACAGCGGGACGTCCTGCGTCGAGAAGATGCGCCCCTCGCGGGACAGCCTCTCCCGCTCGGCGACCTCCTCCTCGTCCGTGACCACGGGGTACCCGCAGGTCCGCTCGGGGACGTACCTGACGTCGTCGTTGGAGCACTCGTGGTGCACGAGCACGTGCTCGGGCCACACGCCCGCCCAGCAGACGCCGAGCGAAAGGCTCGTGTGGCGCTCGAACTTGACCTGCCTGCCCTCTTCCATCGATGCCTCCTAATCTGCCTGCTCGTCGTTCCACGCCTCGGCGGCGCGGTCGTTGATCGCCTCTATCTCCGCCGCGCTGAGGTACCCCAGGCCGCGCTCGCCGGGCGGGACCCTCGTTCGCGCCTCATAGAACTCGCCGAGGGTCAGGACGTGCCTGCTCCCGCACATGCACTCGACCCTCGCGGGCCTGTCGTGGTTGCCGTCTATGCTCTGCTCGTACGGGACGAGTTTCGGCGCCCTGCCGCACACGCGGCACGGCCTGAGCTCCCGAGTCATTCGCCGCCTCCCGTCTCGTGGGTCGTGAAGTACCTGTCGGTCTCGTACGCGTACTCGCGCGTGCCCTCGCCGTCGGGCACCTCCCACGCGTCCGGGTCCTCGTATCCGCAGTAGGGGCAGACGAGGGAGAGGCTGAAGGTCCCGGCCATCAGCCCCTCACCGCCCTCGCGCCGCAGTACGGGCAGTAATTCGCGAGCGGCTCCAGCGGCATCATGCACGCGGAGCATCTTGGCGGTCCTACGTGGTACGGCGTGCTGACGCGCTCGACGTGGCACGTCCGCTCCGCGCGGCGGTTCCATGCGTCCACAGCGTCCTCGACGGTGACGTAATAGCCGCTCGACGCACCGCATCCGCCCTTGTGGATGTTGCACACCACGGAGTGCATCGAGCACTGCTCGTATTCGGCATGGTCACAATCGTCAAAGTACGGACAATCCTCAAGCTCTTTCGCGTCGTCAATCTCGGCGACGCTCTTGCCGCAGAAGGGGCACGACTTAAGCAGCTTCCCTGCCATCACTCGTCACGCTCCTTAGCCCACGCACAGAAGCCGTCTGGCGTCGGCTCCACGAAGGCCATGGCGCCGGTGCACCTGGCCTTCTCTCGGTCGCTGGGCATCCTCCAGTGCACGCAGTCCCGGCAGCGCACGACGCGCTCTCGACGGATGCACTCGCCGCTGTAGTCGTCGCTGTCATAGGGGACGGCGTGGTCGTCCGGTACCAGCTCGCATACGTACTCGGCCATCACAGACTCCTCTTGGTATTTCGCCACTCAATGCTGATGGTCCCGGCGTCCCTGATTCCGGCGGCTATCCCGCGCGTCACGAGGTACGGGAGAGCGTAGGCGGCGACGCCCATGCCGATGATCTGCAGTAGCGAGTGGACCAAGTCGCCCATCACATCCCCCTATCCCTCAGCCTGCGCCCGCACATGGGGCAGTAGGCGATTTCGATGAGCGCGTACCCGTGCCCCAATCCGCCGTGCTCGTCATATTCGATGTACAGGTCCGATTCATCGACGTCCACGTACCACCCGCTCGGGCCGCCGCTCCTGATTGGCGTCACGTTTCCCGCCTCGTCCTTTTCGCAGAACTCGCACATCACGCACCACCCGCCAACTTCTTAGCGCGGCGCACAATGTCGCGGGCCTTGTCGTACGAGCACTCCCACGAGTTGTGGTCGCAGCTCTCGCAGTCCTTGACGCTTGTGCCGAAGTAGGCGCAGACGGCGACGTTGGCATCCTCCTCCAGCCGCTCCCAGCTGTCGGGGCGCTCGTGGGTGAGACTCAGGCTGCGGCACTCGCACCACTTGGTCGGTCCTGACACGCGCTCGACCTTCACGATGGTCTCGTCGTCCTCCTCGTGGAGGAAGCCGAGGACTCTGAGCTCAGTGCCGTCCTCATGCCACACCGTCTCTCCCTCGCGCAGCGGCCTGCCGTCCGCCGCGGGGACGGGGGCGCGGTGGGTAAGGTTCACGGGAAGGACGCTTCCGGTGTGCTTGGTGCCGCCGCCATCTGCACGGAAATCAACGGACACCGACCTCGAATCTACTTCGACAACCTTGCACTGCTCGCCGGTCTCCACGTGCCACACCGTGTCCCCCACGCGAGGCGCAGGGCGCTTCACGCGCTCGCCGGGCCCCATCATGTCCTCGTTGATCTCGCACCCGTACCTGTCGAAGAGCCGCCACTGGTCTCCGTAGAAAACGACCTTGTTAACGCCTCTGGCGCCGTCATCATCTATGGCCACGTCGTCTCCAAAGTCCACCAGCTCGCCGTCCTCGAAGCGTGGCCACTCCATGCCCTCGGGCATGAGGCGCGGGCGCAGCTCGCCGATCGCGGCGGTCAAGCCTTCGAGCGATGCGCGCTGGTTCTCGACGCGCGCCCGCAGCTCCTTGTTCTCGTCCACCAGCTCGCCGATGCGCTCGAGGTGAACCGCGCCGACGTCCTGCTGGTGCTTGACCTCGCGCTCAAGCTCCTCGATGCGCGCGTTCCTGCGGCGGAGCGCCGCGTGGCTCTCGTCGATCTGGCGCTGCCTGCGCGCGATGCCGCGGTCGTAGGCGGCGCGCGGGACGGACTCGCCGAGGCGGGCCTTGTACCAGTCGACCTTGCGCCAGATGCTCTGGGCGGTTGCCGTCAGGTCGCCGGCGCACTCGACTTCGAGCCGCCTGCACGTCTCGCCCACGATGCCCCAGAGGCTGCTCCGCTCCATCGTGACCGCGACCAGCCCGCCGCGCGCACGGACCCACCCGATGGCGTCGCGGTCCTCCTCCGGCAGCAGGCCATAGGCGCTCATGGAGACGTCCTCGGCGGGGTCGCACTTCATTTTTTCGACCTCGTTTTTGGTCAGCGCCTCGCGCAGCTCTCGCGCCCAGCGGGCCACGGGGCTGTCCTCCGTGCCCTCGTGCCCGGAGACGTGGCGCTCCATGTCGGTGATGACGCGGCCCACGATGAGGCGGACGTTCTCGATGGCGTCGCTGTCGCAGCCGTGCTCGCGCTCTATCTGCTCGACGATTTCCTCGAGACGGTTCTCGCGCCAGAAGCCCGCGACGCCGCGTAGGCGCTCGATTCCGGTCATTTCCGTCCTCCTCCGTAGATGCCGTTCGGGCTGAAGGCGAACCGCCTGTAGTCGTCCACCCTCTCCCCCGTGGTCACGACCTCGCCCCTGAGGGCGCGGTGGCGCCTCGCGCTCACGATCGCGCCGACGGTCGTGTCCTTGCGGCTCGCGTCGTATCCCAGGCAGATGCCCTCGTCGCGAGCTATCTGCCTGAGCTGCTTCGTCGTGAGGCCCATCAGGCGCACGCGCATGTCCTCCCAGACGTCCTCTCTCATACGCCCTCCTTAGCGATGACCCGGAGGCGCCTCTCGCACGCCCCCGGGCCGTTGTCCGGCTTTATCACCTTGCCGCCCGTGTCCACGAAGCACCCGGCGGCTAGGCAGTTCACCCACGCGCCGCACAGGCGGCACAGCTGGTTCTCGCCGACCACGTGCGGACCGGCCCAGAGGCAGCGCCTCGGGTCCGGGCACGCCGAGCCGGGGCGGTCCTCGGTCACCGCCCGCCCCTGCGGCCCTCCGCGCGGGCCCTCTCGTGGCGCGACACGGCGCGGCGCACGCGCTCCTCGGCGATGCCGCAGGCGTCGGCTATGTAGCGGTAGCTGTAGCGGCAGAGCCTGTGCATGCGCCAGCACCACGCGTCGAAGTCGCGCCCGCCCGTCTCGGGCGGCGGCGCCTCGAAGGTCACCACGACAGGTCCTGGTCGTAGAGCTCGGGCTCGACGAGCTGCGCCTCGGCCTCGGCCTCTGCGTCCCCGGCGTAGGCGGACTGCTCGGCCTCGTGTTCCTGCTCGACGACCTGGGCGGGGACCTCGACGGGGGCGGGCGGCTCGACGGCGCCCTGCTCGCCCATCTCCGAGCTGTCGTAGATGCCGCCGTAGGCCCCGGGGTACGCCTCGCGCAGCGCCTGCACCAGGGCGACCTTGCGGATCATCGTGGCGGGCTTTGTCTTCCAGAGGCTGCGGCCCGTGTCGTACTCGTCAAGCGAGACCTCGGCGCGGCTCGGGTGGGCCCGGCGCTTGTCGTAGACCTCGGCCCACCCGCCGACGAGCTTCTCGGTCTTGCTGCCGACGATGGAGCCCTCGCGGTAGACCAGCTGGCCGCTGCGGTCCACGACCACGACGCCGGCGCGGATGCCGTCGAAGCCCTCCTGCTGGGCGGCCGTGCGGACGAAGTAGTCCTTGGAGACGATGACGTTGCTGGTCACCGAGCCGTCCTTGTTCTTGTACGTGGTCATGTACGCGTCGCCCGCGAGCGGGTTGAGGTGGCGCGCCTGGCACTTGGCCATGAAGGCGAAGATGTCCTTGTCGCTCGCCGGCTGGTTCCCGGCGATGATGTAGCGGGCCACGATCGACGGGCTCAGCTTGACGTCGCTGCCGTCGCTCGCCTTGTACTTGACGATTCCCTCGCTCATTAGTACCTCTCCTTGGGCTTCTCGAAGCTGACGTCGACGTTGCACTTCCAGTTGCTCGTGGTCGTGTCCACGAGGGCCGCCACGAACTTCTCGGCCAGGTCGTTCGCGAACTGGCGCCGGCCGAGCTGCTTGGCGATGGCGTCGCGGATCTGCGGGCGGTACTGCTCGAGCATCTCGGCGACGTATGACGCGGCCTCCTTGCGCACGACCTTCTGCACGTAGTGCTCGATGACCGGCGTGGCGTGGTCGTAGCGGTAGCCGCCCTCGGTGACGACCCTCCCGTCCGAGTCAACGCGCGCCTCGAGGACGGCGCTCACGATCGAGGACGCGACGGCGTCGCCGTTGCCCATCACCTCGGCGATGCCGGCGCAGACCGTCTGGCGGACGCACTCCTCGAGGTACGCCGGGTCGATTCCCAGCTCGACGCCGACTATGGGCTTCTTCTCAGCTGCCATCCCCTACTCCTTCCTCAGCAGCCGGCCGTGCGTGCCGAGCCGCTTCATGACGTCCACGAACTGAGGATTGATTCTCTCGGGCACCTCGACCCTGTACACGTAGACCGTCTCGCGGTCCTGTGGGGCCGCCTCCGGCGCGACCTCGCACCCGTCGGCCGCGGGCCCCGGAACGGGCGCGACAGGGCCCGAGGAGGGCTCCCTGTCCTCCCAGGGCTCGCCCTCGTCGAGGTCCATCTGCGCCTGCGCGGCGGCCTGCTCG
>CASEGE010000305.1 GCA_949287335.1 uncultured Olsenella sp. | reverse complement strand
GGCAACCACGACATGGACCGCATGCGCAAGTTCCTGGACCCGGAGGAGATGAAGCTGGCCTTTGCCTTCATCCTGTCCATGCCGGGATGCCCCTTTGTCTACGCCGGAGACGAGATCGGCATGCGCCACCTGGACGTTACCTCCGTCGAGGGTGGCTACCAGCGCACGGGCGCGCGCTCGCCGATCCAGTGGGACGCGGCCGAGCCCAACTTCGGCTTTTCCGGCGCGCCCGCCGATGCGCTCTACATCCCGCAGGACGCGGATGACGACGCACCTACGGTAGCGGCCCAGATGGCCAGCGACTCCTCGCTCTGGCGTGAGGTCCAGCGGCTCATCGCGCTGCGCCGCTCCACGCCGGCCCTTGGCGTGAACGCGTCCGTGGACTTTGTCTACTGCGAGAAGAACGCGTATCCGCTTGTCTACCTGCGCTCCGTTCGCGAGGAGGGCGGTCAGCGCGTGCTGGTGGCGCTCAACCCCGCCGCGCGCGAGGTCGAGGTTCCGTGCGACCTTGGGGCCGCGCACGTGCTCTACGCGCTGGGTGACGAGGCAAAGCTCGCCGGCGGCATGCTGCGCGTGCCCGCCGCGTCCGTGACGTTCTTCGAGCTCTAGGGCGTGATCGGATGTGCCAGGGGGCGGGCGGCGACTGCGCTCCCGTCCCCTGGCACTAAAACGGCAATTGAGGACTAACGTCCTTCTCGCTGATATGCTTAGCTGCGGATATTCAGCTTACCAGCCTCATGCAAGGAGAACCTATGCTCAAGGGCAACGCCATCTGAATGGGAGTGGGCGCCGAGCCCACGAGCAAGCCCGTCAGCCTGCTGCTCAATCAGGCCAACCGTCATGGCCTCATCGCGGGCGCGTCCGGCACGGGCAAGACCGTGACGCTCAAGGTCATGGCCGAGGGCTTCTCCAAGGCCGGCGCCCCCGTCTTCATGGCCGACGTCAAGGGCGACATCACCGGCATGTGCGCCCCGGCAAGGACTCCGAGGACATGCAGGAGCGCATCAGGCGGTTTGGCCTCGAGGGCTTTACCTACGAGGGCTGCCCCTGCCGCTTCTGGGACATGCTCGACGATCAGGGCATTCCGGTGCGCATCACGATCTCTGACATGGGCTCCTCGCTCCTTTCGTGCCTGCTCGAGCTCACCGAGGTCCAGGAGGGCGTGCTCGACATCGTCTTCCGCATCGCGGACGACAAGAACCTCCTGCTCATTGACCTCAAGGACCTGCGCTCGATGCTCAACTACGTGGCGGAGAACGCCAAGGAGTACGAGACCACCTACGGCAAGGTCTCCAGCCAGTCCGTGGGCGCCATCCTGCGCAAGCTCATCTCGATCGAGGACGAGGGCGGCGACGTCTTCTTTGGCGAGCCGGCGCTCGACCTTGCCGACTGGTTCGCGTGCGCGCCCAACGGCCAGGGCTACGTGAACGTCCTCAACGCCGCAAAGCTCATCCAGAGCCCGCAGATCTACGCGATGTTCCTGCTGTGGATGCTCTCGGAGCTCTTTGACACGCTGCCGGAGGCCGGAGACCTCGAGAAGCCCAAGTTCGTCTTCTTCTTTGACGAGGCGCACCTGCTCTTCAACGACATGCCGGGCGAGCTGCTCGACAAGATCGTGCAGGTGGTCAAGCTCATCCGCTCCAAGGGCGTGGGCGTCTACTTCATCACGCAGAGCCCGAGCGACATCCCCGACGAGGTGCTCGCGCAGCTGTCCAACCGCGTGCAGCATGGCCTGCGCGCCTACACGCCCGCCGAGCAGAAGGCCGTGCGCGCCGCCGCGCAGTCCTTCCGCGAGAACCCGGCGTTCAAGAGCGAGGACGCAATCCTGGAGCTCGGCACCGGCGAGGCGCTGGTGAGCTTCCTCAACGAGGACGGTCAGCCCGAGGTCGTGGAGCGCGCGAAGATCCTGCCGCCGCAGTGCCTCATGGCTGCCGCGCCCGAGTCTGACCTCAAGGCCGCGCTCGACGCCCAGTCCGACCTCATGGCCAAGTACGGCAAGGCCGTGGACCGCGAGAGCGCCTTCGAGCAGCTCTCCGAGGAGGCCGAGAAGGACGCGGAGGCGGAGCGTCTTGCCGAGGAGCGCGCGGCGCTCGAGAAGGAGCGCGCCGAGCTCGAGAAGCTCAAGGCCAAGGAGGCCGCCAAGGCCGAGCGCGAGGCAGAGAAGGCGGCGGAGCGCGAGGCCCGGGCCGCCGAGAAGCAGCAAGAGCAGCTCATGAAGGGAATCGGCAAGATCGCCGTTCAGATCTTCGGCACCTTCGGCCGCGAGGCCACGCGCCAGATCACCCGCAACCTCTTCGGCGGCCGTCGCCGCTAGGCTCGAGCTTCTCGCGCGGTCGTCCACTCACGGAGCAGGGCGCGGTAGGCGTTTGCGTAGCGGCTGCCGCGCTGCCAGATGAGGGCAAAGTCGTGCTCGATGGCAAAGTCCGCGGGCGTGACGTCCACGAGCCTGCCGTCCGCGAGCTCCGATTCCACCGCGACGCGATAGAGGAAGCTCACGCCCGCGCCCGCGGCGACGCATGCCTTGATGGCGGGAATGCTCGCAAGCTCGACGATGCCAGACAAGTCGCTCACGGCGAGGTCTCTCGCTGCGAGGTTGTGCTCGAGAATCTCCCGAGTCCCCGAGCCGCTCTCACGCAGGATGAGGCGCTGACCGAGAAGGTCCGCGATGCTCGCGGGGCGGTCGCCGGCGGCGGCCACCGCCACGAACCGCTCGCGCGAGAAGGTCGCGCTGTCAAAGGTCGCCCGGTCAAACGACCCCTCCACAAGCGCGAAGTCAATCTCTCCCAGGTCGAGAAGGCTCACGAGCTCCGCGGTGTTTCCCGTCCGCCTGATGACGCGCGCGTCGGGGTGACGGGTCAGGTGCGCCGAGAGCACGCGGGGAGCCACGAAGTCGGCGATCGTGCGCGTGCAGCCAAGGCGCAGCGGCGGCCGCGCGTCCTTCTCGGCGGCAAGCGCCTCGAGCTCGGTGCGCAGCCTGGCCTCGTCGTTCTCCTCGACGTCAAGAGCGCGATAGAGGAGGCGTCCTGCCGCGGTGGGCTCCACGCCGCGCCCGGTCTTCGAGAAGAGGGTGCAGCCGTAGTGCGCCTCGAGCTGCCGGACGTGCTGCGACACGGCCGGCTGGGTCACGTGCAGCTCCTCGGCAGCGCGCGTGAAGCTTCCGGTGCGGCAGACCGCCAGGAACGTGTGCGTGCGGTAGTCGAGCATCTGCGTCCTTCTCGCTAAAACAAATGCTTATGACATTATAAGCAATGGGTTCATTTTAATTATAACCGCAGGGAGTAGCCTTTCTAGAGAACGTAAGACAACGAAGGGACTCCGGCCTATGGAACTCGTCAAGGACTTTGGAAAGACGTGGAGAGGCGTGCTGTTTGCGCTGGTTATTGCCGTGCCGGCATGGCTTCTGGGCAAGCGGTTCGAGGTGGTGGGCGGCCCGGTCTTTGCCATCCTGTTTGGCATGGTGCTGGCTCTGCTGGTGCCGGCCGAGAAGGGCGAGCCCCTGCAGGCGGGAGTCAAGTTCACGTCAAAGAAGGTGCTTCAGTATGCGGTGATCCTGCTGGGCTTTGGCCTCAACCTGGCACAGATCGCGCAGGTGGGCATGACGTCGCTGCCCATCATCGTCTCGACCATCGCCACGTCGCTCGCGGTGTCCTACGTGCTCTGCCGAGCGCTCAACATCCCGGGCAAGATCTCCACGCTCGTGGGCGTCGGGTCTTCCATTTGCGGCGGGTCGGCCATTGCGGCCACGGCGCCCGTGATCGAGGCGGAAGACGAAGAGGTCGCCCAGGCCATCAGCGTGATCTTCCTCTTCAACGTGATCGCCGCGCTCGTGTTTCCCACGCTCGGCGGAATGCTCGGCCTCACGAACGAGGGCTTTGGCCTCTTCGCGGGCACCGCGGTGAACGACACGTCGTCCGTCACCGCTGCGGCGGCCGCCTGGGACGGCATGCACCCAGGCGCCAACACGCTCGACGCTGCCACCATCGTGAAGCTCACGCGCACGCTGGCCATCATCCCCATCACGCTGGGACTGGCGTTCTGGCAGCTGCGCTCGCGGCGCCGCGCGGGCGGTGAGGCGAGAAGCACCTTCAGCCTGCGCCGGGCGTTCCCGACGTTCATCGTCTTCTTCGTGCTGGCGAGTGTGGTGACCACGGTCTTCTCGCTGCCCGCGGCTGTGACCGCGCCCATCAAGGAGCTCTCCAAGTTCTTCATCGTCATGGCAATGGCGGCGATCGGGTTCAACACCAACGTCGTCAAGCTCGTGCGCACGGGTGGCAAGCCGATTCTCATGGGCCTCTGCTGCTGGGCTGCCATCGCGTGCGTGAGCCTGGGCATGCAGCACGTGCTGGGCATCTGGTAGGCGGCCGACTCCGCCTGTGATGCGAGGTTGGCCGGATTGCGGGGGGCTGCCGGCAGGTCATGCAGGCCTGATAGCCTCTTTCGGCCGGAGTTCTAAGTCGCCGGCATCGTACGGTCACATCCGCTTGGCCCAGGCGCGCAGCTCGTCGGCTCCGGGGTTTCCGTTGATCAGGCGACCCTTCGTAACCGTTGCGCCGGCCGCGAGCGTGGCCATGCGCTGCGGTGCCTTGCCCAGGCCGGAGCCGCCGCTCGTGGCAAACGGCACGACGGTCTTGCCGGAGAGGTCATGCGCCTCGAGAAAGGTGTCGATGATGCGCGGCTCCACGTACCACCAGATGGGAAAGCCCACGAAGACGGTGTCGTAGCGGCTCATGTCGGGGGAGTCGCCCGCGACGGCGGGACGGCACTTCTCGTCTGCCATTTCGCGGGAGCTGCGGCTGTTCTTGTCGTTCCAGTTGAGGTCGGCGGCGGTGTAGGGGGTTTCCGGGGCAATCTCAAAGAGGTCGGCTCCGACGGCTTCGGCCACCCTGCGGGCGGCGCGCGCCGTGGTGCCCGTGGCGGAGAAGTAGGCAACAAGGGCTCTCATCGCGATTCCTTTCTATAGGCGACATAACGT
>CASEGE010000304.1 GCA_949287335.1 uncultured Olsenella sp. | reverse complement strand
TGGCGCTTGGCAGGGCCGGTGAAGTCGACTCCGTCCGCGTGGTAGACCTTGGTGGCGATGGCCTCGATCTTCTCGGCGATGCCTCCCTCGAGCTCGTAGGCATAGCGGAAGTTAGACGGCTCGTCGCAGAGGCGCACGACCTCGTTGGCGAGCGCGACGCCGCCCTCGCCGCCCTTGGCCCAGACCTCGGAGAGAGCGACGTTGACGCCGAGCTCGTTGCACTTGCGCTCGACGAGCGCGAGCTCGGCGGCGATGTCCGTGGGGAAGGCGTTGATGGCCACCACAACCGGCAGGCCCCAGACGTCGCGGATGTTGGAGACGTGGCGCAGCAGGTTGGGGATGCCCGCCTCGAGCGCCTCGAGGTTCTCGGTGGTGAGCTCGGTCTTGGGCACGCCCCCGTTGTACTTGAGGGCGCGCACGGTAGCAACGAGCACGACCGCGGAGGGCGCGAGTCCCGTGGCACGGCACTTGATGTCGAGGAACTTCTCGGCACCGAGGTCCGCGCCAAAGCCCGCCTCGGTGACGACGTAGTCGGCAAGCTTGAGGGCGGTCGTGGTGGCCTCCACGGAGTTGCAGCCGTGGGCGATGTTGGCGAAGGGCCCGCCGTGGACGAAGGCGGGGTTGCCCTCGAGGGTCTGCACGAGGTTGGGCTTGATGGCGTCCTTGAGCAGCGCCGTCATGGCACCCTCGGCGTGGATGTCGGAGACGGTCACAGGCTTGCGGTCGTAGGTGTAGGCGATCACCATGCGGCCGAGGCGAGCCTTGAGGTCGGCGAGGTCGGTCGCGAGGCAGAAGACGGCCATGACCTCGGAGGCCACGGTGATGTCAAAGCCGTCCTGGCGCGGCATGCCGTCCGCCACGCCGCCGAGGCCGTCCACCACATTGCGCAGCTGGCGGTCGTTCATGTCCACGCAGCGCTTCCACACGATGCGGCGCGGGTCGATGCCGAGGGCGTTGCCCTGCTTGATGTGGTTGTCGAGCATGGCGGCGCAGAGGTTGTTGGCGGCGCCGATGGCGTGGAAGTCACCCGTGAAGTGAAGGTTGATGTCCTCCATGGGGACGACCTGTGCGTAGCCGCCGCCCGCGGCGCCGCCCTTGATGCCAAAGACGGGACCGAGCGAGGGCTCGCGCAGGCAGAGCATCGTCTGGTGGCCCAGGCGGTTCATCGCGTCGGCGAGGCCGACGGACGTGGTGGTCTTGCCCTCGCCCGCGGGCGTGGGGTTGATGGCCGTGACGAGGATGAGCTTGCCCTTTGTCGGGCGGTCGGCCAGCGAGTGGATGTCCACCTTCGCCTTGGTGCGGCCGTACGGCTCGAGCATGTCCTCCGTGAGGCCGGCACGTGCGGCGACCTCCGCGATGGGCAGCATCTCGGCTTCCTGGGCAATCTCAATGTCAGACTTGTACTCGGCCATGCTCGCATCCCCTCAGACGGCGCCATTTGGAACCTCTACTATAGCGCGTTAGGCCAAGAGTGCGCCGCGCAGGGCCTGAGCGGGCACAACTATGAAACCAGTCGTGCCCACTTGAGGTGCGGGGTGAGCAGGACCGGGCGGAGCGCGCCGTGGCGGGGCGGGACAGGCGCTCGCCCTACTCGTACCTCTCGTCAAAGACGCGCCTGGTCTTCTTCTCGCTTCTCGGCAGCACGCCGAGCTCGACCACCTTCACGAGCGGCGTGAAGCCAATACGCCGCTTGACCTCGGCAGCAACGTTGTCGGCCATGTCGAGGAAGTCCTGCGTTCCGTCCGTCTCCACGTAGATGCGCATGGTGTCGCGCCCCTCGAGGTGCGAGAGGCGAATCTGGTACTCGCTCGAGAGTGCGGGGAACTCCTGGAGAATCTCCTCGATCTGCCGCGGGAAGACGTTGACTCCGTGGATCTTGACCATGTCGTCGGAGCGCCCCTGGAGCGCGTCGATGCGCGGGTACGCGCTGCCGCACGGGCACGGCCCGGGGATGATGCGGGAGAGGTCGTGCGTGCGGAAGCGGATGAGCGGCGCGCCCTCCTTGACGAGCGTGGTGATGACGATCTCTCCCCACTCCCCGTCCGGAAGCGGCTCGCCCGTCGCGGGGTCAACGATCTCGATGTAGATGTAGTCGTCCCAGTAGTGCATTCCGTCCTCGGCGTCGCAGGAGATGCCGATGCCGGGACCGTAGACCTCCGTGAGGCCGTAGATGTCGTAGATGGAGATGCCGAGGCCCGCCTTGACGCGGTCGCGCATCTTCTTGCCCCAGCGCTCGGAGCCGATGACGCCCTTGGTGAGGGCGATCTGGTCCCTCATGCCGCGTTTCTCGATTTCCTCCGCGAGAAGGAGCGCGTAGCTCGAGGTGGCACCGATGACCGTGGACTGCAGGTCAACCATGAACTGCAGCTGCTTCTCGGTGTTGCCGGGGCCCATGGGAATGACCATCGCACCGAGCTTCTCGGCCCCCGCCTGAAAGCCGATGCCCGCGGTCCAGAGGCCATAGCCGGGCGTGATCTGGATGCGATCGTCCGCAGTGATGCCCGCGAGCTCGTAGCAGCGACGGAACTGCTCCGCCCAGTCGTCCACGTCGCGCGCGGTGTAGGGGATGATGACCGGCGTGCCCGTGGTGCCCGAGCTTGAGTGGATGCGCACGATCTCGCGCTCGTCCACGGCGCTGACTCCAAGCGGGTAGCAGTTGCGCAGGTCCTCCTTCTCCGAGAAGGGCAGCGCAAGGAAGTCCTCCTCGGTGAGGACCTCGGTGACGCCGGCCTCCTGGAGGCGCCGCCCGAAGTAGTTGCCCGACGCCACGAGGCGCTGGACCTGATCGTTGACGAGCTTGAGCTGGGACGCGCTGATCTTCATTTCCGGCTCCTCCGTCGTTTGGGTCTGTCATTTGGGGACGTGTTATTTCGTGCAGAGAATTTGGGACAGGTTTTGGGGCGTGTCCCCACGCCGTTCCAAGTGCCACCTCATAGGAGCTCCTCCTGCAAAACCTGTCCCTTTTTCTCTGAACGAAATAACACGTCCCCAAATGACAGGGCGCGGAGGTCGAGGTCGAGGAAGCGGGGGCTTACGAGGGCACGAACGGCGGCTACAAGGTCGTCTACGGTAACGGGGCCGAGCGCGCCGGCGCGGGCGGCGGCGCCGAGAAGGACCACGTTCAGCACGCGCGCGGTACCAAGCTCTGCCTCGGCGGCGGCAGCGTTCACAACGACGAGGCTCTTATCGCCCACGCGCTCGTGCAGGTAGGACATGATGGCGGGCAGGTCATAGGCAGGGCCGCCCGTTGCGGCGGAAACGGGAACCACCGGCGCGTCGCTCGTGACGACCACGCCGCCATGCCGCAGGAACGCCAGCTGGCGCACTGCCTCGGCGGGCTCAAACGCCACAATCGCATCCGCGCGCCCGCGGCCAATGAGCGGAGAGTGAGCGTCCTCCCCCATCCGCACGTGGCTGAACACGGAGCCGCCGCGCTGCGCCATGCCGATGGTCTCTGCGGTCTTGACGGGAAGCCCGCGCTCCATCGCAGCGCGCGCGAGGAGCTTTGAGGCAAGGACGGCGCCCTGCCCGCCCACGCCGGCGAGAATGACGTTGGTGCAGCAAGAGCTGGCGCAAACGTTGGCGCTCACAGACGCTCACCTCCCGAGATGGCCTTCGTGGGACAGATCTGCTCGCAGAGCGTGCAGCCCGTGCACTGCGTGGCGTCGATGCGCACCTTGCCCGTCGCGGCATCCGGCACGAGGGCGGGACACCCCAGCTCGCGCACGCAGCGTTGGCAGCCAACGCACTTCTCGGCGTCCACCGAGCTTATCGCCTGCGGTCTGGCGAGAACCACGCACGGGCTCCGGAAGATGATCGCCTTGACGCCCGGCTCGTCGGCCACGCGACGGACGGTCTCAACGGCGGCCTTATGGTCGAGCGGGTCCACGGTCTCCACGACCGTGAGGCCGATGGCGAGAAGAACGCGCTCGATGGAGACCTTCTCCACGACCTGGCCCATCATCGTGCGACCTGTGCCCGGGTGCGGCTGATGGCCGGTCATGGCCGTGGTGGAGTTGTCGAGCACGACGAGCGTCATGTTTGCCTGGTTGTAGAAGGCGTTGACCACACCGGTAATGCCCGAGGCAAAGAACGTGGAGTCACCCACGAACGCAAAGGCAGCGGTGTCGGGCTCCACGTGCGTCACGCCCTGCGCGATGTTGATGCCCGCGCCCATGCACAGGCAAGTGTCCACCATGTCGAGCGGCTTGGCGTTGCCGAGCGTGTAGCAGCCGATGTCGCCGCAGAAGAGCGTCTTGCGGCCGCGCATGGCGCGCTTGACGGCATAGAAGCTCGCGCGGTGCGGGCCGCCGGCGCAGAGGACGGGGGGACGGATCGGGAGCGTGGGAGGCGCCGGAGGGTTCTTCTCCGTGCTCAAACAGTCCTCTTCGCACGGAGGCGCCACTGGCGCCTCCGGCTCATGCGGAACTGCGCGCGGAGAAGAACCCTCCGGCGCGCGTCCCAGGAACCGGTCCAGCGCGTGGCCGACTGACTCGACGGTATTCTCTCCCGACGGCTGGATGTCGCCGGTAAGCTTGCCGCGGATTTTGACTCGCAGGCCGCAGCGCCCGCACGTTGCCACCAGGACGCGCTCAATCACGGGGTCGAGCTCCTCCACGCAGAGTACCTCGTCGAGACCCTCGAGGAACTCGGCGGCCAGGGGTTCCGGGAAGGGGTACGGGGTGGCTACGCGAAGGACGCGCACGTCGTCCTTCTCGCTCAGGTTCTCCGCGACGTAGGTCGCGCTGATGCCGTGGGTGGCGATGCCGAGGCGCGGGCGCGCGTCCGGACCCGCCGTCTGACGCACCGTGTTTCTCGCGTAGCTGGAGAGGCGCTCGGCGAGCGCGGCGTCGCGTGCCTCGATGGCGGCGTGGGCGCGAACGGAGAGCGCCGGGAAGATGACCCAGCGGGACGGGTCGCGGACGAAGCCCTCGGGCTCGCTGACGCGCCACTCGCACGCGTCGGCCACCTCGACGTCCTCGTAGCCGTGGTCGATGCGCGTGGTCGGGCGGACGATCACGGGGCAACCCAGCTCCTCGGAGAGGTCGAAGGCCTCCCCCATCATCGCGTAGGCCTCGGACGGGCTCGACGGGTCGAGGACGGGCAGCTTGGCG
>CASEGE010000303.1 GCA_949287335.1 uncultured Olsenella sp. | reverse complement strand
CTGTTCCGCCTCGAGGAGGGCTTCGGCGCGAGGCCGGAGGCGGACGAGGGCGGCGCGCGGGTCGCCGTGGACCCCGCGGCGCCCGGCGCCCAGAAGCTCGACGCGGCGGTCAGGGCGTGGGCGGCGATGCGCGTGAGGCGGGACTCCGGGGAGATCTCCGAGGAGGAGTACCTCGACTGGAAGCGCGGGTTCGCCGGAAGGTAGATCTCGGCGGTTAAGGGGGTGTTCTTTGCCGGAACGCGAGCAGATGCCCCCTTAACGAAGTTTTTTCGACGGCTGGGTGCGCGATCGGTCCCGCGGCGCCGGCTTGACCCCCCTTTTGATAAAATACCTAATGGGCGCTTCCTTGTGGTGTCGGCTTTTTTGCATATTTCTGCCTGGAAGCCCCCGACCGATAGAGCGGCGTTGAGTTCAATTTGAGTTCAACTCGGAGATGCGAAATGCGGTTCATTTCGGTTAATTGGAAGACGACGGTACACCACGTAGACGAGAGACCATGGGAATGTACGATTTGATTACTGAGTGGGAGTAGCGGGTCCGCGCTCTTCTCGCCATGTCCCGCACAGTACAATAGACGAAAGCATTCGCAGCGTGCGACCTTGGAGGTGAGCTCGATGACCCTTGAGAACAAGCTCGGGATTGTCAGTGACGTCGAGCTCGCCCGCGAGGAGGAGCGCCTGACCAAGCTTCGTGCCCTCGAGCTGTACGACACGGGACTTCTTGGCACCATTGAGGTCGGGACCTTTGCCGGGCTTGCCAAGATTCACGGCTACCTGTTCCAGGACGTCTACGAGTTTGCCGGCGAGCCGCGTACGGTGAACATTTCCAAGGGCAGCTTCCGCTTTGCGTCCGTGATGTATCTGGGCTCGGCCCTCAGGGCAATCGACAGGATGCCCCAGTCCACGTTTGACCAGATTGTCGAGAAGTACGTGGAGATGAACGTTGCTCACCCCTTCCGGGAGGGCAACGGACGCAGCGCTCGCATCTGGCTCGACTGCATGCTCAAAAGCGAGCTTGGCCGCGTTGTTGACTGGAGCCGGGTGGACCGAGAGGACTATCTCCTTGCCATGGAGCGCAGTCCGGTGCGCGACAGGGAGATAAAGCTCCTGCTCAAAGAGGCGCTGACGGACGCCGTTACTGACCGCCAGGTCTACATGAAGGGCATCGACGCTAGCTATCGCTACGAGGGGTATGCGACCTACTCCATGGAGGAGCTTGATCGCTAGGCGAGAAGAACGTGCGCCCTATGCTGCGACAAACTTGTGGCGCAGCTCGTCGCGGGCGGCGTCGTCGACGCCGAGGGCGCTTGTGAGGTAGGAGTCGAGCGAGCCGTAGGCCTTGTCAATTGCGTCGAGCGCCGCGCGGAGGTAGCGGACGTCAACGCCGCCGACGTCGAACATGCTCTGCGCGGAGCCCTTTGCCTCGATCAGCTCGTTTGTGGCGAGATAGTCCTTCTCGACAAGGTCCCAGGGGACGCCGAGTGCCGTCTCCACCAGCACGGAGGCCAGGCCGCAGCGGTCCTTGCCCGCGGAGCAGTGCCAGAGCGCGGCCCCCTCCTCGAGTGCGAGAAGCTCCTGGAAGAGACCGCGGTAGGCGGCGACGCCCTCCTCACCGAGTGCGAAGCGCGGGTAGAGGCCGGCGAATAGGTCGGTGATGTTCAGCTCGCCGCTCGCGAGCTTCTCGCCCAGCGCCCTTATCGCCTCCTTTGTGTCACCATCGCTTGGCGCTCGGAACACCGGCGAGCTAACGAGGCGCGCCTCCGGCAGGAGCTCCATGGGGTCTGGCCAGCGCGTTGCCTCCTCAGGAGTGCGCAGGTCGATGACGAGGCGCACGTCATAGGTGTCTCGCAGCGTCGCTATGTCCTCGGCGGTTGCCGGGGCGAGCATCCCGGAGCGGAGCAGCCGGCGCGGCTGGACGTGCCCTGCGACCGCAGGAAGCCCTCCCAGGTCACGGGTGTTGTGCAGACCCTTGAGGGCAATCTTTCCGTGGTTGGTGCGGTTTGGCTCCCTGGTGTCCGTCATGCGATGCTCCCATTTGGTGGCTTACGCTGCCGAAGGTACTTATTCCCCGTTGGCGTTGCCGCTACACGCGTGCCGGGCGCGCGGCGCTTCGTGCCCCGGGTCTGGATGTGACGATTGAACCTGTCCTAATTGTCACGCGGTTCGGGTATGCTAGGTGGCTCTTGCACGCAACCGTTTGGAGTCGCAGTCACATGGACCTTATCGCCACGCTCACAAGCGAGCTCAGCCTCAAGCCGGAGGCCGTCGAGGCCGCCGTCAGGCTCATCGACGAGGGGAACACCATCCCCTTCATCGCGCGCTACCGCAAGGAGGCCACGGGCGGCATGGACGACGTCGCCCTACGCGCCCTCGACGAGCGCCTCTCCTATCTTCGCAACCTCGAGCAGCGCAAGCAGGACGTCCTCCTTCTCATCAAGGCGCAGGGCAAGCTCACGCCTGAGCTCGAGGCGGAGATCATGGCCGCAACGCAGCTCCAGCGCGTGGAGGACCTCTACAAGCCCTATCGCAAGAAGCGCATGACCCGTGCGCAGAAGGCGCGCGAGGCGGGCCTGGAGCCGCTTGCCAACATGATCTTCATGCAGGTTGCCACCAAGGGCTCCGCGCTTGACGAGGCTGCGCGCTTTGTGACGCCGGAGGCCGCCGAGGCCGGCTTTGACACCGCGGAGAAGGCCCTTGCCGGCGCCGCCGACATCGTGGCCGAGGTCGTGGCGGAGGATGCCGAGAACGTGGCCGACCTGCGCTCCTTCACCGAGGCCACGGCGGACATCGTCTCCGTCGCCACGGACGCGGGCGAGAAGACCCCCTACGAGCCCTACTACGACTTCTCCGAGCCGGCCGCCAAGATTCCCAACCACCGCGTGCTGGCAATCGACCGCGGCGAGCGCGAGGAGAAGCTTCGCGTCCGCGTTCGCGTGGACGACGCGGCGGCCGTGGCGCGCCTTGGCTCGCGCTGGCCGCGCCGGCAGGGCGTCTTTGCGCCCGTG
>CASEGE010000302.1 GCA_949287335.1 uncultured Olsenella sp. | reverse complement strand
GCCGGCCTACGTGTTCTCGTAGAACGTCACGGCCTCCTCGATGTCTCCCGAGAAGAGCGTCTTGCCGTGGGAGAGCACGATACCGCGCGTGCAGAACTGCTTGGCCTGCGCCGTGGAGTGCGTGACAAAGAGCACGGTCACGTTCTCCTTCTCGATGATGGACTGCACGCGTTTCTTGCACTTGGCCGAGAACTTGCGGTCCCCCACCGAGAGCGCCTCGTCCACAACGAGGATGTCCGGGCGAATAGAAGAGGCGAAGGCAAAGCCCAGACGAGCGCGCATGCCACTCGAGTAGGTGCGCATGGGCTGGTCGATGTACTTGCCGAGCTCGGAGAACTCCACAATGCCGGGGATGAGCTCCTCGGACTCCTCCTTGGAAAGCCCCCAGAGCTGACAGCGGAGACGAATGTTCTCCATGCCGGAGAGGCGCATGTCAAAGCCTGCCGAGAGTTCCAGCAGCGCCGAGACACGCCCGTGGACCTCAATGGTGCCGGACGTGGGGAAGCACACGCCTGTGATCATCTTAAGCGCCGTGGACTTGCCGGCGCCGTTGTCCCCCAGGAAGGCCAGGGCCTCTCCGCGGCGGCACTCAAATGAGAGGTCGTCGCTCGCGTTGATCGTGTCGCAGTGGACGCGCTTGGAGAAGGAGGCGAGCAGGCGCTGACGGTCGTTCTTATAGAGCTTGTAGGTCTTGCGGACGTGGTCAAAGCGCACCGCAATGGGGTTCGCCCGATCCTCGTCACGAATGATGGTTGCGTCGCCGTAGTCAATGACGGGCGAGGTGCTCCTAGAGGACATCGGGCACCTCCCGATAGAGACGCTTGAAGTTGCGCAGCGCGAGGATCACAACAACAAGAAAGACGATAAGGAAGGGCACGAACTCGTCAGGACGCTGCCAGAACCACTCCTTATACACAAAGCAGTCTCGTACGGCCTCAACGCACCAGGCAACGGGATTGAATGCCATGATGCGTCGAAACGTCTCGGGCAGGGCACTCAGCTGAAAGAGAATGCCCGAGAGCCAGAAGAAAGGCGTGGAGAGCGTCTTGATGAGGTTGGCAAAGTCCTTTGAGACCGCCCCGAGCGGAGAGAGCATGATAGACCAGGCCACCCAGAAGACAAACATGATCGCCATGACAAGGGGGAGCTGCAGGAGGTATCGCGAGAGGTGAACGCCCGTGAGCAGGCAAACGACAATCGTGAAACCCATCGTGCAGGCAAATATAATCATGAGCGAGAGCGTATAGAAGGTCGAAATGACCGAAAGGGGAAACTTGAGACGGTTAACGAGATAGGAGTAGCGATGGTAGACGTCGCTGCCCGTGTTGATGGAATCCGACATGAAGAACCAGGGGAAGACGCCCGTCGCAAGCCACAGCAGGAAGGGCTGGCCGTTAACGTCCTGCCCGCTCCTCATGCCAAACGAGAGCGTGAACCAGTAGACGAGGATGTAAACGGCGGGCTTGGTGAAGAGCCAGACCTTTCCCAGGGCGGCGCCGCGATACGTCTTGATCAGGTCGATCTTGGCAAGGTCCCAAATCTGATGGCGCCACTGCCAGTTCTCGCTCAAAATCTGCTTAAGCGTTGCGAGCACGTCACTCCTCTCGATGGTCACCACGTGCGATCCGGCCCGTGGTGCCCTCGCGCCCACTCAGGCTCTTATCACAAAACGTGCAATCGGTATTTTATCGCATAGCTTGGCCACGTTTGCGCCAGCGAGCGTTGTGCCAACGACCGATACACATTCACAACAGGTAACGCGAGCACATTGCCGCACGACCCTGTGCCCCTTCGCCGTCCCACGCTAAAATGGGCCTGAAAGGGCACTGATACCAATCTGAACGAACGGGCAGCGAGATGGCAAAGCGGCGCATCGACATAGACCTTCTCAAGGCAGTCGGTTGCTTTCTTGTCATCTTCTATCACCTCAGGGGCGCCCCTCTCGAGGCTAATGGCCAGAGCCTCTTCTTTGGGCACTACCTCAGCGCGGTCATGGCGTCATGCGTGCCGCTGTTTTTCCTGAGCAGCGGGGCGCTCTACGCAAACAGGGAGCTGACGTTTGAGAAGGCGCTGAGAAAGGCACTTCTCCTCGTCTTCCTCACGCTCTTTTGGGCGGTTGTCTCAGCTGCGGTCTTTGACGTCACGCATGGCGAGACCTCGCTTACGACCATCCTGACCGACGCGCTGACGCTTCGTAGCAAGCGGGCCAACCACCTCTGGTTCCTGCCCGCCCTCGCCACGTCATACCTCGCCGCCCCCGTCCTCATTGCGGTAAGAAAGTCGGGAGAGCGTGTCTGGAACCAGGTAGTGCTGCTCATCGTTTTTCTCGCCTTTGGCATGGGGGCGCTGGCCAACTTTGCCACGGTGCTCGACCTTGCCCTTGACACCAAGTTCTTCGCAAACTCACTTGGCATTCTCCAGCGCTTCAACTTGCTGAGGGACGCTCACCCCGAGGCGCTCGCCTTCTTTGCCCTTGGCATGTGGATGGACCGAAGGGAGCTGCCGAGAAGGGCGCTCAAGATCGCGCCCATCGTCCTCATTCTTGCCCCCATACCACTTGCCCTGCGCGGAATGACAATGGCCGCGCTCGCCGGGGAGAGCTACGACACAACCTGGGGTGGTATGTGCTCGCTCCCCACCATGTTCTTTGTGGCCGCGCTCTACGTCATCGCGCGCAGCTGGGCGGAGGGCATGAGCGAGCGAGACAGCCGCCTCGGGCGCAGTGTCTCATTTGTTGCGCGCAACTCCTTTGCGGTCTACATACTCCACTGGTTTGTGAGACCGGTCTTGTTCGACCTGATTCCCAGGGGCGTTGCACCCTACGAGACCCTGCTTGTGGCGCTCGCACTTTCGGCGATCACGATGTTTGCCTGCGCAGCGCTGGGCTCACTTATCAAAAGGACGCCACTACGCGTCTTGTTTGCGTAGCTGAAGCGAGCCCCGGGCCGCCCTGCGACGGACCGGGGCTCGCTTACAAAAGCGTGCGGAGCACGAATTATCCGCAGAACACCTGCTCAAAGATGGCGCTGCTCGCCTCACCGCGCTCGAACTCGATGTACTTCTCGACAAAGGTGTCGTAGCGCTCCTGGTTGCTGGCAACGGTCTCGTCCAGGTTCTTGATGGCGTCGATCACGTCCTCGGTGCTAAAGAGCAGCGGGCCAGGAGCCTCGCTCTCAAGATCGATGTTGAAGCCGCGCAGATTGTCGCGGTAGTCCTCAAGGTCGTAGGGATAGAAGAGCATGGGGCGGCGCAGCGTTGCGTAGTCAAACATGACCGAGGAGTAGTCGGTGATAAGAATGTCAGTCACCAGATAGAGCTCCGAGATGCTCTTGGCAAACGTAAGGTCGACGACGCGACTGCCAAGCGACGCGCGGTTGAGGCCCGCGCTCGAGAGGTGGTGGACGCGCAGTGCGATCTGGTACTCGTCCCCCAGCTCGTCGCACATGCGGGCAAGATCGAGCTTGAGGTCAAAGCGGTTCTTGATGCGCCATGTGGGAGCATAGAGCACGAGCTTCTTCGTGGGGTCAAGACCGAGCTCACGCTTGAGCTCAAGAATGGTCGTGGGATTGTTTCCCTCGAAGAGCTCGTCGTTTCTTGGGTAGCCGGTCTCGAGATAGGTGCCCTCGTAGCGGTAGCACGAGCGGGTGATGTCCTCACAGGCCTTCCCCTGCACGACGAGATAGTCCCATCTGCGGCACTTGTAGAGGAAGTCCTCAACGGACTTCTCCGTTGGGAAATCGCTCTTCACGTCAAGGCCGAGCGTCTTGAGCGGCGTGCCGTGCATCGTCTGAATCTCCACCTGACCGGGGCGCTTCTTGTGCCAGAGGGGGAAATTCACGTTGTTGACAAAGTACTTGGCGCGCGCAAGCTCATAGCGATATGCAAGCGAGTTGTAGCGAACCTTGCGGCCACGCCCCTCAATGGGCATGCGCGTGTCAACGACCGGAATCACGCAGTCGTACTCTGGGTGATGAGCATCGAGCCAGCGGTAAAAGGCATACGGGTTGCAGTCCGTCTTTGTCGCCCAGTAGGACTCGAGAACGACCGTCTTGGGGCGGATAGGCAGAAGGCGGAAGAGCGGGTAGAGGAGCGCGCCGCTCACGCGCTTGCGACGCCTGCTCTTCTCGTACCAGGGCTCAACCACGCCCACGGAAACGATGGGCGTAAGGCCGCGGACCCCCAGCCAATAGCGATACCCGTTGTGAGAGCACGAGTTGTCCTTCTCGGGCTTTCTCACGGACGCCGAGAAGACGCGACATCTCCGGCCCTCCCCCAACGCGTCACGAGCCCAGAGAGCAAGCTCGTAGACATCACGGCGCATGAGCTCAGTGGAGCGGGCGTCGGCAAGGTCAAGGCAGACCTCAAGAGAGGAGACGTGCCCGTCCAACACGTGCACGTCACGCACGAGCGCCTCAACGGAGGCACCGAAGCTCCTGCCCTCAAAAGACGCGCGCTCAATCGTCGCAAGGCGCAGGCCCCCCAGAACCCTCAGGCGGAACCGAAGAAGGTGGCCGCCCTCAAGACCAAACGACTCGGCGAGAAACCCGCCAGGCTGAAGACAGAGCGAGATTCCCCCGTCCTTGTTGGGGCGAAGCGAGAGCACGTCATCTCCAAGCTCGAGATAGCGGGGCTCCACGCTGGGAAGATCAAGGTCAACCTTCCGAACGACGCCGTGCTCAAGCGATGCGCAGTCGATCGCCACCTCGCCGTCGCGCGTGGAAAGAAGGACCTTGCCGTTATCGCAAGACACGTCACTTACCAACGAGTCAGCCTCAGAGACCTTGATGACAAGGTCGAAGTTTGGGTCGTAGCCCACGCTGTACTTCCTGCCGCAATGCAGCAGGGACCAGGGGCGAGGACCCTCTCCCTTGACCGGGGAGGTGAGCGGACGAGGGTCGCACGAAAGGCTCCCGACCGAGTGCGAGAGAAGAATCTTGTACTCCCCGCACGCCAGCGAGGCCAGCGTCTCCAGGGGAACGACGCACCGATAGCGCGCGTGACGACGCCAACGCAAGACGACGCGCCGATAGTCCCTGCTCAGATCAACACGAATCGACTTTTTTGCCGCTACGGGACTAATTGCGACGTCACAGACCTCATGACGGTCCTTGTCGATGAGGTGGGCGCTCTGCGAGATCTTTGAGCGAAGGAACTCCCCCACATACGGGGAGAAGGCGCGACCCGTCACCGTGAGCCCATGCTCATCATCAAGCCTGACCGAGAGGATCCTCTGCCTAAGCCCGGAGCGCGAAAGCTCGTTGGTCATGTCCATGAGCGAGTGGTCGCACCATGCAAAGGGGAAGTTTCCGTACCAGTGCCCCGACCTTGCATCCTGGCGGACGCGCAGGGTCTTCATGCCGCGCTTCCTGAACCTCAGGACCTCGACGAGCTTATTGGCATCTCTTAGGGCAACGGCGCGATACTTGATCCGGTCGATGGCGTCAATCTCATCAAACGCGCGGGGATCGATCTTCTCGAGCCTCTCCGCCACAGCGTCTATCACGCGCTCACAGTACTCGGCGGGAGCGATCAGGCAGTCGTTCACATAGAGAGCAAGGTCAACTTTGAGCCAGTGGACATCCTTGACGAGGCACTGCGTCTCATCAAGGTGCTGCCGCTCAAAAAACTCGTCAACCATAGAGAGAACCGTCATGCGGTCAAGGAAGTTTCTGGGATCGCTCACGCGCTGCTGAGTGATTGACTGGGCAGAGTTGTCGCGCGAACGCCACTTATAGACAACCTTGTTGAGATAGGACACGCCGTTCGCGAGATAGTGCGCCGGAATGGTGACCGGGATATCCTCGTATTTTATGCCCTCAGCCCAGAAGAGATCGTTTTTGTCGTAGAAGCTCTTCCTAAAGAGCTTGTTCCATGCCGTGGTGTCGTTGATGAGGTTAGGGTGCGTCGTGATGTGCATGAGCTCGACGGCGTCGACAAAGGCACGACGTTGGGTCTGACTGACATACTCCTTCTTGCTGTTGAAGCGCACGACGTCGCCCACCACGAGGTCGGTCCCGTTCTTCTCACCCAGCTCGTACATCTCCTCATAGGCGTACGGGAGAATGACGTCGTCGGAGTCGGCAAAGCAGACGTAGGTGGCGTCGGCAAACTTCACGCCATAGTTGCGGGCATGCCCAAGGCCGCCGTTCTCAATGTGGTGAACCTCGAAGTTCTCGTAGCGCTGCGCATACTCGTCGGCGATCTGGGAACTGCCATCTGTGGAGCCGTCATCAACAAGGACGACCTGCAGCCCCTCGGGACCCAGCGTCTGAGCGGCAAGCGAGTCGAGACAGTCGGGGAGAAACTCGCGCACGTTATAGATGGGAACGACGCAGCAGACCTTCTTAGTCAAGCCAATTACCTCTCGATGATTGCCGAACGTGAACACGGTGCCAGATGGTGGTCAAGCAAACAGGAAGGGGGCCTAATCCTTGAGCTCCTTCTTCACGTCCGTGGTGGAGATGCCGTCCGTGCGGTCAAGGAAGACGAGGTCGCAGTAGTCCTTGAGGTAGTCAAAGCGAGGGCTGTCCGCCCAGTCCGCGCCCATGACCACGGTGTCGATGTGATAGGTCTGGATGTCAGAGATCTTCTGCTCCCAGCTGTCCTCGGGAATCACGAGGTCAACGTAGCGGATGGCCTCGAGCATCTCCTTGCGCACGCCGTAGGAGTAGAAGCTCTGCTTGCCCTTGGAGGCGTTGAACTCGTCAGTCGAGAGGGCCACCACGAGGTAGTCCCCCAGCGCGGCAGCGCGACGCAGCAGGCGGATGTGCCCATAGTGCAGCAGGTCAAAGGTGCCATACGTGAGAACGCGGCGAATCCCCTTGTAGTCATCGCCGGAAGAGAAGTGAACGTTAGGAATGTCGGACATGTGCTCTCCTGCTTAGGTCTCTTACAGACGAATTACATTGTACTTATGGAAGGATAATTTGCACATGACGGATCCAGGAACCGCCGGTTCTTCTCGCCTTGCCTAACCCCAGATGCGGTCGATCACGCGCTCGGCGGCGTGGCCGTCATCCTTGGGGCAGAAACGCTGCACGTACGCATCGTACGCCTTGCCGTAGCGGGTCCAGTACCCCTCCGGATCCTTGAGCGTGCGAACGAGCTCCGCCGTCTCGCGGCAGTGCGGCCCGGGAATCTCCGCCAGGTCAAAGTAGAAGCCGCGGATGTCGTTGGCGTAGGTCTCGTAGTCCGGGACAAAGAGCATGATGGGCCGGCGCAGGATGGCGTAGTCAAACATCACGCTCGAGTAGTCCGTGACAAGGGCGTCCGCGGCAATGTAGAGGTCGTTTACGTTGTTCCAGGCCGAGACGTCGATGACAAAGCCCTCGTAGGCGGAGAAGTCAAAGTGATTGGCGATGTAGTAGTGCGGGCGGAAGAGCACCACCCACTCCTCCCCCAGCTCTCGGCGCAGGAGGTCGAAGTCGATGAGGTAGTCAAAGGTGTAGCCAACGCCCGCCTGGTAGGAGTCGTCGCGCCAGGTGGGAGCGTAGAGCAGGGCGCGCTTTCCCTCGGGGATGCCGAGGAGCGCGCGGACCTGCGCCCTTCTCGCCTGCGTTGGGTCTGCCGCGGCAAGGGCGATCTCGTCGTTTCTGGGATAGCCCTCCTCGATGACGACCTTGGCTCGTCGCTCCTCCGGAAGGCCGAAGGCATCGGCCAGGTGCTGGGAGGTGTAGGGTGAGGGCGAGAGGAGATAGGTCCACTTTGCGGCGTCCATGCCAAAGCGATCGGCCAGCTCAGAGGTGGTGTTGAGGGCGTTGGTGGTCTCAATCTTGACGTCATAACCCAGGCGCTTGAGGGGCGTTCCGTGCCAGCACTGGACGAAGACCTGCTTTGGCTTGGGCGTCACGTACTCGGGAAGGCGCGTGTTGAGCACGAGGACCTTGGACGCCGCGAGCGCGCGAAAGTACTGCTCGGAACCGCGCTGAACAACGGTGACGCGAGGGTCCGCGAGCTCCTCGCTCGAGCGCATCTGCCGTGCAAGCTCGGCGCCCTTGAAGCTCCAGACGAAGCGATAGTCGGCAAAGCGGGGCTGACTGAGCATGGAGAGATAAATCGCCCGAGGCGAGCACGAGAGCGAGCGTCCCCCAAAGGACTCGAAGAACACGAGCTTCTCGTCAACGCTCACGCCAGAGGCGAGCCTGTCGTACTTTCTTCCCTGGCGCTTCCAGTAGACCTTTCGGACGAGTAGTCTCGTGCGCGGCAGGTGGCGCAGGACGCCAAGCCCCGCGGCGCGCGTGAGCCTTCTCAGTGTGCCGACTGTCTTCATGCGGATTCCAATGCGTTCGACGAGGTGGCGGCGCCCTCGAGCGCGTCGACGATGCGCTGGATGGAGCCGTCGCCGACCCCGTCGGACTGGGCCTCCATGAAGGACGCGAAGGCGGCGGCGTCATAGGGACGGGCCTCGAGGACAATGTCTGCGAGCTCACGGGCAGACGTGGAGGACAGCGTGGGAAGCTCGGCCATCGGGTCTACGTTGAGCCCGGGAGAGCGGCGGTACTCCTCGATGTCGGGCACGTAGAAGAGCACGCGCCGATTGGCATAGCTCGCCTCAAAGGCAACGGTGGAGTAGTCGGTGATGACGTAGTCGGCCGAGTGGAGCAGGTCGATCGTGGGGACGCCGCGCATGAAGGCAACCGGTGTCCCCAGCGCCATTGCGCAGTCATGGACGCCGTCGAGCGGGTGCTCGGCAATGACGAGCCTCGTGGAGGTGCCGGAAAACGCGGCGCAGAGGTCCAGGATTGCGTGCTCGAGCCACTTCTCGTCGGCGTTGCCCTTGCGGAAGGTGGGCGCATAGAGAACGGTCCTCTCGCAGGATTGCGCGGAGGGACAGTTGGAGAAGGCCTCGTCGAGCGCCCTGTCCGCACGCGCAAAGCGCCTCGCGCGAAGCTTGGAGAACGAGGGCGAGCAGAGATAGTCGATCCGCGGGAGACCAAGCGGGAGGACCTTCTCGGGGCTCACGTCAAAGGCCTCAGAGAAGGACGGCACCGCACCGGGCATCCCCGCGATCACAAAGTCGTAGCCACGGTGCATCCTCAGGGCGTTTGCCGCATGGGTCGAGCGGCCCGCCGCCGTGTCGAGGGACTGGTAGCCAAACTTCTTGATGGCGCCGAGCGCGTGCCACTCCTGCACGACGAGCGCGCGATGAGCGCGAGGCAGCGACACCGCAGGGACGTATCCGTCAACGAGGCAGAGCTCGGCGGTGGCAACGTGCCAGACCTGCTGCAGCATGAGGTGGACGCTCATCTTTCCGATGGAGCCCACGCAGGACCAGACGATGCGGTGGTTGGGGAAGCGACGCTTGAGCTCGGGCTCGAGAAGGACAAAGTCAAAGGGGCGAGCAGCCTGACGGGAGAGGAAGACGATCTTCCTCTGCTGGGGGAAGAGGCAGCAGCAGTGAAACAGCGCGCGAGTCAGCCACGCTATGAGCTCCATTCACACCCCCGTCAGGTAACGTTCAGCAAACGTGAATAGTGTATTACTCCTTACGATTACGTGACAACGAGATGACAAATATCAAGAAAGTGCCCGAAGCTTGAAAGGTTGCGATTTTGTGGGGGGCCGTATTGTCGCGGGCGGGGGCACCGCGCGCGACGGGCGAGCGTGGGCTGGCGATGGCTTTGGGAGGAGCTTGCAAGGAGCGCTATTTCGAGAAGAGCTCGGCATCGAGGGCAACGAGCTCAGGGGGCACGTCGGCAGGGTCGCAGTCAAATGACTCTGCCACGGCGCGCGCCTGGAGGCGACGGAGCCCGGCGGTGTCCTCGTCACCATCGCGCTCGTAGAGGGTGGCCAGGCGGTCGAGCGCATAGCAGACGTACGAGGCGACTGAGTCGCCCATGCCCGAAAGGACCATCATCGTGACAAGGGAATCGGGGGCAAGTGCGAGCGCCGTCTGCGGGTCAAGGTCAAGAAGCTCGCCTATCTCGCGCTCGGCGGCGGCACGACCGGCCGGGTCTCCCCCGAGCGCACGACGAAACGCGTCCGCGATGCCGCTCACAAACTGCCCGATGATCTCCAGGATGTAGTCTCTCTGCAACATGGCTGCCCCCTCCCCGCAAAGTATACCTGACAAGCGCTTTTAAACCACCTTGGAGATGGGGCTCACGCCGCGGCGCGCCTCCTCTCCCAGTAGCCCATGTCATAGCGCGGGACCGAGAACAGCGCCCTCCTCGTCGTCCTGTAGCGGCCCGAGAGGCACAGGTCGCGCGCGGACTCCCGCGCCCCGCCCCCGCGCCTGCGCGCCCGCTCGAGCCAGCAGAACCAGGCCAGGTAGAGCGGCAGCCTCCTGGTCGAGACCCCGTTCATCCCGCCGAGGAGGTCCTTGAGGCGGGCGTGCAGGGCGTTGACCCCCGAGAGCGCCGCGTTCGCCGCCTCGCCCGAGCGGTGCGCCAGGTGCTCGGCGTCGACGCCCAGTGCCTCCTCGACGCCGGCGTAGGCCCAGTGCGCGTCGGCGACCGGGACCG
>CASEGE010000301.1 GCA_949287335.1 uncultured Olsenella sp. | reverse complement strand
GCCTCTGGATGGCGGCGGGCGCACAGAGGGCAGGTCATGCGGCGGTCTCGTATATAGCGGTCTAGCTAGGCCTGGCGAACGACTCACAAGAGGCACTATGGACCTCAGTCACTGAAGTCATTCAATAAGGTCGGGGCTGGCCACCACCGGGACGCCGGCGTCAGAGCCGAGTGTCAGCACATCCGCCCTCACGTGTCATCTGGCATACTAGCGAGACGGACTTGTACGAGAGGGGGCAGCGTGGGCAGGTCAGGTGGAGGTGGCCGCTCGGGCGGCGGCGTGCGCAGCGGGGGCTTCTCGGGCGGCAGGCGCACCGGGGGATTCTCCGGCGGCGGTCGCTCCGGGGGCAGGTCAGGCGGCTTTGGCGGATTCAGGCCCGCTGGCGGCCCGCGTCCCGCGGGGCCAGGACCGGCGCCCCGTCCTCATGCGCACGTTGGCATGCCCTTCTTTGGCGGCTGGCACAGGCCAACGGTTGTCACCCCGGGCTACGCCGGGGGAGGCGGCTGCGGGGGATGCGCGGGCATGGTTGCCGGCATCATTGTTGTCGCCCTGCTCTTTGCGTTGCTCACGACTGCCTTCCCGTCCTGTGGGCGCAGCTATGACGTTGGGCCCTCCTATGGGCAGACCCAGAGCGAGTCCTCTGCCACGGTGCGCGAGAAGCTCGACTCGAGCCTCGTCACCAAGACGGACTGGTACACGGACGCCGACGGCGACTGGATTCACAGTTCCGGGAGGCTCACGAGCGGCCTCGAGCACTTCTACGACAAGACCGGCGTTCAACCCTACGTTTATATCCTTCCCAACGGGGAGAGCACCTCGGTCGAGGAGCTCTCGCGCCTGGCCGACGAGCTCTATGAGGAGCTCTTCACGGACGAGGGGCACTTCCTCCTCGTGTTCTGCGATGACGGTAACGAGAGTTTCAACTGCGGATATGCGGTTGGATCGGCCGCCTCTTCGGTCATGGACGAGGAGGCGCTCGACATTCTGGCCGATGAGCTCAACTACGCCTACACCTATGCCGACTCGGACGAGGAGGTGTTCTCCGACGCCTTCTCGGAGACGGCAGACCGCATCATGTCCGCCGCTGACGAGCAGGCCCGCGACAAGACCATGGGCACGGTTGGTATAGTAGTTGCCGTGGTTGTTGTGGCCGGTGCCGTTGCGTTCTACATCGTGCGCCGCCGCAAGGCCAAGCAGGCGGAGGAGCAGCAGCAGATGGAGGACATCCTCAACACTCCGCTTGAGAAATTTGGCGACAAGGACGTTGAGGACCTTGCCGACAAGTACGAGAAGGACGGCCCCGTCAGCGGGGACAAGGACTAGCTCTCGAAGGGACACACCATGGGCATTCTGGACCGTTTCACCACCATCGTGAAGGCCAACATCAACGAGCTTCTCGACAAGGCCGAGGACCCGGCCAAGATGGTCGACCAGTACCTCGTCGACCTCACCGAGTCGCTTGCCGAGGTCAAGAAGGAGACCGCCGGCGTCATGGCCGAGGAGACGCGCACCAAGCGCTCCGTTGACGCCAACAGCGAGGAGGTCTCCCGCATGGAGGACCTTGCCCGCAAGGCGCTCCAGGCGGGCAACGAGGACGACGCGCGCGTGTTTCTCGCCAAGAAGCAAAAGCTGGAGGCCACCGGTGCCGAGCTCGCCAAGGCAGCAGATGCCGCGCACGCCAACGCCGAGAAGATGCGTCAGATGCACGACAAGCTCGTGAACGACATCGAGGACCTCAAGGCGCGCCGCGAGACGATCAAGGCCAAGATGGCCGTTGCCAAGACGCAGGAGAAGGTCGCCGGGTTCACCTCTGGCGCCGACAAGGCCGAGAGCGCCATCGACGCGTTCAACCGCATGGAGGAGAAGGCCGACCGCATGCTCGATACGGCCGACGCCATGGCCGAGCTCACCGAGGAGCCCGTTGACGACGCCGAGGCCCTCGAGGCGAAGTACGCCGGCGTTGCCGATGATGCCGCCGTGGAGGACGAGCTCGCGCGCCTCAAGGCCGACATGGGCCTCTAGTGTGACAATTAGGACAGGTTAAACTGTCACATTCCCGCTTTGACGGGGAGAAAAGAGGGCGGGGTCGCAGATTGAGCTGCGACCCCGACCTTGGTTTGTCTGCGATGTGCGACTAGATGCTGAGGCCCATCTGGCAGGCACGGTCCTCGAGAACGCCCACGGCCTCGTAGGGCTCCCAGACGTTGGTGACGGAGGCGTCCATCGGGCACTGGCCGTTGTTGGCGCGGTTCTTGATGTGCGGGACAAGAAGGTCGTGGCTCACCGCGATGCCCGAGGCAACGAGGACGGCGCGACCGGTCCAGGACATGACGGGGGAGAAGACGGCATCGGGGCCGAGAACGGCGTAGAGGAGCGCCGGCGCCTTGCCAACGACCTTGTCGGCAACGGAGAAGCCCTTGAGGTTCTTATGGTCGAGAACCCACCTGAGGAGCGGCTTCACGCCACGGTCGGTTACCGTGATGATTTCATCGCCGCGCACGGCCACGAGGGTGGCGTCCTTGTTGGCAAAGAGCAGGGCGCGAGCGAGGTCAAGATCGGTCGTCTGCATGCCTTCAATCCTCCCAAATCTGTGGGTGAATCAAGTCAGTGGGCAATTTATCACAACCATGTGGAGTGACAATACCGTTCGCCGAAATCGATACCACCACCCGATGTGGCGTTCTTTCCGGCGCGAGCGCTGGGACGGTTGATGAAATAGCCCAATATGACAAGGCGAGAAGAAATCGGGCACTTGGCCTGCTGCTCAACGTCGGCCTCTCGATTCGTCGGCTGGAGCGCACGACGGGCGTGGGGCGGGGAGCGATAGCGCGCGCTCAGACGAGTGACGACAGGGGCTCAGTTACGAGCTAGCCGCTGGCGCTCAATAAGAATGGACCCGTGGCAACGGTGCCACGGGTCCAAAAGTGACAAGTCAACCTGTCCTAAATGTCACACTACTCGTTCAGAGCGGCGTTGACGGCAACGGCGCAGGCGACGGTCGCACCGACCATGGGGTTGTTGCCCATGCCGATGAGGCCCATCATGTCAACGTGCGCGGGCACCGAGGAGGAGCCGGCGAACTGGGCGCTGGAGTGCATGCGGCCCATGGTGTCGGTCATGCCGTAGGAGGCGGGGCCGGCGGCCATGTTGTCCGGGTGCAGGGTGCGGCCGGTGCCGCCACCGGAGGCGACGGAGAAGTACTTCTTGCCGGCGAGCACGCGCTCCTTGAAGTAGGTGCCAGCGACCGGGTGCTGGAAGCGCGTCGGGTTGGTGGAGTTACCGGTGATGGAGATGTCGACGTTCTCGTGCCACATGATGGCAACGCCCTCACGGACGTCGTCGGCGCCGTAGCAGTTGACGGCGGCACGCGGGCCGTCGGAGTACGGGATGGTCTCCACGACCTTGAGCTCGCTCGTGAAGTAGTCGAACTGGGTCTTCACGTAGGTGAAGCCGTTGATGCGGGCGATGATCTG
>CASEGE010000300.1 GCA_949287335.1 uncultured Olsenella sp. | reverse complement strand
CTACGCTTGCGGCGGCGGCGCGTCGGCGCCCCCTCGTCGCCCTCGGGAGCGGAGACGCCGGAGGTGGCCTCGCTCTTCTCGGCAGCGGGCGCGCCGTTTGAGACGCGGCGGCGCTTGCGCTTGGTCTCGACGAAGATGTCCGACGCGTCCACCTCGGGCTCGGCGAGAACGCCCATCTTGCGGTCCAGCTCGGCGAGCGCCATCTGCACGTCCGGGGACTCGAGCTTGTCCAGCACCTCGCGCGTCACGGTGTCCGGGCGGCACGGGCAGCCCAGCTCCTCGCTCTTCTTGTGCGCCGCCTCGGAGGCCGTCATGTCGGCGAGCGCCACGCGAATCTGCTTGCCGCTCTCCAGGCGCAGGACAATCTGCTCCTTGGGCGTGTCGTACTCGATGATCTTGCCCTTGCCCAAAGGCGTGTCGATGACGGCGTTTCTCTTGGGCGCGCGGCTCTTGAAGTCGCGGTAGGCCTCAAACTCGTAGCGCAGGCAGCACATGAGGCGCCCGCACGCGCCGGAGATCTTGGTGGAGTTAAGCGGCAGGTCCTGTTCCTTGGCCATGCGAATGGAGACCGGGTCAAAGCCGGTGGAGAAGCGGCGGCAGCAGAGCTCCTGGCCGCAGTGGCCGTAGCCGCCCACGATGGCGGCCTCCTCGCGCACGCCGATCTGGCGCATGTCGATGCGCACGTGGAACTCGCGCGCGAGGTCGCGCACGAGCTGGCGGAAGTCCACGCGCTCCTCCGCGGCAAAGTAGCACACGGCCTTCTCGCCGTCGAAGAGGTACTCCACGCCCACGGGCTTCATGTCCAGGCCGGACTCCGCCACGTGGCGGCGGAAGGCGGGCATGGAGTCCTCGCCGCGCTGGGCGAGCTGCTCGGCGCGGTCGAGGTCGGCGTCGGTGGCGATGCGGTCAACCGGGCGCAGCTGGGCGCTGCCGATCGTGGCCTCGAGCTCCTCGGGCGTGACCTCGCGGGCGTCCGCCGTGGCAAGGCCGATCTCCTGGCCGCGCTCGGTGGTGCAGATGACGTGGTCGCCCTCCTGCGCACCCGTTCCCGCAGGGTCAAACCAGAGGTCGCGGGCGGCGTAGGTGAACTTCACCGGAATGACGGTCGGCATGCAAGGGCCTCCTTGACGCGAAGAAGCATGACCTCAAGGGTCAGCTGGGGTGAAACGTTGTGTGACAGGTCGTCCGCGGCGCGCGCGACGGCGTCGAGCGCGCGCAGCACGCCAGGTGTGGTCGTTGCCGCGGCGATGCGGTCCACCGTGGCGGCGGCGTCCTCGTTGACGATCTTCTCGCGCACGTCCTCGCAGCGCACGAGCACGTCGCGCAGCAGCGACTCGGCCGCTGCCAGGGCCTCCATCATACCCGAACGCTCGCGGGCCGTGAGCGCGCGCTTGTTGGCGTCCTCCACCTGCTTGAGGGCGGCGGCGGTGAGAAAGTCCTGGCTCTCCTTGAGCGCCTCCTCCTGCGCCTGCTTCACATCCGCGAGCGGCACGGCGTTGGCCGCCACGATGTCACGCGCGGCGAGAAGGACGTCCCAGGAGTCGTCGCGGGCGAGCGCGTCGAGCGTCCCCACCACGAGGCGGCGCACCTGGCGGCGCGACGTGGACTGCAGAAACTCCGTCGCGCGAGCCGGCGTGCCCGCCACGGCAAGGGCGATGCGGGCCTCCTGCTCGTCCGTGGCGCAGCTGCGCATCACGGAGGCCAGGGCCGCGCGCGGCGAGGTGGCGCGGAAGGGCACCTGCTGGCAGCGCGAGACGATGGTGGGCAGCATCGAGGCAACCGTGCGGGAGCAGAGGATGAACATCACGCTCTCGGGCGGCTCCTCGAGGGTCTTGAGCAGCGCGTTTGCGGCGGTCCCCCGAAGCAGCTCGGCGCGCTCGAGAATGTAGACCTTTCGCGTGGCGCGCGTGGGCGCGAGGCTCACGTCGGCGATGAGCTCGCGGACCTGGGCCACGAGGTAGCCCGTCGCGCTGCCGGGCATGAGCCAGTGAACGTCCGGGTGGGTGCGGTGAGCAACGCGGCGGCACTCGTCACAGGTGGCGTCGCCGCCGTTTGGGCACACGACGCACTTGGCCAGCGCCTCGGCGGCCTCGTGCTTGCCCGACCCCGGCGCGCCCACAAAGAGGTAGGCGTGGGAGAGACGCCCCTCGGCGACGGCGGTTGCAAGGAAGTCACGCACGCGGGGCTGGTCGGAGAGGGTGTTGAGGGCGGCGGGCGTCATCGCGCTCCCGTTGTGACAAGGTCCGCCAGGGCATCGAGCGCGCGGGCGAGAACCGCGTCCTTCTCGCCCGAGGCATCCACCACGCGCACGCGCGCGGGCTCCTCCTGGGCAAGGCGCAGGTACGCGGCGTGGACGCGCTGCTGGAAGGCCAGGCCCTCGGCCTCCATGCGGTCGGCGCCGCCGGCCGTGGCGCGCGCGTAGGCGATCG
>CASEGE010000299.1 GCA_949287335.1 uncultured Olsenella sp. | reverse complement strand
CGTGAGCACGAGCGTTACGTCGCAGGTCTCTGCCAGCCGCTCGAGCGACGGCACGGCAAAGTCCGGCGTCCCCATGAAGACGACGCGTAGCCTGCTCGCCGCCGCGGCGCCCGCGTTCTTCTCGCCAGCCATGTGACCCCCTACTCGACCTCGGTGTCGCCCGGCTTGGCGCCGGCCTCCAGCGCGGCCTTGTACTCGCGCTCGGCCTCGGCGCGCGCGATCGGCGCCAGGTGGTCGAACATCGTCACGCCGTTCACGTGGTCGATCTCGTGCTGGAGGCACACGGCCATGAGGTTGTCCGCAGCCTCGTACTGCATGAGGTCGCCGTCGAGGTTGCGCGCCTGCACCACCACGTGGCTCGGCCGGCTCACGCGCACGCTCACTCCCGGGAAGGAGAGGCACCCCTCCGAGCCCTCCTTCTCGGGACCGTCCGCGGTGATGATGCGCGGGTTGATGAGCACGTAGGGGTTCTTCTTGGAGCCCCTGCCCGACCAGTCCACGTCGATGACCACGATCTGGCGCATCTCGCCGATCTGGGGGCCCGCCAGGCCGCAGCCGTCGGCGGCGTACATGACCTTGAGCATGCGCTTGGCGAGCGCGCGCACCTCGTCGTCGATCTCCTCGATGGGCGCGCACTTCTCGGAGAGGCGCGGGTCGGGCGAGAGCACGATCTGCTTGAACTCGTTCATGGTCCTCCTTCTGGGCGCGGACGTCCCTCTTGCCGCGCGTCCTGCCTACATGAGGTCGTAGGCGTCTATGTCCACTGCAATGTTACTACCCACGCGACGCCCGAGCCCCGTGACGCACGAGCCAAGAAGCGCGCCCAGCTCCGCGTCCGCGGGGGCCTTCACCATGAGGTGACGGCGCGTCTGGTCCTTCACCCGGGCCTTCACGCAGTCGGCCGGGCCCAGGACCTCCCAGCCGGGGGCATTGCCCACGCGCTCGCGCACGGAGCGGGCCAGGTCGTCGCAGGCGGCGCGAACGTCCTTCTCGCTGCGACCCCACACGATGACGTTGGCAAGGCGCCTGAAGGGCGGGTATCCCGCCTCCGCGCGCTCGGCAAGCTCCGCGTCAAGAAAGACGGCGCGGTCGTGCGCGGCCACGGCCCGCATGGCGGGGTGGGTGGCCCAGTACGTCTGCACGATGACCTCACCGGGGCGCTCGCCGCGGCCCGCGCGCCCGGCCACCTGCTCCAGGAGGTCGTACGTGCGCTCGGCGGCGCGGAAGTCCGGCAGCTTGAGCATGGTGTCCGCGTTGATCACGCCCACGAGCGTGACCTCCGGGAAGTCCAGCCCCTTGGCGATCATCTGCGTTCCCACGAGCACGGCGCACTCCGCCGCGTCAAACTGCTCGAGCAGGCGCTGGTGGGCGCCCTTGGCGCGCGTGGTGTCCGCGTCCATGCGGATGACCTCCACGTCCTCGGGGAGCAGCGCGCGAAGCTCGTCCTCCACGCGCTGCGTGCCCACGCCAAAGGCCGCGAGGTAGCGGCTCCCGCAGTTGGGGCAGCTCGTGGAGGGGTCCGGGAAGGCGCGCACCGGCCAGCTGCGCCCGCAGCTGTGGCAGACGAGCATGTGCCCGCGCTCGTGGTAGGTGAGAGCCGTCGAGCAGTGCGGGCACTCGGGCACGCAGCCGCACTCGCGGCACATGAGGAAGTTCGCAAAGCCGCGGCGGTTGAGCATGAGCACGGCCTTCTCGCGCCGGCGCGCCACGTCGAGAAGCGCGTTTGCGAGCGGCCCCGAGAAGACCCCGCGGCCACCGCCGCGGAACTGCTCGGCCATGTCCACCACCGTGACGCGCGGCAGGGCGGCG
>CASEGE010000298.1 GCA_949287335.1 uncultured Olsenella sp. | reverse complement strand
GTCGAGAAGCTCGATGAAGTCGCGGATGACCTCGCGCGGGGTGAGGTGGGTGTCCGCGCCCACGCGCCCAAACTCAACCTGGAGAAAGCCCACGAGCTGTCCCTCCGAGAGGGTGCGCTCATAGCCAAAGTACCCGGCGTGAATCTCCGCGAGCTTCTCGATAAGCACGAGTAGCTCCTCGTATGTGAGCGGCTCGAGGTGGATGACCGGGGCGAGCAGGTCCGCGAGGCCCGCGCTCGCAAAGCGTCCCTGCGTGAGGCGGCTGCGCAGGGCCTCGTAGGAGAAGACGCCGCGCCGGCGGTCCTCAATGGACTGCGGCGTGCCGCCCATGATGATGCCCAGGTGGTGAGCCTTGCCCTGGAGCGTGTCGTTGTACATGGTGAGGATCTTCTCGTAGTTGTACTGGCGCGAGGTGGCGTTGGGAATCTTGTAGAGGTTTACCAGCTCGTCGATAAGGACGATGAGACCGCGGTATCCCGCGCCCACGAGGAACTGCGCGAAGAGCTTGAGGTACTCATACCAGGTCTCATCCGTGATGCAGGCGTTGACGCCCAGCTCTCCGCGCGCCTCGGTTTTGGTGCGATACTCGCCGCGCAGCCACTTGATGACGCCCGCCTTGGTCTCGTCGTTTCCCTCGAGGCTGGCCTGGTAGTAGAGGCGCAGCACCCGCGTGAAGTCAAACCCGCAGACAAGCTCCTGGATGGGGCCAAGCTGCGCCGCCAGCGCACCCTCAGCGTCCGCGCTCTCGCGCAGCGCCGCCACCCAGCGGTCCAGCACGAGCTGGAGCGCGCCTCCCTCGGGGCGCGTCTTGGTGGAGAGGTTGCGCACGAGCTCGCGATACGTGGCAAGCCCCTGTCCCTGACCGCCCTGGAGACGCCGCTCGGGGGAGAGGTCCGCGTCCGCCACCACAAAGTCCTTGCCCATGGCGTGCGTGCGGATGGTCTGCAGCAGGAAGCTCTTGCCGGCACCGTAGCGCCCCACGAGGAAGCGGAAGCTCGCGCCGCCGTCCGCCACGAGGTCGAGGTCGTGCAGGAGCGCACCAATCTCGCGCTCGCGGCCCACGGTGATGTAGGGGAGTCCGATGCGCGGGACGACGCCTCCCTTGAGGGAGTTGATGACAACTGCCGCTATGCGCTTGGGCACCCTCGGTGCGTCTCCCATGTGCCGCTCCTCTCCATCTGTCTCGTGGAGGAGATTCTAGCACACATGTTCGGTTTTGTCAGCTGAAGTTTCGCGTCACCGCGCTTGCGATCTCAAGCTGGATTTCCTTGACGCGCCGCTCGGGGATGGGAATCCGCTCGCCGGAGGCAAATAGGATGCCGTCGCGTCCCACGCCCTGGACAAAGCGCACGTTTGCCACATAGAAGCGGTTGGTGCGCACAAACTGGTCCGGCAGCATTTCGCAGAGCTCCCTTAGGAGCACGCTCACGGTCACGTTGCGGTCCTTGAGGTGCACGATGCTGCGCTTCCCCGAAGACTCCGCGTAGACGATCTCCTCGGGGTCAACGAAGATGATCCCGTCCTCGGAGCGCAGCTGCAGGCGGCGCGGCGCACCGTCCCCCGCGGGTCTCTTGGCACCTGCGCCGGGCTTGTCTCTCGGCCACTCGTTTGAGAAGTGGGCGAGCGAGATCTTCCAGTCGTCGTCAACCTTGCGCAGGTTGACTGTGACGCGCTGGTTGACGGTGCCGTCTATGCACGGGCCGCTCAGGAGGTAGGTTCCCACCACGATCGCCTCGTCAGGCTCGTTGGTGTAGAGCGGGGTAAAGGTCACGTTGCGCGCAATGACCCCCGGTGGGTTAAGGGGCCAGTTCTCGTACTCCGCGCGTCCGTTGAACACCTTGGAGCCGGCCGAGACCAGCACGCTCTTCTCGTCCAAGAGGTCGAGAAAGACGGCGCGCTCGTTGGAAAAGACGCCCAAGACACCTGTCTCGACGCGCCTGGCAAGATCCATCATCTCTTCGATGTCGCTCATGGCAATCACTCTCCTGACCCCATGGTGGCGGTTTTGAGAACCTTTACTCTCCAATAGAGGACATTGATTCCCGACCAAGGAGCATCGGTTCTCAAATTCTCGCGTATCACTATAGTTTAGCGACACAACGTTTCTATGACACGTTACTCACGTAAAATGCGTTTCACGAGCACGGTCAAAACCAAGAATACTCCGCATCTGAGCAGCTAAACCTACCAAAATGGAAGCAAATTCTGGGGGGGGGGTCCATATAATTGCCAATATGATGTAAAGAGCCACATCAACAAATTGCTAATCATATACAGCTCGTGGTCGGCCATCCCGACAGGATGCACCAAGCGACCGGAGATAAAACTAGACGGTCCTTCTCGCCAGCTGACGCTCTATCTCCTTGCGGCGGCGCTTGGGAATGGGGATGCGATCCCCGTTGGACATGATGACCTCGCCCCCGGAGAGGGCCGAGATGTGGCCGCGGTTGATGACAAAGCTCCTGTGCACGCGCGAGAACTGCGAGGGAAGCAGCTCGGCCACGTTTGCGAGCAGCATCTTTACCGTGATGGTCTTGTCGATGAGGTGCATGGAGGTCTTCTTGGCGTTTGCCTCGGCGTAGATGATGCGCGTTGGGTTGATGAACGTCGTGCCGCCCTCCACGGGCATGGCGACGTTTTCCACCGCGTTCTCATCACGAACCTTGCTCGCGCGCAGAATGTCCTGCACGTAGCGATACGTCTGCTCGCTCACCTTGGCGGGGAAGGCAACGCCCTCGTCGAGCGGCCCCCACTCGTTTGAGGTGTGAATGAGGTAGGCTCTCCAGGCCCCGTCCACCCAGCGGCAGTTCACGGTGATGCGCTGCTTCTCAGACGAGAGCATCCTGTGGTCCGCGTCGGAGTAGATGGTATAGAAGCCCACGACAATGGCCTCGGTGGGGCTATTGGTCTCTACAAGGTGGAAGCGTGCGTCGCGGACGATGTAGGTGGGCATCGAGGAGTTTGCCGCAATGGTCTCCGCAAGGCGGCGGATGCCGTAGGAGATGTCAGAGCCGGCACCGATGACCAGGCAGTCCGAGGTGAGATGCTGTGCGAGCGGGTCGTAGTCCTTAAGGTAGTAGGAGCTCACGAGCTGAGCGGCAAGGCGGGGGAGGTCGTTCTTGCTCGTTGGTGTCTGCACGTTTGTCATGGTGCCCATTCCCCCTTTCAGCTCACTGATACCTGTGGGCGCTATTTTCGTGCCTCAAAGCGCCCGTTCAGGGTTATGCGAACCAATACGCGGGCCAGGGGAATGAATGACCGCGTACGAGAAGGACGTGCGAGAAGCGCATATGGTGTGACAGCGTAAAATTGTCTGAAAGCTGTCCCTTTGTGCCCTTGGCGCTCGTCCGCGCCCGCAGCTTTCTGAAGTTCCAGGCGATGGGAGTAAAGAGCATGAGAGACGTTTTGAGAAGACGGTGCCCCGCGCTCACGGCGCTTGTCGCGGCGGTCCTTGCGGCCGCGGCCCTGTGTCCGGGGACGGCGCTTGCCAAGGAGGTGGGCACGGTCTCCATCGTGCACACCAACGACTCTCACGGTGGCTACGGCTTCACGGACGAGAACGGCGCGCCGGTGGGCTACTACGCCGCGGTTGCGGGCCTGGCCCAGTCCGTTGACGCGGACCTGGTGCTCGATGCCGGCGACACCTTCCACGGCGACTCCTTTGCCACGATCACCAACGGCGAGAGCGTCGCGCGCCTCATGGCCGCCGCGGGCTACGACGCCACCACACCCGGCAACCACGACTGGAGCTACGGCTCCGAGCAGCTGCGTACCCTCTCCGCGCAGGTTCCGGTGCTCGCGGCCAACGTGCAGGGCTCGAACGGCGCGCCGTACTTCTCGACGCCCTACGTCATCAAGGACGTGGAGCTTGAGAGCGGCGAGACCATCCAAGTGGGCGTGCTCGGCGTGATCGACGAGGCGTTCTACACCTCCACGCCCTCATACAACGTGGCGGGCCTCACGTTTGCCGACCCGGTTGCCTCCGCCAACGAGGTTGCCGAGGAGCTGCGTGCCGAGAAGGGCTGCGAGCTGGTGGTGGCCCTCACGCACAACGCGGACCCGCAGGCGTTTGCCCAGGGAGGCGAGGGCATTGACGCGGTCATTGCCGGTCACGAGCACATTCTCATCGATGACGTGGTGACGAGCGCCGACGGCACCGAGGTTCCCGTTGTTGAGGCGGGCTCGCACATTGGTTACGTGGGCGAGCTGGAGCTCACCGTTGACCTTGCCGAGGATGGCACCTATTCCGTCTCCGCGCACACGGAGACCGCTCATGAGGTGACGAGCCTTGCGGCCACCGCGGACGCCAGCGTGACCGACCTCACGATGGAGATCCTGGCCGAGAACGAAGGCGTGCTCGAGAGCCCCGTGGGGGAGAGCGCCCAGGCCTATCCCTTCCCGGACGCCGACTATGACATCCCCGCCCCCGGCGGCTGGGAGATGGTGCGCACCGAGGACACGGCCATCGGGCACGTGATCACCGCCTCCTACCTTGCCGCGACGGGCGCCGACCTTGCCTTTGAGAACGCCGGCGGCATCCGCGGGGGCGTGCCCCAGGGCACCGTT
>CASEGE010000297.1 GCA_949287335.1 uncultured Olsenella sp. | reverse complement strand
TTAACGTAACTTGGTTTCCTGAAAATGGCTCTGATGGTGACGTTTTCCCAGTTACGTGATTCCTTTCAGGAAACCAAGTTACGTTAATTTCCGGCACAGGTTGGTAAGCGAGCTCTAAGGTCGCGTTTCTTTGTATGAGGGCGCTCGTAGCGCCAGATTGGACAGACCCATGAAGAAGCCATATCCGTTGCTCGTTCCCACCCCGTCAAACATCCTGCGCGCCTTCGGCGTCGCGACATCCACGCTGTTAGCGGCAGCAACGAGCATTGTTGTTGGCCGCGTCGTTGACGAGCTTACGCGCGGTGCGTCAGACATTGGAACGCTGCTTGCCGTAGCCCTTGTCCTTGCACTGGCGTCTGCCGCGGCGACGGTTCTTCTTGGCGAATGGGCGCCCACATGTCTGGGCGTGCGCTGTTTCCTTGATGGCGCCAAGGCCTGCGTCAAGGAGATCCTCGCCGCGCCGCAGCGCGCGTTTGCGCGGCACGAGAAGGGCCACTTTATAAACGTTCTTATGAACTCGACCGACATCTACGGTACGCTTTCTGCCTGCGCGAACGTGCGCATCCCAGGTGCGGTGCTGTCGCTTCTGGGCATAGTTGTCATTGCAGCGCTGATCGATCCGCTGATGGCGGTGCTGGTCGTCGTCTACGCTCCCGTCTTCTGGCTTGCTCTGCGGCTCCCGTCAAGGGCGCTCGCCGAGCTCCAGCGCGACGTCCTTCCCGTTCAGGATGCCTGGCTCGGCGAGTCCAAGCGCATTGCCGAGAGCAAGCGGTCCATCAACGCCGCCGGCGCCGAGGGGTACTTTTCGACTCGCTATCGTGAGCGTTCCGAGGCGTTCCTGCGCACGGTGACGCGCTATCGCTTCCTCGAGCTGCTCATCTCCAGCCTTCCTGCACTGCTTTCCTGCGTGCTTGCGGCGGCGATGATGGGGGCTGCCGTGTGGCGTTGCGCGTTGGGCGATGCGGGCGTGGGCCAGGTGCTTGTGGCGTACTCGCTGGCGCAGCTCATGCAGGCACCGCTCACCGCCGTTGTCCAGTGCGTGGCGCAGGTGCGCGGCAACATGCCGCACGTCGAGCGTCTGTGTGAGGTGACTGCGTCTGCCGAGGAGCCCTCCGGCTTCGAGGCGCTGGAGTCGGCGGGTGATGACCGCATGCTCGCGAGCGTCGATGGCACGCTCTGGGCAACGCCCGAGCGCGGCGAGGAGGGCAAGCGACTCTTTATGGGAACCTTCGAGGTCGGCCGCGGCGAGCTCGTGGTTGTCAAGGGCGCCAACGGCTCGGGCAAGTCCCGTCTGCTTGACTTCCTGCGAGGGCTCTCCGACCCCGCAGACCTCGACGGCAAGGCCGCGCTTGCGCCGGAGGCGCTCCACGCGTCCTACCTCACCTATCCGGTGCCCGTCTTTACGGGGGACCTCGCCTACAACCTCCTAGGAGGCGCGGCGGACCCTGAGGTCGCGCGCGTGCTCGACCTGGGCGACCTGCCGGAGCGCGCCATCACCGACCAGCCGCTCAACCTCTCCCTCGGCGAGCGCCAGAAGCTTGGCCTCCTGCGCGCGCTCTCGCGCCCGGAGCCCGTGGTCCTTCTCGACGAGCCGCTCACGAACCTGGACGCGGCCACGTCCGCGCGCCTGCGCGCGTACCTCGCCGGCCTTCGCGGGCAGCGCACCGTCGTGGCGATCATGCACTCCGGCGACCTCGACGCGGCGGCGGACCGCATCTACGAGATCCGCGACGACGACATTTCCCGCGCCAAGTGACATCACGGGGAGGGAGGTTAAAATAACGGACATTTGGTTTTGTGAAGTCCTAATAATCCCAGATAGACTTTGCGCACGCTGCACCAAATGTCCGTTATTTCTGACGCTCTTTCCGCCACTCGGCAGGACCGCACCCAAAGTGCGCTCGGAACGCCTTGTAGAAGTTGCTCGTCCCCGAGTAGCCCACCTGCCCCGCAACCTCGCGCACCGGGAGGTTCGTCGCGCGCAGCAACATAGCCGCCCGCTCCATGCGTTGCTCGGTTACGAGCTCGGTGAACGTCTTCCCGCAGCGCTCGTGGATGAGCTCGGAGAGGTATGTGGTGCTGTAGGAATAACGTCGTGCCAGCCCGGAGAGACTCGCGCGCTCCGGGCGCGCAGCGATGTCCTGCAAGATTACGGCAAGCACCTCATCTGCCCCCTTCGTCCCCTCCTCGGGGATGACGGGGGAAACCAGGGCCACGATGGCAACGCCAAGAGCCTCCACCGCCTGCTCCCAGCCGTCGTGCCGCTCCACGTAGGCCACCGCCGCAGCGGCAAAGAGGTCGATCATGAGCTCCTTGTGGGGGTCGGGGGCGTTGACGCGGCGCGCAGGGTGGCGCTTCGCGGCGGTGGTCGTGAGCATGCGAAAGAGTGGCGAGTCATCGTCCGCGATGGGCATGAGGCTCTGAACGAACCGCTCGGTAATGAAGTACAGGGCCAGAAACACCTTTCGATCGGCGTCCGGGCATTCGGTGTCCCCAATGAGGGGGCCGAGCGGCGCCGTCATCGAGATGATGTCATAGTCGTTTGGGTTTCGCGGCAGCGCGCCCATCTCGTCCTCAAACCACGCCAGCATGAGGACGTTGCTCCCTGCTCGCGGTCTGCGCTTCGTTGTCTCGTCCATGATCTGCCGCACTGCAGCGGCCACACGAGCACTGTCCATGAGCCCTCCCTCTCGACGTGTCAAGTATACGGGTCTGCGTCCTTCTCGCGTGTCCTTATCGTGAGCAGGTACTTCTCGGCAAACGGTGCCTGAAAAACCCGTGAGCGGATGCTACAATGTCGTGAACTCAACCAACCAACCGCAGAGGCGGGGAGAGGAGCCATCGCATGGCCACGTTCTTCGAGGGGGAGTCCCACACCTTTTCCGAGTACCTGCTCGTTCCCGGATACTCCTCGGCGGAGAACATCCCCGCCAACGTCTCGCTCAAGACACCGCTCGTGAAGTTCCGTCGCGGCGAGGAGCCTGCGCTGTCCCTCAACATCCCCATGGTCTCGGCCATCATGCAGTCCGTCTCCGGCGTTGACATGGGCGTGGCGCTGGCCATCGAGGGCGGCCTCGCCTTCATCTACGGCAACCAGACGCCCGAGTCCGAGGCCGCCATGGTCAAGGCCGTCAAGGACCATAAGGCCGGCTTCGTGGAGTCCGACTCCACCCTCACGCCGGACATGACCATGGAGCAGGTCATGGACCTCAAGGAGCGCACCGGCCACTCCACCATGCCCGTCACCGACGACGGCTCCTCCCGCGGCAAGCTCCTTGGCATCGTGACGAGCCGCGACTACCGCCCCAGCCGCGACGACCACCAGAAGAAGGTTCGTGACTTCATGACGCCGCGCGAGAAGCTCATCGTGGGCGACAAGGACATCACGCTCAAGAAGGCCAACGACGTCATCTGGGACAACAAGCTCAACGCCCTGCCCGTCGTGGACGAGAACGACCACCTCATGGGCATCGTCTTCCGCAAGGACTACGACCAGCACAAGTCCAACCCCAACGAGCTCCTCGACGCCAACAAGCGCTACATGGTAGGCGCGGGCATCAACACGCGCGACTACGCCGAGCGCGTGCCGCTGCTTGTGGAGGCCGGCGCCGACGTGCTGTGCATCGACTCCTCCGAGGGCTTCTCCGAGTGGCAGAAGCGCACGATCGAGTGGGTCCGCGCCAACTACGGCGACACCGTCAAGATCGGCGCGGGCAACGTCGTCGACGGCGATGGCTTCCGCTTCCTCGCCGACTGCGGCGCCGACTTCGTGAAAGTGGGCATCGGCGGCGGCTCGATCTGCATCACACGCGAGACCAAGGGCATCGGCCGCGGTCAGGCCTCCGCGGTCATCGACGTCTGCCGCGCGCGCGACGAGTACTTCGAGGAGACCGGCGTCTACGTGCCCGTCTGCTCCGACGGCGGCATCGTCTACGACTATCACATGACGCTCGCCCTCGCCATGGGCGCCGACTTCATGATGCTCGGCCGCTACTTCGCCCGCTTCGACGAGAGCCCCACCGAGCGCGTGAACGTCAACGGCCAGTACATGAAGGAGTACTGGGGCGAGGGTTCCGCGCGCGCCCGCAACTGGCAGCGCTACGACCAGGGCGGTGCCTCCAAGCTCGGTTTTGTTGAGGGCGTCGACTCCTACGTGCCCTACGCCGGCTCCCTCAAGGAGGGCGTGGGTCAGACGATCTACAAGATCAAGTCCACGATGTGCAACTGCGGCGCCAAGACCATCAAGGAGCTGCAGGAGAAGGCGCGCCTGACGCTCGTCTCGTCCACCTCGATCGTCGAGGGCGGCGCGCACGACGTCGTGGTCAAGGACTCCCAGCACAGCGTAAGCTACCGCTAATATTTGGCGAGAAGAACGACCGAATTGCAGGCCTCCCCGAAGCCGTCGCTTGGGGAGGCCTTCTGTTTGCATGTCGGCTGTGCAAGTGTTGCGTGAATTGAGTTGCCGGGAAAAGCGGACGCCTGTACCACATTTGGTATTTGGCAGTCGTGAAATCCGGTCCGGCGTACCGCCTCTCTCGGGGCGGTCTCCTTTGATATCGAGAAAACCTATCCTCTGTACCGGATTATTTGGGGCGATGTCGAAATAGTCAGCCTCCTGTACCATGCTGGAGGTGGGGAGGACTCCCTTGATGGCACAGAGGACGATGTTTTACGCACTCAGTCGGGGAAACATGGTACAGGGGACGATGTTTTACACGCCTGGGCGTGGAGATGCGGTACAGAGGACGGCATTTCTCGCAGCGTTATTCGGAAACTGGTACACCCGACGTGGTTTCTCGGCATAGCATGAGAGCGTGACGACAAGAACGTGACGACAAGAACGTGGCCCGCCGGACCCATCACAAGGTTCTTCTCGCCAAGTGCGTCTGAGCTGCTACAATGACACGGTTGACCATCGCATACGAAGGAGTTACGCAGATGAGCGACGCCGAGAAGAACTTCGAGGTCCCGGCCTACGACGCCGAGGAGATCGAGACCCGCTGGCAGGCGGAGTGGGACGCCGAGGAGCTCTACAAGACCGAGGAGAGCCCCGAGAAGCCCAAGAAGTACGTG
>CASEGE010000296.1 GCA_949287335.1 uncultured Olsenella sp. | reverse complement strand
GCGGCAAACTCCTCCTTGTCGATGGCGCGGCGCAGCGCCTCCGGCGAGGGGATGGGGCAGCGCACGTTGGAGGGCAGGCTCGGGGCGATCTCGGAGAGCGTGACCACCAGGGCGTCAGTCGAGGGTATCACGACAAGGGTCTTCTTGGGATTCTCGCCCGCGAGCTTGTTGATGGCGGCGGAGAGGTCCTCGGCCTGCGTGGTGGGCACGGGGACGAGGGTGAATATGCTCGAGTGCTCGACAGCCGCAATGTAGGAGGGGTTCATCGCCACGGACGTGACGCCAAAGGCCTCGTGGAACTCGCGTCCGTAGGCATAGACGGAGATGTCGCCGCCCAAGATGACGGGAAGCAGGTCGTCACGGGTGCGAGAGGTGGCCTCCGCGCGCTTCTCGGCACGCTCCCTGCGGGCGTCGCGCAGGTCGCGCACGGCGGCGAGCGCGCGGTAGAGGGTCTTGCGCACGGGGAGGTCCCGGTCGGGGGCCACATGCGTGACCTCCTTGGCAAACTTCGTCTTGAACTGGTTGAGACCCAGGAGCGTGGGCTGGAAGTCCGAGCCGATGCCCATCATGTCCAGGCCCGTGCAGCCGCGCTCGGCCACCTGGTCAAAGATGAACGAGAAGAGCGCGTCGTTGGCGTGGTTCTTGCGAACGGCGGCGCTGGTGGCACCGTAGTAGTAGGTGGCGAGCGAGCCCGAGAACGTGATGATGGTCCAGGCGACGAGCGTGCCCTCGATACGGGCGGCGTAGACGCGGCAGCGATCGGGGCCGAGCGTGGACACCATCGTCTGGTAGTAGGCGGCCGGGTAAGGGATGAAGCCGTCACGCGAGGAGGTCTCCTCCATGATGGCAAAGTACTCGTCAAAGGAGGCCGTGGCGAGGTCCGTCTCGTCGGCAAACGTGGCGCCCGACTTGCGCACGCCCTTGGAGATGTCCTGACGGCCGCGCGGCTTCATGCGCGCGAGACGCTCCTCGTGGGTTCCGGTGACGTCGACGATGACGGTCTGGTCGTACGGGAGCGTGGAGAGGACGGGGCACAGAAGCGGGCTCTCCTCCTCGCAGAGGCGCACGAAGGCCTGGCGCTTGTCGCGCGAGCGGACGTAGCGGGCAATGGCGGCAAGCGCCTCGTCGCGCTCGGCGTCGGTGCGCTCGGCAAGCCAGATGGGCGCGTGGTGGGCGCGCAGGTAGTGATAGCCGTGCGTGGCGTAGTCCATGAAGGCGAGAAGCGCGCGCGTGGCGCCGGCGTCATCGACGACCTCGGCGCACCCCCAGAACTCGCGTCCCTCCTGGGTCATCTCAAAGTTGACCCAGGCGCGCGTCTGCTCGATGGGAAGATCGATGCCCGCCCGAGCGGCCTTCTCCTCGAGCTCCTCGAACGTGATCTCCCTCAGCTGCATCTACAACACTCCCCTGCTATCATGCGCGCGGCCGCAGCGGCGCGAGCGGTCTTCTCTGCGGCCCATTTTACGCCGAGGACAAGGGGCGGCGGAGAAATGCGCAAGGGTTCCAGAAGGCGGGGTCGGGCGCGGCGGCATGGCGGCATCAGGCGGCGCCGCGGGCGGTGGGGCTAGCGATGCCGCGCATCCAGCTCGCCGGCGAGCTCCTCTATCGTGACACCATAGCGCTCGAGCGTGACGAGCAGGTGGTAGACAAGGTCGGCGGCCTCATAGCGAATGTGGTCGTGGTCGTTGTCCTTGCAGGCGAGAGCGACCTCGGTGGCCTCCTCGGTGACCTTCTTGAGCAGGGCGTCCTCAGGCCCCTGGAGCAACCGGGCCGTGTAGGACGCCTCGGGCGAGGCGCCGCGACGACCGTGTATGACGCCGGCAAGCCCGGTGAGCGTCTCGCCGATGTTGCCGTCCTGCACGTTTGCGGTTCTCTCCCCCATGGGTCTCCTCCTTAGGTGTGGCTCTTCTCGCCCGGCACCGGCGATCACGCGAGCTCGCGGAAAAAGCAGCTGCGATGCCCGGTGTGGCAGGCGGGGCCGGGCGAGTCAACCTCCACGAGCAGCGTGTCGGCGTCGCAGTCCACGAGAACCCGACGCACCTGCTGCATGTTCCCGCTCGTGGCGCCCTTGTTCCAGAGCTCCTGGCGGCTGCGGCTCCAGAACCACGTGGTCCCGGTCTCAAGCGTGAGACGCAGCGACTCCTCGCTCATCCACGCGACCATGAGGACCTCGCCGGTACCCTCCTGCTGCACGACAGCGGGCACGAGGCCACGCTCGTCAAAGCGGACGTTTGCCGCCCCAAGCCCAACGGGCTCGAGTCTCTCCCCCGCGTAGGTATAATCGACGGAACTCTCGGACACGATGCCTCCTTTCGCGTGCCCAGTGTAGCGCGAGGGGACCAAGGAGCCGCGACATGTGCGAAGCATGTAACAGTGACGTATTCGACGTAATCGTCATCGGCGCGGGCATCGCGGGGTGCGAGGCCGCGCTCGCGGCGGCCGAATCGGGCGCTCGCGTGGCGCTCGCAAGCGCGGGCGAGACGTTCTCCGGCTCGAGCTTCTTCCCCGGAACCTGGGGCCTTGGCCTGGTGGGGCCAAAGGACGAGAGGGACGAGGGCGATTTCGTCAACACGATACTCGAGGTGGGGCGCGGCGCGGCGGTGCCGGAGCTCGTGCGCGCGCTCGTGCGTGGCGTGAGACCCGCCGTGGAGCGTCTCGAGGCGCGCGGCGTCGAGCTCCTTGGCGCGGACAACCCCGACGAGCGCGACTTCATCCCCTGCTTTGACCACACCTGTCGCAGCTGGCACGGGCTTGGGCGCGCCTCGTATCGCAGCGCGACCAAGGCGGCGCTCGAGCATGCCGGCGTTGTGACGCTCCCCCGCCACGAGCTTCTCGACCTTGTCGAGAGGGACGGGCGTGTCTGCGGGGCGCTTCTCCGCGACGCGCGCGGCGAGGCGCACACGGTTGGGGCCGGGGCCATCGTGCTCGCAACGGGCGGCTTTGGCGGGCTCTTCTCGCGCACGCTCACCATGCCCGACGTGACGAGCGTGGCCGCCGCGATTGCCCTGCGCCATGGCGCGCGCCTCGTGAACGTTGAGTTCATCCAGATCATGCCCGGGCTCGTCGAGCCGGTGAGAAACGTCGTCTTCAACGAGCGCACCTTCCGTTACGCGCGCGTTGAGGGCTTTGACGCCCCGGACGAGGCACGGCTTCTTGACGAGCGCGGGGGCCACGGCCCCTTCACGGCGAGCCTGCCCGACCGCGCGGTCGACCTTTCCTTCGCCGCTGCTGGCGAGAAGGGCGCGGCGGTGGCCTACAGCCTGCCGGAGCGCCTGCCCGAGTTCATGCAGACGTACTTCGACTGGTTTCAGGGTGAGTTTGGGCGTCGGCCGGACGAGGGCCTGCGCATCGCGCCGTACGCGCACGCCTCCAACGGCGGCATCCTCGTCGACGAGCGGGGGTTCACCGGCGCGCCCGGGCTCTACGCCTGCGGCGAGGCCACGGGCGGCATGCACGGGGCCGATCGCATCGGCGGCCTCTCGAGCGCAAACGGCCTGGTCTTTGGCTGGACGGCCGGGGATGCGGCCGCAGCCTGGGCTGCGGGGCGGACGGGCGACACGGGAGATGCCGAGACGGTCGCACCCAAGGCAGGAGCTAGCGAGAGCACTGCCCTTCTTGCCCTGAGGCGCGCCATGGACGAGCGCTGCCTCCTGGGGCGCACCGCAGAGGGGCTGCAGGCAATGGAACGGTTGCTTGACGAGCTGGACGAGAAGGGCGCGCAGGCAGGGCCCTCGCATCTCGCTAACGCGATTCTCTCTGCGCGTGCCCTCGTCTGTGCCATGCTCGCGCGCACGGAGAGCCGCGGTGCCCACTACCGCGCGGACTTCCCCGACGAGGACCCCGCTCAGGTGCGCCCGCTCGTGGTCACGCTCGACACCAACGGTCGTCCCGTGGCAAAGCCGCTCGGCTAGGTGTCGGCTAGAAATCCAGGCGGACGGGGATGCCCTGGCTGGCCATGTACTCCTTGACCTGGCGGATGGTGAACGTCCCAAAGTGGAAGACGCTCGCGGCGAGAACCGCGTCGGCCTCGCCCTCGAGGATGCCCTCGGCAAAGTGCTCGAGCGTGCCCACGCCGCCCGAGGCGATGACGGGAATGGGCACGGCGCGTGCCACCGCACGGGTGAGCGCGAGGTCGAAGCCGTCCTTGGTGCCGTCGCGGTCCATGCTCGTGAGGAGGATCTCGCCGGCGCCGCGACGAGCCGCCTCGGCCGCCCACTCCACGGCATCGATGCCCGTGGCCACCCGGCCGCCCGCGAGGTAGACCTCCCACTTGTCGGCCTTGCCCACGCGCTTGGCATCGATCGCGCAGATGACGGCCTGGGAGCCAAAGGCGGTTGCGGCAGCCGTGAGCAGGGACGGGTCGCGCACGGCGGCGGAGTTGAGCGAGACCTTGTCAGAACCCGCGGCAATCATCTGCCGACAGCCCGCCACGTCGCGAAAGCCCCCGCCCACGCAAAACGGGATGCGAAGCTCCGCCGCGGCGCGGGCGGCAAGGTCGATCGTGGTGGCGCGGTCGTCGGAGGTTGCCGTGATGTCCAGAAAGACCACCTCGTCGGCGCCCTCACGGTCGTAGGCGCGTGCAAGCTCCACCGGGTCTCCGGCGTCGCGGAGGTCGACAAAGTTGACGCCCTTCACCACGCGCCCGTTGTGCACGTCCAGGCACGGTATGACTCGTTTGGTAAGCATGGCTTCCTTTCGCTCGGGCAGGTCGGCCGCGGGTCCACACAGGCAAGCTTACCGTGAGATTGGACGGTGTGCCCCGTTTGCCCCCGGGTCGTAACACGGAGCAGAGCCCCGCCTCCCCGCGAGTGCGCGAAAGTCGGAGTTTCATTTGTGAAACTCCGTCCTTCTCGCCAGCATTTCCGCAGGTAGCGAGAAAGACGCGGGGCCGGATTTGAAAAACTCATCCCGACTTTCGCGCACTCGCGGGGAGGCGGCTCCAAACGGCGGGGTCGCGGAACGGGCGCAGGGTACGGGGGGGGCGGGGCATGACGGCATCGGCTAGGCGCGTCGGGAGTGCGCACGCAGCGCCCAGCCCACGGGACCCGGCTGGAATCGACGGCCCACGTCCTCCAGGCGCGCGGGGATGTCAATCCCCTGGGGGCACCTACGCGCGCACGCACCGCAGCGCACGCAGTTGCTCACCAGCTTGGGATGGTCGGTACGCACGGCGCTTGCAGTGAAGTACTGCGAGATCCCGGTAAGCCACCCGTGCGCGTAGCTTGCATTGTATGCCGAGAAGCACCCGGGTATGTTGATTCCCTGCGGACAGGGCATACAGTAGCCGCACGCCGTGCACCCCACGCGGTTCGTACGCTCAAACTCGGCGACCACACGCGCGATAGTCTCGTGCTGCCCGGGCGCGAGCGTGCCGGGCAGCGCCCGCTCGGCAACGGCGACGTTCTCGTCCACCTGCCCCGTGGAGGACATTCCGGAGAGCAGCATCGTCACCTCGGGATGGTCCCATACCCAAGAGAGCCCCCAGGCAGCGGGCGTGGGCAGCTCGGACGTGGCGGCGTCATCGAGGATGCGGCGCGCACGGCGCGGCAGCTTGTCCGCAAGACGCCCGCCGAGGAGCGGCTCCATCACAAAGACGGCCATCCCCCGCACGTGCGCAGCGAGCAGGCCGGCCGTCCCCGCCTGGTACCTCTCGCCGGTGTAGTTGTACTGAATCTGACAGAAGTCCCAGTCATAGGCATCGAGCAGCACGGGGAAGTCGTCCGCGCTGCCGTGATAGGAGAAGCCAACCTGCCGGATGCGACCGGCAGCGCGCTGGCGCACGAACCAGTCCTCGATGCCCAGGTCGCGCAGGCGCTCCCACTGCGCGGGACTCGTGACGTTATGCATGAGGTAGTAGTCCACATAATCCGTGCGCAGGCGGCGGAGCTGCTCGCCAAAGATTCGGTCCGGGTCCTCCGGGCGGCGGCACGAGGCGTGCGGCAGCTTGGTGGCAACGAGGACCCGGTCGCGACAGCCAAGCTCCTCGAGGGCGGCACCCACGCAGGCCTCGTTGCCCGGGTAGAGGTAGGCCGTGTCCAGGTAGTTAATCCCCCGCTCCACGGCGCGGGCGATGATTGAGCGGGCTTGGCGCGCGTCCGGGCGCCCGGGCGGGCCGGGAAAACGCATGCACCCCAGGCCGAGGGCAGAGATCTCGTCGCCGTTTCTCGGGTTGGTGCGGTACTGCATGGAACCCCCTCTCATACTGGCATCTCGTCCCCACTCGGGACGGCCGCGGGCCAATCCCTGCCCGCCGCGTCGCTGGAACCTCTCCCCCACCCGTCCGCCGCGCCGCAGGAACCTCTCCCCCACCCGTCCGCCGCGCCGCAGGAACCTCTCCCCCACCCGTCAGTGCGCGAAAGTCGGGAGGAGTTTTTCTGATTCGGGCGCGTGCTCTTCTCGCCACCTGCGAAAACGCTGGCGAGAAACGCGAAGTTACACAGATGAAACTCGGACTTTCGCGCACTCGCTGAGGGAGGTTGGGCGAGGGAGGTTGGCCGAGAAGTGCGGGGCATCGGGACGGGGGCAGGACGGACGGGGTGCCTACGCGCACGCCGCAAGCGCGTCGGCAAGCGAGAAGGACCCCTCGTAGAGGGCCCGTCCGGTGATGGCTCCCTCGATGACGCCCGGCCCGAGCGCCGCGAGCGCGCGCAGGTCGTCCAGACCCGCAATGCCGCCCGAGGCCACCACGGGAAAGCCGGCGACCTCCGCCACGTGGCGGTAGGCCTCGGCGTCCACGCCGCAGCGCATGCCGTCGCGTGCCACGTCGGTGAAGACAAGGTGACGGTACCCCAGCTCGGCGAGGCGCGCCACGAGCTCGTCGGCGGTAAGG
>CASEGE010000295.1 GCA_949287335.1 uncultured Olsenella sp. | reverse complement strand
TCGATGGGGATGGTGGTGTCAGATTCCTCGGTCGCCTGCCAGTTGTAGGGGGCGTAGGCTGCCTCCATGCCAACGCGCAGGGTCACGCCGTCGCCGAGGATCGTGGCGGCGGTATCGGTGCCGGGCTCGTCAGTGGCATCATCGGTGTCGTCCGTGGTGGGCTCCTGCGCGGCGGGGCCGCAGCCGGAAAGGACCATCACGCCTCCCATGCCCGCCACGAGGCTCGAAAGCTTGAGGAAGTCGCGGCGAGAAACTCTGTCAGATACGTACACGTGCGGGGTGGCCTTCATGGTGGTTCCTTTCCCTGTTTTGAGTAATCCCCTTCCGCGCGACGCAACCGGAGGGGACCCATTCCCCTCCCCCTTGCAACTTAATGCGAGAAAGTTACGCGCACGTCGGCAGGATACCGCGGGACGAGAAGAACCACAAGCTGCTACCATTCTGGAAACACCGCCGTAACGGGTGATTCAATTGGGGACAGACCCCTTTTGAATCATGGGTCGATGATTCAAAAGGGGTCTGTCCCCAATTGAATCACGTCGGAAGGGACGCCATGGACCAGGAGACCTACGACGCCTACGTCGCCATTCTCGAGGAGGAGCTCGTCTGCGCGATGGGCTGCACCGAGCCCATCGCCGTCGCCTACTGCGCCGCGCTCGCGCGCCAGGCGCTCGGCGCGCTGCCGGAGCGCGTGGACGTGGCCGCCTCCGCCAACATCATCAAGAACGTGAAGAGCGTCGTCGTGCCCAACACGGGCGGCGCGCGCGGCATCGAGGCGGCAGCCGCGGCGGGCATCGTCGCGGGCAACGACGACGCCAAGCTCGAGGTCCTGGCCGGCGTCACGCCGGAGCAGATCGCCGAGATGCGCGACTTTCTCGCCACGCACGAGGTCACCGTCACACCGAGCGAGCGCCCGTGGATCTTTGACATCCAGGTGCGCGTCTCAGGCGATGGCCACGAGGCGTTCTGTGAGATCGCCGGCTCGCACACCAACGTCATCCGCGTGGAACGTGACAGCGAGGTCCTTCTCGACAACCCCTACGAGGACGCCGCCGAGGGCGAGGCTGGCGGGACGGACCGCAGCTGCCTCTCCGTGGATAAGATCATCCAGTTTGCCGACAAGGTGAACCTCGAAGACGTGAAGCAGGTCCTCGGGCGCCAGATTGCCTGCAACACCGCCATCGCACAGGAGGGGCTCCACGGTAACTGGGGCGCGGGCATTGGCAAGGTCCTGCTCGAGGCCTACGGCGACGGCGTGGCCAACCGTGCCAAGGCGTGGGCCGCCGCAGGCTCCGACGCGCGCATGGGAGGCTGCGAGCTTCCCGTGGTCATCAACTCCGGTAGCGGCAACCAGGGCCTCACCGCCAGCGTGCCCGTCACCGTCTACGCCCAGGAGCTGGGCGTCTCCCACGAGGAGCTGCTGCGCGCGCTCGTGGTCTCCAACCTCATCACCATCCACCTCAAGACCGGCATCGGCCGACTCTCCGCCTACTGCGGTGCCACGAGTGCGGGCGCAGGCGCGGCGGCCGGCATCACCTACCTCTACGGCGGGCGCGCGCACGAGATCTCGCACACGGTGGTCAACGCCATCGCCATCGACTCCGGCATGGTCTGCGACGGCGCCAAGGCGAGCTGCGCGGCCAAGATCGCGAGCGCGGTGGAGGCCGGCCTTCTGGGCATGCAGATGCAGCAACAGGGCAAGCAGTTCTACGGCGGCGACGGCATCGTGGTCAAGGGCGTGGAGAACACCATCCGCAACGTGGGCGTGCTCGCGGCGCAAGGCATGCGCGAGACGGACCGGACGATCATCGAGCTCATGTGCGGAACGGGCGCGTGCTAGCATCCCCTCCGGCGCGGGCGCGGCGATAAGAGCCCGGCGCTCGAGCAGTCCTCGCCGCAAAGGGCGCGGCTGCGGAACTCGCGGCGAACCTTGTCGGCAATCCGCAGGCGGCGCGTCTATCGGCGCCTTGGGACTAATCTCGGGAAGCTATTCGCGTCACTAGTAGTTCAACCCAAAGGCCCAGAGCGGGACAGCGTTGGCATGACCAAACTCAATGTCGTCCTTCACCACATAGCCCTTCTCGGCTCCCCTGAGCTGATCGGAGGTCTTTGTCCTACCACCCACCTCAAACGTGAGGTCCCCAATCTGGAAGTCGGAAATCTTCGACGCCGTCACTAGGTGGTTGACGCGCATCTGGTTGAAGAAGAACGTCTCCCGCACGCTGCCGATATCCTCGCGACCGTCGCTCAGGTTGTAGAGGATATTGGTGTTGTCCAGATAGACCTTCTCCGGCTTTCCGAGCGCCCCAAGGCCACTGGCGCCCGTGCGGAGCTGCGCCACCATCCCCGCCTTCTCCATGTAGAGCAGGTAGTCCTCAACGTTGTTGCGGCTTGCCTGAATCTGACTGCCCAGGCTCGTCATGTTGGGTTTGAACGGGGCAAGCGTGCTCACGACGGCCATGAGCTTCTTGAGCTTTCTGCCCGTCGCCGCGGTCATGTTGGCGTACTGGGGGATGTCCATCTCGAGCGTCCTCGTAATGACCTGAGAGAGCTCGAGGTCAAAGTCAACGTCCGAGCCAAAGGGATAGTAGCCGCGCCGCAGGTAGTCACGGAAGAGCGGCAGCGGATGCTCGACGCCCGGCAGCCCCGTGTCGCCGCCAAGGATGTCATCAAGCGAGCGTGTAGCCATCTTTATCCCATGGCGTATCGCAAGATACTCCCTGAAGGAAAGGCCCTGCATCTCGTATCTGGGCGCTCGCCGGCTGAGGTCGGCATCCCCCCGCTCGATATCCAGGACGGACGATCCTGTAAAGTACACGTGCAGGCCCGGCAACGAGTCATACATCATCTTGAGCTCGCGCGACCAGTCGGGATACTTGTGGACCTCATCGATGAAGAGGCACGTCCCGCCGTCTTGATAGAGACGCTCCGCCACCTCATAGAGGGAATGGGCAGAGAAGTACAGGTGGTCCGCAGAGACATAGAGCGCGTCCCTCGCCGAGTGCGCCTCTTTGATGCGCTGCAGGAAGAGGGTCGTCTTGCCCACGCCACGTGGACCCACCAGGCCGAGCATGTGATTGTCCCAGCTGATGGAGTCGTAGATGTAGCGACGGAATGAGTCCGGGGTCTGAGCGAGCTGTCGGAGCATGTACTCGTAGAGCTGGTCCATGAGCGCCTCTTTTCAAATCGCACTCTTATAGTGCGATATTTTAGCAAAACCGCACTATGATGGTGCGCCTTAAGCACGGCTGTCGCAAATCCCGAGTTACGCGCGGCGAGAAGGGCGCGCCACTCGGGATTTGCGGTCTTTTGGACACGTTTCCCGCGCTAGGCACACAGAGTCTCCAGCTCGGCAGCACGCTACTCGGAATTCTTGACAAAGGGGAGTGCGCCCTCCAGCTCGAGGAGGGTCTCCTTGCGGTCGAGGCCGCCGGCGTAGCCGGTGAGGGAGCCGTTTGCACCCAGCACGCGGTGACAGGGGACGATCACGCTGATGGGGTTCCTGCCCACAGCGGCCCCGACGGCTCGGGGCGACGAACCCAGCTCAGCCGCAAGCTCGCCATACGTGCGCGTCTCCCCGTACGAGATGGCGAGAAGCGCGTCCCACACGCGGCGCTGGAACGCGGTGCCGTGCGGGGCCAGCGGGAGGCCGGCCACATCCGGGCGCTCCCCCGCGAAGTACGCGTCCAGCCAGCGACGCGCGACCGCCAGCGCGGGCGCCTCGTCCTCCGCGCTCTTCTTGGAGTCATCCAGCCCGCGCGCGAAATAACGCTGACCATAGAACCACGCGCCCATCAGACCCTCGTCGTCTGCCGCGAGCAGCATCTTTCCCAGCGGGGATTCGTAATCGCAGGTGTACACCCCGCCTCCCTCCTGCGGTCCGGGCGGCTCCGTCATGCAAGCCCGCAAGCCAGTGCAAAATCGTCGCTCGTGCCACAAACGGCCGAGCCGCCGTGCAAAAGTGGCGTTCGTGCCACACCAAATCTTCCCAAAACATATTTTCGATTCATTTAATTATATAGTCAACTGGGAAAACGCGCGCGGGCTACTTGACCGGCGCCCAAAAACATGTGGCACGAACGCC
>CASEGE010000294.1 GCA_949287335.1 uncultured Olsenella sp. | reverse complement strand
CGCGAGGTACGAAGAGTCTTTGATGACCGTGGTGCACTGGCTGAAGAGCGCCGGGATGATGGTCTTGAAGGTCTGCGGCAAGATGATGAGCCTCATGCTCGAGAAGAACCCAAATCCCTGGCTCTTGGCAGCCTCAAACTGACTCTTGGGGATGGAGTTGAGGCCGCCACGGATGATCTCGGCCATGACCGCCGAGGTGAAGACCGTAAACGCCAGCACGGAGATGAAGATGTCCGAACCCTTGACCGTGAAGTAGATGAAGAGGATCCACAGCAGGTTGGGCGTGCAGCGGAAGAGCTCGATGTAGGCGGAGACGATCCACTTGAAGACGCTCAGCCTGCCCGTGCAGTACTGCTTGACGAGCGCAAGTACCGTACCCAGGATGACCGATAAGATGATGGCCAAAACGGAGATCTCGATCGTCTTCAGGAAGCCCTGCATGATGAAGGAGACGTTTGCCGGGGTAAAGATATCCATCGCTTACGCCTCCTTCGCGGTCTCGGGCATGATGCCAGGAATCACCTTGGCGCGCGGACGCTCCTTGGCGCGGCGCTCGAGCCACTGCACGAGCATCGCCAGCGGGAAACAGATAACGAAGTAAAGCACGCAGGCAAGGATGTAGCCCTGCAGGTAGCCATAGGTGGAAACAAAGTTGTCGGCGTTGTACATGAGGTCGCCGCCGGCGATGAGCGCAAGCACCGACGTGTTCTTGACCAGGTTGAGCGCCTGGTTACAGAGCGGCGGAAGAATCACCTTGAAGGTCTGCGGCAAGATGACGTAGGCATAGGCCTGGACCGTGGTGAAGCCCTGGCTGCGAGCGGCCTCCATCTGCCCGCGCGGGACGCTCTCGATGCCCGTGCGGATGACCTCGGAGACGTAGGCGGCATGGTAGAGGCCCACGCCCACGGCACCGATGGCAAACGCGGAGAGACGCACCGGGCTCTCGGTCCCCAGAATCGTCTGCAGGACGCGCGGGCCCGCCATGTAGTAGAAGAACACCTGCACCGGCAGCGGCGTGTTCTGGAAGAACTCCACGTAGACACGGCTCACGGCGCGCAGGATGCGGGAGCGCGTGGTGGACAGCACGCCGAGCAGGCACCCCAGCACCAACGATATGGCAAGCCCCAGAAAAACCACCGTAAGCGTCAGAGAGAAGCCATCGAGAAAGCTACTCATGTCGCTGAAGGTGATCTCCCAGCGCTTGGGATCAAACAGGCCTTCGAGCATCTTGTTCCCTTCTCATGCCAACACGTGCAAGACACCCGGACGGATGGCGCCGCCCGGGCGTTTGCGCGACGCGTGGGCGAGAAGTACCTCTCCCCCACGCGTCGCGCGTCGCTCGCTAGAGCAGGTTCCAGGTCTCGGCCTCCTCGTCGAGCCAGCCGCTCTCGAGAAGCTCGTTGACCTTCTCGTTTACGACCTCGGAGAGGTCGGAGCCCTTCTTGGACGCGATGCCGTACTCCTGCGGGCCGAACTCGACGTCGGGCTCCAAGAGCTCCTTCTGGTCGTTCATGTAGGTGTTGAGCGTGGAGCGGTCCATGGCAAAGGCGTCGATGTTGCCGGACTCAAGGGCCGAGTTGATCGACGGGTAGTCGGGATACTCGTTGAAGTTGTCGTCGGTGAGGGTCACGCCCTGCTCGGCAACGACGTCGGTGACGGCGTCCTTGGTCGTGGAGCCCTGGGAGACGCCGATGAGCTTGCCCTCGAGGTCGGCGAGCGTGCTCATGCCGGAGTCCTTCATGATCATGACGCCCACGTGGTCAACGCGGTAGGGATCAGAGAAGTCGTAGTCCTCGAGACGCACCGGCGTGATGGTGTAGGTGGCGCAGACGATGTCGAGGCTGTCGTTGTCGATGAGCGGGCCGCGCGTCTTGGGGGTGACGGTGGTGAACTCGCAGAGCTTCTGCTCCTTGGCCTCCTCGTAGGAGACGCCCAGGACCGCCGCGGCGATCTGGTAGCAGAGGTCGATCTCGAGGCCCTCGTACTCGCCGGTCTCGGTGTTGAGGTAGCCGTAACCAAGGACGTCGGCCTTGACGCCGCAGTTGAGCTTGCCGCGCGCCTTGATGGTCTCGACCTTGGAGCCGGAGTCGTCGCTCTCGGCAGCGGGGTCGGAGTTACAGCCGGCAAGGACGCCCAGGCCGGCGAGTGCGCTGGCGGAGCCAAAGGCCTTGAGGAGCTGGCGACGTGACAGGTTCATGGTGGTTCTCCCTTCCCGTTGGTTGAGCGTGGCGAGACCGGGTTCTTCTCGCCCGCGATTGACCGCCCGAGGGCGGGTGGTACCGTGTGTGCCGCTCTGGACGCCGGCGCTAGCGCAAGATCTTGTTGAGGAAGTCCTGGCAGCGCGGGTTCTGCGGGTTGGTGAAGAAGTGCTCGGGGGTGCCCTCCTCCAGGATCTGGCCGTCGTCCATGAAGATCACGCGGTCGGCGACCTGCTTGGCGAAGTTCATCTCGTGCGTGACGCAAATCATGGTGATGTTGTCGCGCGCGAGCTCGATCATGACGTCGAGGACCTCCTGGATCATCTCGGGGTCGAGCGCGGAGGTGGGCTCGTCAAAGAGGATGATCGGCTGCTTGGTGCACATCGCACGGGCGATGGCGACGCGCTGCTGCTGACCGCCGGAGAGGTTCTGCGGGTACTCCCCCGCCTTGGAGGCCAGGCCAACGCGCTCGAGCGCGGCCATGGCGGTCTTGGTGGCCTCCTCCTTGCTCTTCTTCTGCAGCTTGATGGGGGCCAGCGTGAGGTTGCCGAGCACCGTCATGTTGGGGTACAGGTTGAACTGCTGGAACACCATCGAGGAGTACTTGCGCGCCATCTCGAGGTGGTTCTTCTTGGTGAGCGGCGTGCCGTCGATGATGACCTCGCCGGAGGTGGGCTCCTCGAGGTAGTCCACGCAGCGGATGAGCGTTGACTTGCCGGAGCCGGACGGGCCGATGATGACGAGCTTCTCGCCCGCGGCCACCGTGAGGTTGATGTCCTTCAGCACGTGGAGGTCGCCGAAGTACTTGTTGAGACCCTTGATCTCGATCATGTTTGCCATGTGTCGAAGTCCTCCCGTCGTGTTGCGATTTGTAAATCCTACCCGCGGGTGCAGGCCTTGGGTCGCGGACGGGCTGAACGGAGACTGAGAAACAACACACCCGTTACGGGGTGGAAACACTCGATTTGGCCAAGGGCGAGAAAAGCGGCGAGAAATGCGAGGTATGCGCATAAAAAAGCCGGGGCTTGTGGCCCCGGCCGTTGCGTTTGGTAGCCCGTACCAGATTCGAACTGGTGATCTCCGCCTTGAGAGGGCGGCGTCCTGAACCGCTAGACGAACGGGCCATTTGGTAGCCCGTACCAGATTCGAACTGGTGATCTCCGCCTTGAGAGGGCGGCGTCCTGAACCGCTAGACGAACGGGCCACATATGCGATTGAAAGGGGCAAATGGCTGGGACTGAGAGAGTCGAACTCCCGCTGACGGAACCAGAATCCGTTGTCCTACCACTAGACGAAGTCCCAATTTGCCACTTCTGCGCCTCTCAGCGCGGAGAAATACTATACGGGAATGCTCCTGCACATGCAAGCACATTTTTTGGAGATGTTGTGCGCTGGGCGGACGAGGGCGAGTGGAGCGCCGGGTGGGCGGGTGCCGGGCGGGCAGAGCGCCTAGAGGGCGGGCGGAGCGCCGGGCTACCACCGCAGCCAGGCGAGAAGCGCCTCGCGCTCGTTTTTGACCTCGCCCGCCATCACGGCGGCGAGCAGCTGCGCGAGCACCATGCCCACGCCGGGCCCGGGGTCCACCCCGCGCTCGCGAATCACGTCCGCGCCGCCCACGGCAAGGTCGCGAGCGCGCCAGACTCCCCCGCCGGCAAGCTCGCGGCGAAGCACGGCGGACATCGCGTCCAGCTCGACGGCGTAGCCCATGCATGCGGGCGCCTTGGCAACGGCATCGGAGCGCTTGAGGTCAAGAAGCGCAAAGGCAAGCTCACGGGCCTGACCGGGCGCGAGGGCCTCCAGCTCCGCCAGCATCCGCCGCATCGAGGGCGCCGTCGCGCGAATCTCAAAGTCGTGAAGTCGTACGAGCGCGCACGCCGCGCGCACCACCTCGCGCGGGATGGCCAGCCGCTCCATCACGCGGCGCGCCACCCGCGCACCCTCCTCGGGGTGCCCGAAGAAATGGCCGCGCCCAGACACGTCCTCGCTCCAGCACGCCGGCTTGGCCACGTCGTGCAGAAGCGCCGCCCAGCGCAGGGCCGCCATTGGCCGACCGCCCGTGAACTCCTCCACCCCGGCGCACACGCGCGCCGTGTGCTCGAGCACGTCGTGGGCATGATAGGGGCTCTTCTGATCAAAGCCCGCCATCGGCGCAAGCTCGGGCACCGCCACGCAGAGCACGGAAAACTCGTGGCGCAGCGCCCACGCGGCGTGCCCCGTGGCGAGAATCCCGTCCATCTCCTGGCCAATGCGCTCCTGCGCGATCTCCGAGAGCTCCGGCGCGCAGGTGACAAGCGCCGCCTGCGTAGCGGGCTCGATCGTCGCGTCCAGCCGGCACGCAAAGCGCACCGCGCGCAACACGCGCAGGGCGTCCTCCTCAAAGCGTCGCCTAGGCTCCCCCACCGCGCGGATGACGCGCGCCGCGAGGTCCTTCTCGCCATCAAAGGGGTCGAGAAGCCCACGCTTGGGGTGAAAGGCCATGGCGTTCACGGTGAAGTCGCGCCGCGCCAGGTCCTCGCGGACGTCCGTGACAAAGCGGACCTCATCGGGGTGGCGACGGTCTGAGTAGGCGCCCTCCACGCGATAGGTGGTAGTCTCGACGGGGCTCCCGTCCACGACGGCCGTGACCGTGCCATGCGCCGTCCCGGTCTCGTGGACTTCGATTCCGGCCGCGCGCAGCACGCGTGCCGTCTCCTGCCAGGGGGCGGAGGTGGTCACGTCGACATCGTGCCCGGACGCACCGAGAAGCGCGTCGCGCACCCAGCCGCCCACGACCCAGGCCTCGTAACCGGCCGCCTCAAGGGCCTCGAGCACGCGCGCGGCATAGGCGGGCAGCTCGCGCGCCAGGCGAATCTCGATCTCGGTCACGCGCACCCCCTCCCGGCCGCAGGTTCTTCTCGCCCGATTCTAGCAGGAAGAAGGGTCGCGGGAGCTCCCCGCGGAGCCGGCGCGTACCCGCGGAGCCGGCGCGTGCCCGTGAGGCTGGCGCGTGCCCGTGAGGCCGGCGCGTGCCCGCAGCTCCATCAGGCCCCGAGGGACCCGCAGGTGCATCCCCCACGGAGCGAGTGCGCGAAAGTCGGTCGGCATTTTCGAAACAACGTTCTTCTCGGCAGCGTTTGCGCAGGTCGCAACAAGGCGAGAAGAGCGATTTTGCGAAACATGCCCCGACTTTCGCGCACTCACGGCGAGAAGGACGGCGGCAAGGACGCGCTATCGGGCGCGTTTGCGGCCCAGCTCCCCTCGGCGCCTGCCGCCCGCCCGGACGCCGAGTGCTATGCTCAAAACCGTTACGCAGGTCGACTGAATGGGAGGATTCAGCCATGGACGAAATGAAGTCAGTCACCGCCGACGACCTCGCCTGCGCTCGCGCGGAGTTCGCCTCCGAGCGCGCCAACGTGGTCGCCAAGAACGCCGTGAGCTCCAACGGCATCAGCGCCTCCGCGCGCGTGCCCGAGGGCGTGGCCGCCAACGCCATGACCTTTGACGTGGAGGTCACGCAGGGAGACCGCTGCGACCAGCAGCGCTCCGGCCGCTGCTGGATGTTTGCGAGCCTCAACACCATGCGCTATCGCATCATCAAGAAGTACAACCTCAAGACCTTTGAGCTCAGCCAGACCTATCCCCTCTTCTGGGACAAGCTCGAGAAGAGCAACTGGTTCTTCGAGAACATCCTGGACACCCTGGACGAGCCGCTGGACGGCCGTCTTGTGAGCTACCTCCTCGCCGACCCCGTGGGTGACGGCGGCCAGTGGGACATGTTCAAGAGCCTCGTCAAGAAGTACGGCGTGGTCCCCAAGGAGGCCATGCCCGAGACCGCCTGCTCGCGCAACACCCGCGAGATGGACTCCTGCCTCACGCGCTACCTGCGCGGCGCCGCCAAGCGCCTGCGCGAGAGCCACGCGGCCGGCGTGGGCCCCGAGGACCTCGCGTCCATGAAGAAGGAGATGATGGGTGACGTCTACCACCTCCTCGTGACCTGCCTGGGCGAGCCGCCCGCGCGCTTTGACGTGCGCCTGCGCGACAAGGACGGCAAGCTCGCGCTCTCCGGCAGCTTCACGCCCGCCGAGTTCTTCGCCGAGGCCGTGGGCATGGACGTGGACGACTACGTGAGCCTCATCTCCGCCCCCACCGCCGACAAGCCCTTTGGCCACACCTACACCGTGAGCCGCCTGGGCAACGTGGTGGAGGACGGCGGCGTGCGCTACCTCAACCTCCCGATCGAGCGCCTCAAGGAGTGCGCCGTGGCCCAGCTGCGCGAGGACCTGCCCGTGTGGTTTGGCTGCGACGTGGGCCAGAGCTACCTGCGCGAGGAGGGCATCATGGACACCGCCGCGCTGGACGTGGACGGCCTCTTTGGCTTTGAGGTCGAGGGCTGCATGGACCGCGCCGAGCGCCTGGACTACGGCGAGTCCCTCATGACCCACGCCATGGTCCTCGAGGGCGTGAACCTGGACGCCGACAGCCACCCAACGCTCTGGAAGGTCGAGAACAGCTGGGGCAAGGACCACGGTCGCGACGGCTTTGACACCCTCTCCGACCCGTGGTTTGACGAGTACGTCTACCAGGTCGTGGTTGACAAGAAGCACCTGACGGACGAGGAGCGCGCCGTCTACGAGACCGAGGAGGCCTGCGTGCTGGCGCCGTGGGACCCCATGGGCTCGCTCGCGCGCGTGCGCTAAGGGGGCGGCTCGCATGACCGACTACACCGCTGGCGCCATCGCGCCCGAGCGCACCGACGAGCTCACCGCGTCCTTCTCGGCAGACCGCGCCAACCGCGTGGCGAGAAACGCCGTGACCTCGATGAACGTCCACGCCGCCGCGCGCGACGTCTCGCGCATGCGCACCTACCACGACACGTTTGGCGTGAGCCGCGTGCGCACGGGCAAGGTGACCAACCAGCGCCACTCTGGCCGCTGCTGGATGTTTGCCGCCTTCAACGTGGCCCGCGCGGCCACGATGGAGCTGCTCGACGTCGACGACTTTGAGTTCTCCCAGGCGTACGGCTTCTTCTACGACAAGCTCGAGAAGTTCAACGTGGGGCTTGAGTACGTCATCGAGACCGCCTCGCTGCCGCTGGACTCCCGCGAGGTCTCGGGACTCCTGGACCACTGCATGGGTGACGGCAACTACTACCCCGCCGCGATGAACATCATCAAGAAGTGGGGCCTCGTGCCCAAGGACGCCATGCCCGAGAGCGCCTGCACCAAGGACGCCGACCAGATGAACGCCCAGCTTGAGCGCCTCTTCCGCAAGAGCGCGATGGAGCTGAGGCGCATGGCCGCCGCGGGCGCGGGGACCGAGGAGCTGCGCGGTGCCAAGGAGGGCATGGTCGCCCAGTGTCACCGCGTGCTGTGCGTGTGCCTCGGCGAGCCCCCCACCACCATTGACGTCGAGATCCCCGTGGGCAAGAACTGCCGCCTTGAGTCCGCGCGCCTTGTGGAGCAGGCCGGCGACGACCGCCCTGCCAGCGAGAAGGACGCGCCGCGGCGGCTCCTCGTGGACCGCGGCATCACGCCGCGCGAGTTTGCCGAGCGCTACGTGCCGTTTGACCCCGACGACTACGTGCAGCTCGTGCACATGCCCGGCGAGAGCCGACCGTTTGGTCACGCCTATCACCGGCGCTTCTCGGACACCATGGCCGGCGGGCGACAGCTCAAGATGCTCAATGTGGCCTTTGAGGTGCTCGAGGACGCGGCCGTTGCGTCGCTTCGCGCGGGCGTGCCCTGCGAGATGGCCTGCGACGTGGCCCAGCAGTTCCCGCGGCGCATTGAGGACTTCCCTGGCGTCCTTGCGTGCGACACGATGGACTACGAGGGACTCTTTGGTGTCGACCTCTCCATGGACCGTGCCGACATGATCGACGCGCGCGAGACGCGCAACACCCACGCCATGACGTTCCAGGGCGTTGAGCTGGGCGAGGACGGCCGTCCGGTGGCCTGGCGCATCGAGAACAGCTGGGGCGAGGACGCCTGCAAGGGCGGCTACCTCGTGGCGAGCGCGGAGTGGTTCCGCACCTACGGCGGCGAGGTCGTCGTGAGGCGCGAGTTCGTGCCTGAGGGCGTGCTCGACCTTTGGGACAACGCGCCCGTCGCCGAGGTTGACCCGTGGAGCGTCGCGGGCTGCGCGATGGCGCCGCGGCTGTAGGGCGCTGCCGTTCTGACCTGCCGGGCTAGACCGATCGGGCCCCGACGGAGGACATCCGTCGGGGCCCTTTGCGCTTCGCGGCACCCTGCGCGACGTTGTGCGCGGCTGGGCACCCTGTGCGACGCGCCCCGACTCGCAGCCCTGCGCGACGCGCCCCGCCTCGCCGCCCTGTGAGGTTGTGTACACCGGCTCTGGGGTTGTGTACACCGCCTCTGGGGTTGTGTACACAATTTCAATCTTGATGCACTTCTCGCAAGGCTTTGACCTGCGGAAACATGGCGAGAAGAACCGTGCGAGCCGTACGGATGTGTACACAACGATAAGGGCGGTGTACACAACCTCACAGACGGTGTACACAACGCGCCAGGTCGGGCGTCAGAACTCCGAGAAGCGCGGCTCGCCGGCGCGCGCAAGCTCCTCGCCGTTTGCGAGCTCGCGCACCGCCGCCACGAAGCGCTCCTCGTCGCCAGCATGAAAGACGCAGGTAAGCTGCACGTCCTCGGTGAAGAGCGAGTCCGTCACATGCCCGCCGGCATCCGAGCAGAGCCGCGTCACGCGGTCATAGAGCGCATAGGGCAGCTGGACCGTCACGGGGCACACGAGCGTCATCTCCACAACGGCACCGTCCTTCTCGGCGCGCTCGACCGCTGCCTGCGTTGCGGCGGTGTAGGCGCGCACGAGCCCGCCGGGCCCCAGGAGCGTGCCCCCAAAGTAGCGCGTCACCACGCAGCAGACGTCTGCCAGGCCGGCGCCGCGCAGCACGTCAAGCGTGGGCATGCCACTCGTGCGACTGGGCTCGCCGTCATCGGAGCAGCGCTCGCGACCGTCCGCCAGGATCCACGCCGGAACGTTGTGGCGCGCATCATGATGGCGCCCGCGCACCTCGGCGATAAACGCCTCGGCCTCGGCCTCGCTTCCCACATGCACGAGCTGCGCGATGAAGCGGCTGCGACGGTCCTCGAACTCGGCCACGGCCTCCGCGCCCGCCCGCAGCGTGCGATAGCCCGCGCCCGCCGGCGTCCCGGCACCTG
>CASEGE010000293.1 GCA_949287335.1 uncultured Olsenella sp. | reverse complement strand
CCCAGGCCGCGCAGGAAGTCGTTGAGCGCGGTGTTGATGAGGGCGAAGACGGGGTTCAGGGCGAGCATGACCACGCCGATGGCGAGCACGCCGAGGATCGGGTAGATGAGCATGGGCTTGATGCCCTCGAGCGAGGCGGGAAGCCGGTCGCAGAGGCGCTCGATGCCAAGCGTCATATAGCCCGCGGCAAAGCCCGCGAAGAGCGCGGCGATGAAGCCGCCCGAAATGAGCGTCGAGGTGTCGAGCGAGGAGAGATAGGCAAAGTCGTAGCCCACCTTGGCGAAGATGCCGCCCACGAAGCCGGGGGCGAGACCGGGCCTGTCCGCGATGGACATGGAGATGTAGCCGGCGAGGATGGGCAGCATGAAGCCAAAGGCCTCGTTGCCGATGGTCTTGAAGAGCGCCGCAGCCGGAATCGAGGAGCCATAGGCAGCGGTGCCAAGTCCCGGCTGGTCAATCAGAAAGGCGATGGCGGTGAGGATGCCGCCGCCGATCACAAACGGCAGCATGTGCGAGACGCCGTTCATGAGGTTCTTGTAGATGGTGCGACCGATGCCCTCGCCCTCGGCACCCGCCGAGGCAACATCGGAGGAGCCGCCGGCGTGGTGGTACACGCCCGCCTCGCCGTTCATCACGATGTTGATAAGGGCCTCGGGCTCGTTGATGCCGCGCGTGACCGAGCAGCTGTAGACGGGCATGCCGTCAAAGCGCGCGAGGTCGATGTTCTTGTCGGCGGCAATGATGACGCCCTTGGCGCCGGCCACGTCCTGCGCGGTGATGACGTTCTTGGCACCGCCCGAGCCCTGAGTCTCCACCTTGATGCGCACGCCCATCTCGGCGGCCTTCTTCTCGAGCGCCTCGGCGGCCATGTAGGTGTGGGCGATGCCCGTGGGGCAGGCCGTGATGGCAAGCACGTCGTAGCCCGCGGCGTCGCGCGCGGCGGCTCCGGCGGCCTTGGCCTCCTCGGCGGCGCGGTGCTTGTCCTCCTCGGCGTCCACGAGCGCGCGGAACTCCTCGGGCGTCTTGGCGGCGCGCAGGGCGGCGCAGAAATCCGCGTCGAGAAGGAGCGTGGAGAGGCGGCTCAGCACCTCGAGGTGCGTGTTGGCCTCCCCCTCCGGCGCCGCGATGAGGAAGAGCAGCGTGGCGGGCTCGCCGTCGAGCGACTGGTAGTCAACGCCCGCGGGCACGCTCATGGCCGCAAGGCCAGGGGCGGATATGGCAGACGTCTTGGCATGCGGGATGGCGATGCCGTCCCCGAGCCCCGTTGAGAACTGCGCCTCGCGCTCGCGCACCGCAGCGGCATAGGCAGCCTTGTCACGCACGTTGCCGCCCTTCGCCATGAGGTCGACAAGCTCGTCGATGGCCTCACCCTTACTCTTTGGAGCACCCCCGATCCCAATCGACTCAGGCTTGAGCAGATCCGTGATCCTCATGTTCTTCCCTTTCTCCCCAAGGCGACCACCGCCGCCCGTTGCTGATGATTTGCACACGACTCTCCCGACCCCAGGCCCCAAGGCCTTCAGGCAGCGAGAAGAACGCTGTTGTGGGAAGTCCCCGTCCGAGCCGGGCGAGAAGAACCTCGCCGCGAGTTCTGCAGCCGCGTGTCCTTTGCGCGGCGAAGCTGTCCGAGCGCCGAGGTTCTTCTCGCCCGGCTCGGACGGGGACGGACGGCTAAGAAGCGAGCAGCGCCTCCACCTCCGGCCTCGTGGCCAGGTGATCAGAGAACGCGCTGGCAGAGCCCGTGGCGAGTGCCATGCGGAAGGCGGTCTCGTAGCTGCCGCTCTCGATGAGGCCCGCGAGGAACCCCGCCACGGAGGAATCTCCCGCGCCCACGGAGTTGACCACGGTGCCCTTGGCGGCCGGGCTCTGGAAGACCTCGCCCGTCTCGGCGACGAGCACGCCGCCCTCCCCTGCCATTGAGACGAGCACGTTCTTGGCGCCCATCTCCTGGAGCCTCCGTGCGTACGGCACCACCTCGTCGCGCGTGCGCAGGGTCACGCCGAAGATGTCCCCGAGCTCGTGGTTGTTGGGCTTCACGAGGAAGGGGCGGTACGGAAGGACGCGCGTGAGCAGGTCGCGCTCGGCGTCCACGACGATGCAGACGCCGCGCCCCTCGAGGCGCGCCATGATGCGCTCGTACATGTCGTGCGGAAGCGACGAGGGCACGGAGCCGGAGATGACGAGCGTGTCGCCCTCGCCCAGCGCGTCGAGCTTGGCGAGAAGGGCCTCGACGTCCTTCTCGGTAATAACGGGCCCCTGGCCGTTGAGCTCGGTCTCCTCGTTGCTCTTGACCTTGGCGTTGATGCGCGTCATACCCTCCGCCACACGGATGAAGTCGCAGGTCACGCCCGCCTCCGCGCAGAGGCGGCAGAGCTCGTCGCCCGTGAACCCCGCCACAAAGCCGAGCGCGCGGCTCTCGTGCCCGAGGTTGCCGAGCACGATGGAGACGTTCACGCCCTTGCCGCCCGGCAGGATCTTCTCGTAGGTGGTGCGGTTGATTGTGCCCAGGCGCATGTCGTCCACGCGGACGATGTAGTCAAGCGAGGGGTTGAACGTGACGGTGCAGATCATTGGGCTACCTCCACTACGTTTTCGCACGCCTTGTACTTCTCGGGGACGTCCCCGCAGGTGACGATCGTGGCGGACGAGAAGGACCCAAACCCAAAGAGGCTCGTGTTGTCAAACTTCGTAGCGTCCGCGAGCACGTAGCGCCGAGCCGTGTGCTCCATGGTGAGCTGCTTGATCAGGGCCTCGTTGCTCTCCGGCGAGGTGAGGCCGTTCTCGGGGGTGATGCCGTTCACGCCCCAGAAGCCAACGGTGAAGTGATAGCGCGAGATCGCGGCGATGGTGTCCGGCCCAACGAGCGACTCCGTAGCACTCTTGAGCTCGCCCCCCAGCACCGTCACGTGAAAGCCGCGCGCCGCGAGCTTCATGGCGTGGGAGACGGAATCCGTGACGTAGCGCGCGCCGTGCTCGGTGAGATGGTTGATGAGCTCCTCCACGGTGGAGCCGGCGTCCAGGTAGACGAGGTCATCCGGGCCCACGAGCGTGGCGGCATAGGCGCAGATGGCGCGCTTCTCCTCAGCGTGCAGGCCGTGACGCTCCTCGAGCGTGAGGTCGCGCGTGAGGTGAGCGCTCTCAAGGGTGGTGGCGCCGCCGTGGACCTTCACCAGGCGGTGGGCCTGGTCGAGCTTGTCGAGGTCGCGGCGGATGGTGGACTCCGAGATGTCCAGGGCCGTCGCAAGATCGGTGACGGTGGCCGTCCCCTTGCGGGTAACCATCTCCACGATGCGCGCGTGGCGCTCCTCTGCCAGCATGGCTACGCCTCCTCGGGATAGGTGACGCCCCAGGCTCGGCGCAGCGCGGTCATGAGTTCCATGACGTCCGACGCATAGCCGAGAAGAGCGCGCTTCTCGGAATCTCCCGCCACCGCGGCCTCAAGATCTGCCATCTCGTAGCAGAGGGCGTAGCCTGTGGTACCGGCCGTCACGGTCTCCCTGCGACCGTCCGCGGTCCACACGATCGTGGCCGTGTCGGAACGCGGGTACTCCATGACCTCCACGTAACAACGGTCAAAGGAGAGCACCGCGCGCTTGGGCTGCTTGGAGTGCAGGGTGAGCGAGACCACGCCGAGCTGGCCCTCGGCGTTTCGGCACACGATGCCGCCCGCCTCGTCCACGCCCGTGACGGCGAGGTTGCCCAGGGACACGACCTCGGTGGGCTGGCTTTCCATGAACAGCCGCATGAGGCTGAGCGCGTAGACGCCAATGTCGAGCATCGCGCCGCCCGCGAGGTTGATGTTGTAGAAGCGGTTGGTAAGGTCGCCGTACTCCTTGTAGGAGCCAAAGTTGAGCTGCGCGAGGTTCATGCGGCCAAACTCGCCCGTGCGCGCGCGACGAAGCAGTTCCTGGTAGAGCGGCATGTGAAGGATCGTGGTGGCATCCATGAGCACCACGCCGTTGGCGTCTGCGAGCGCTCGGGCCTCGTCGAGCTCCGCGGAGTTGAGGGTGATGGACTTCTCGCAGAGCACGTGCTTGCCCGCGCCGAGCGCGCCGCGAAGGTAGCGGATGTGCGTGTTGTGCGGCGTAGTGATATAGATGGCATCGATCGAGGGGTCCGCGTAGAGGTCCTCGGGCGAATCGTAGACCCGCTCGACGCCGTACTTCTCGGCAAAGGCAGCGGCCTTCTCGCGCGTGCGGTTGGCAACGCCGGAAAGATGGCGCCCGGCAAGGGCGAGCGACGCTGCCATCTGGTTGGCTATGACGCCGCAGCCGATGACGGCCCAGCGCAGCTGCGGCGCAACGAAGATGCCCTCGGGGAATTCGGCGCCCTCGACGGCAGCAAAGGCCTCCTTCGCCGCCGCGGCGGAATCGAGCGGCTGGCTCTTCTCGGTATCAGACATGGCGCCTCCTCGCAGTGTTGGTCCTACTCTGTGATTCTCATTTTTACGCAATTTCTTCCATTTGTGCGCACGTTTGCGCATTCTACCGGTAAACGGTAGCTGAATTGCCATGAATGGTCATTATTGTGCATTTCTGCGCAGATTCACGCATGCAATGGGCAGCGAGAAGGACGTGCTGGATTATGTCTGCCTGCCAACGAATAGCGCCAGAAAGCCGCACACAAAGCGAGCCCCGGACGACTCTGTGGCTCAGAGCGTCCGGGGCCCGTGTCAGGGTATGCCGAGAAGGTCTCCCCTACTCGATAGCGGCGCGGAACCAGCTGGTGAGCGAGGTGGGGTGCGTGATGCCGGTGCCCACGACAACGGCCCAGGCGCCCGCGTCGATGGCGGTCTTGGCGTCAGCCGGCGTGTGGACGTGGCCCTCGCAGATGATCGGGTAGTCGGGGAACTCCGAGGTGGCCTGCTTGAGCAGCGGCACATCGGGGCCATCCTCGAGCGTGGTGTCGATGGCGGCCTTGTTGTGGGAGAGCGTCGTGGAGACAAGGTCGCAGCCGCACGCAACGGCGTTGCGGATGTCATCGATGGTCATGCAGTCAGCCATGATGAGGACATCGGACTGCTCGCGGATGGCCTTGACCGTCTCCTCGAAGGTACGGCCGTCGGGGCGCGGGCGGTTGGTGGCGTCGAGCGCGACCACGTCGGCGCCGGCGTTCACGCATGCCATGGCGTGGCGAAGGGTCGGGGTGATGTAGACGCCCTCGTGACCCTCCTTCCAGAGGCCGATGACGGGGATCTCGACGGTGCCCTTGATGGCGGCGATGTCAGAGAGTCCCTGGCAGCGGATGGCGGCGGCGCCACCGAGCTCGCAGGCGCGAGACATCTGGGCCATGGTCTCGGGGTGACGCAGCGGCTCCCCGGGGTAGGCCTGAACGGAGACGATGAGCTTTCCCTTGAGGGACTGAACGAGCGGTGAGATGGGCATGAACTCCCCCTTTTCTCATGAGGCACCGGCGGGGATGGGCCCCGCCGGCAAGGGTAACGAGAAGAACGCGCTAGTCGGAGATCTCGGCGTAGCCAGAGTGGACGAAGTTCTCCGCCGCGCCGACGAGCGGGGCGTCACCACCGAGCTCGCCGCCCACGATGGGCGTGGTGGCAACGGGCGGCATGGCCTGGCCCTTGAAGGCCTCTGCCATGGCGTCGGACCAGTCGGGCCCGCACTGCGCCACGGAGCCGGAGAGAATCACGCAATCCGGGTCGAGCATGTTGCACATGCTGCCCAGGACCTCGCCGAGCGCGCGGCCGGCGCGGGCCTCGGCGGCCTTGGCGGCCGCATCGCCCGCGGCGGCACGGCGGTCGATCTCCGCGCCGTCCATGGGGGTACCGTCAGCCTTGGTCTCGTCGCCACCCAGGCGCACGTACTCGCGGATGATGCCGGGGCCCGCGGCGATGGGCTCGAGGTGACCGGTGGCACCACAGGAGCAGGGAACGTCGGCCGCGGCGGGGCAGCAGACGTGACCGATGTGGCCGGCCTCGTCGTGCGCGCCGAGCATGATCTTGCCGTACTCGACGAAGGCGCCGCCGATGCCGGTTCCAACCGCGGCCACGAGGCAGCTCTTGGCGTCGCGGCCGCCGCCCCAGCGAGCCTCGCCCAGCGCGTGGGCGTGAACGTCGTTGAGAACGCGGCACGGAAGACCGGTCGCGGCGGTAACCTCGGCGCCGAGGTGCGTGCCGCCCCAGCCGGGCATGAGCTCGTTGGCGAAGGTGATGTCGCCGTTTCGGGGGTTCACCACGCCGGCGGAGGAGATTCCCACGCCCACGGGCTTCTCGTCCGCGCGCTCGATGGCGGCCTTCACCTGGGTCAGGACGGTCGCGAGCACGTGTGCGCCGCCCTTCATGGCCTCGGTGGGGACCTTCTCGACCTTCTCGATGACGGGGCTCTCCCCTCCCAGGGTGACGAGCCCGCACGCGATCTTGGTGCCGCCGATGTCAACGGCAACGATGGTCTGGCTCATGGTTCCTCCTAGAGAAGGCCGTTGTCCACGAGGACCTTCTTGATGGCCTCGACGTTGTCGCCCTCGAGAGCCTTGACCGGGCGCGGCATGGTGTTGGAGTCAAAGACGCCCAGGAGCCAGAGCGCGGTCTTGAAGGCGCCCACGCCGCCCGCGTAGCCCTGGACGCCGGAGGTGACGTCAAAGATGTGGGAGATCTCGTTCAGGCGGTCCTGCTCGGCCTTGACGGTGGCCCAGTCACCGGCCTGCGCGGCCTTCCACATGCGGACGTAGCCCTCGGGCTCGACGTTGGCAAGGCCGGGGACGGAGCCGTCGGCACCGGAGAGGTACGCGCCGTCGACCACGATCTCGTGACCGGTGAGCAGCGACAGCGGGTGGCCGGCCTTCTCGTTCTCCTGGCAAAGGTAGCGGAAGGAGATGTCGTCGCCGGAGGAGTCCTTGACGCCGGCGAGCACGCCTTCCTTGCCCAGCTTGACGAGCAGCGGCCACGGGAGCTTGGTGTGCACGCACACGGGGATGTCATAGGCAAAGATCGGGAGGTCGAGCTCCTCGTGAAGGATGCGGAAGTGCTCCTCGACCTCGGTCATGCCGCCAAGGGCGTAGAACGGCGCGGTGGCAACGAGGGCATCGGCACCGAGCTCCTGGGCAACCTTGCCGTGCTCGAGGACGCGCTCGGTCTCCGTGTCGATGATGCCAATGAGAACGGGCACGCGGTGGTCGACGATGCGGACGGCCTCGGAGATGATCTGGCGGCGACGCTCGTCGGTGGAGAAGACGACCTCGCCGGAGGAGCCGAGGAAGAAGAGGCCGTCAACGCCGGCGTCGATCATGCGGTTGATAAGGCGCTCGAAGGAGGGGACGTCAAGCTCGTGGTCGGGGGTGTCGGGAACGACGACGGGAGGAACGACGCCCGTGATCTTAAGGTCTGCCATGCTAATCCTTTCTCGTGTGGCGGACGGTCCGCCTCAAACGTGGATGGAGCACTCAGATGCTATGCCATGCGGGGCGAGAAGAACGCGCCGCCGGCCGATTTCGCAAAGCGGGCGCGCCCGAAGGCGCGCCCGCGGCCGAACGGGTGGGGCCTTACTTGCCCAGGTTGGGGTGGAGCAGCGACGGGGCCGCGCCGAGGAGCGTCTTGGTGTAGGCGTCCTGCGGGTCCTCGAAGATCTGCTTCGCCGGTCCGGACTCCATGATCTGGCCGTGGTTCATGACGACGATGCGATCGGAGATGTAGCGCTCCGTCTGGATGTCGTGGCTGATGAAGACCATGGCAAGGCCGAGCTCCTTCTTGAGGTCCGTGAGCAGGTTCAGGAGCTGCGCGCGGACGGAGACGTCGAGGGCCGACGTGGGCTCGTCAGCGATGATGACGTCGGGCTGCAGCGACAGGGCGCGCGCGATGGCGACGCGCTGGCGCTGACCACCGGAGAGCTGGCCCGGCAGGGCGTACATCGCAGAGGACGGGAGGCCGACGATGCCGAGAAGCTCGCGCACGCGCGCCTCGCGCTCGTCCTCCGTGCCCACCTTGTGCACGATCAGGGGATCGAGCAGCTGGTCATGGACGGACATGCGCGGGTTGAGCGCCGTGGCGGGGTTCTGGAACACGACGGAGACCACGCGGCCGATCTTCTTGCGGAGCTCGGCGGTGCGCTTGGTGACGTCGTCGCCCTTGAAGTAGACGTGGCCGTCGGTCGGCGACTGCAGGCCGCACATGACGTTGGCCGTCGTGGACTTGCCGCAGCCGGACTCGCCGACGATGCCGATCGTCTCGCCGGGCATGAGCTTGAGCGTGAGGCCGTTGACGGCATGCACGAGGTTGGGGTGGAAGAGCGAGCCCGTGCGGGACTTGAACGTGACCGAGATGTTGTCCAGGAAGATGATGGGCGTCTGCTCGGAGGTCTTCTCTGCCATCTACCTCACCTCCAGTCGGGAAACGAGACCGTTCTTCGCAAGCTCCTCGTCCGGGATCTCGGAGACGAGGTGGTGAGTAGCACCAGGAACGGGCTTGAGGATGGGATGGACGTCGAGGCCCACCGTCGGGTGGCTCGAGCGCGGGGCGAAGCGGTCGCCCTTGGGGAAGTCCGCCGGGCTCGGGACGGAGCCGGGAACCTGGTGCAGGCGGGTGCCGTCGTGCGCCTCGATGGAGAGGACGGCGCCGAGCAGGCCCTGCGTGTACTCGTGGATCGGGTTGGTGAGGAGCTCCTTGGTAGGAGCGGACTCGATGACCTGACCGGCGTACATGACGGTGATCTCGGAGGCAACCTCTGCCACGAGGGCAAGGTCGTGGGACACGAAGATCATGGCAAAGCCGAGCTGCTTCTGGAGGTCGTTCAGGAGCTTGATGACCTGCTTCTGGACCGTCACGTCAAGAGCCGTGGTGGGCTCGTCGCAGATGACCAGCGACGGGTTGCGCGTGAGCGCCATGGCGATGATGACGCGCTGGCACTGACCGCCGGAGAGCTCGTGCGGGTAGCTCTCGAGCGTGCGCTTGGGGTCGAGGCCGACGAGCTCGAGGAGCTCCTCGGCGCTGCGGGTGCCGCCGCGGCTCGTGAGCTGCTTCATCTGTGCGGAGATGAGCATGGAGGGGTTGAGGGAGGACAGGGAGTCCTGGTAGACCATCGCGAGCTCGTGGCCCAGCAGCTTGCGGTGCTCCTCCTTGGTGAGCTTGAGGAGGTCCTTGCCCTTGTAGAGGATCTGGCCCTCGATGCGGGCGTTGTCGGGCAGGAGGTTCATGATGGTCTTGGTAGTGATGGACTTGCCGCAGCCGGACTCGCCCACGAGCGCCATGCACTGGCCGGGGCGCACGTCAAAGGAGACGTTGTCCACCACGTGGACGTCACCGTGGCGCGGGAAGCCGATCGAGAGGTTCTTGACCTGGAGGATGGGCTCCACGGAGTAGTCCGGGACGCGACGGTCGGTGCGGGCGAGCTCCACCTCGCGCAGGGCGCCGAGGCGACGGGCGAGGGAGTCGGCCTGCTCCTTGTAGGCGCGGACCGGGTCGGCCACGAGAAGGTCGGCCTCGCGACGGCTGTCGGCGTTCTCGTTGGAGACGGGCGCGGACGGGGCAGCTGCCATGGCATCGGTCAGACCCTCGGAGAGGATGTTGAGCGCAAGGCACGTGACCATGATCGCGATGCCCGGGAAGAGCGCCTGCCACCAGCGGCCGAGAAGGACGCCGTCACGCGCGGACGAGAGGATGTTGCCCCACGTGGCGGTGGGCTCGGCGATGCCGGCACCGATGAAGGTGAGCGACGCCTCGAAGATGATGGCGTCTGCGACGAGCGTGACCGTGAAGACCATGATCGGCGCGATGCAGTTGCGCAGGACGTGCTTCGTGAGGATCCACGGTGCGCGGGCGCCGGCGACGATGACCGCGCGGACGTAGTCCTCGCCGTACTCGGACACCACGTTGGCGCGGACGATGCGCGCGATCTGCGGCGTGTACATGAAGCCGATCGAGAAGATGATGGCCGGGACGGAGT
>CASEGE010000292.1 GCA_949287335.1 uncultured Olsenella sp. | reverse complement strand
CGTGAGCGTGCTCTCCGGCGGCGAGCGGGCCCGCCTGGCCCTTGCCAAGATGCTCGTGGCGCCCGACCCGCTGCTGCTCCTCGACGAGCCGACCAACCACCTCGACATCGACTCCGTGGACGTGCTCGAGCGCGCGCTCGTCGACTTCAAGGGCACCATCGTGCTCATCTCCCACGACGAGCACCTCGTGCGCGCCGTGGCAAACAAGGTCGTTGACGTTCGAGACCACAAGGTCACCGTCTACGAGGGCGACTACGACTACTACCTCTACAAGCGCGCCGAGCTCGAGGCGCGCGAGCAGGGGAGCGCGCCCGTTACCGCCGCTCCTAAGGCTACAGCTAAGGTTGAGCCTGAGGCTTTGCAGACGACCGGACGAAACGTCAAGACCCGCGAGCAGCGCCGCGCTGAGGCGGAGGAGCGCAACCGCAGGAACCGCGCCCTCAAGGCCGAGCGCACCCGCCTCAAGGAGATCGAGGCCGCCCTCGAACCCGCGCAGGCGCGCCTCGTCGAGCTCGAGACGCTCATGGCGGACCAGGAGCTCTACAACGACGCAAAGCGCTTCGACGAGTGCATGAGCGAGTACACCGCCCTCTCCAAGAAGGTCCCCGCGCTCGAGCAGGAGTGGCTCGAGCTCACCGAGAAGATCGAGGAGGCGCTCGATGCCTAGGCCGCGCGCCGCGGGCGTCCTGGGCGCGCTCTCTGTGGCGCTTCGCGTCTGTGCCTGGCTGCTCGTTGCGCTTGTCGTGGCAAACGCGCTCTTTCCCGCGGGTCCGCGCGCAGCGCTCCTTGCGCTGAACGGCCTCGTCTCGCGCCTCGTCCCCGGCTTCATTCAAGGTCTCTTCGTGTTTCAGACCCCCTTTGAGGGCGCGTTCAGGGGAGACTTCGCCATCGTTGCTATAGTGTTGCTCGTGCTCGACTGGATCTGCTGTCGCATATCTGCCTCGCTGCGCTAGCGCCGCGAGAGGGGAGAGGCCTTGCTCTACTCAACCGACCAGCTCGTCTCCATTGCGCTGACCGTGATTTTGGTGATGCTCTCTGCCATCGTGCACGAGGTGGCGCACGGGTGGGTCGCGCTTCGCCTCGGCGACCCAACGGCCAAGGAGGCGGGGCGCCTCACGCTGGACCCCCGGGCGCACCTCGACGGCTTTGGCTCCGTGCTGCTGCCGCTGCTCATGGCGTTTCTCGGCGGTCCGGTCTTTGCCTTTGCGCGCCCCGTGCCCTACAACCCGCGGCGCCTGCGCCACCCTCGCCGGGACGAGCTGCTCGTCGCGCTTGCGGGCCCTGCGTCCAACCTGCTTCAGGCACTTCTCGGCACGGCGCTTATCGGCGTGCTCTGGCAGGCCATCCCTGCGTCCTATTCCGCCGGGTCCCCCGTCTTTGACCTCGTCTCGGGCGCGCTGGACGTTGCCACCACGTACGTGTACGTGAACCTCGTCCTGTGCTTCTTCAACCTCATTCCCTTCCCGCCGCTTGACGGCTCTAAGGTCATCCTGTTCTTCCTCAAGGGCCAAGCGAGAAGGAAGTTCTATGAGCTCGAGCAGTACGCCATGTTTGCGCTCATCGTCATCCTCTACGTGCTGCCCACGCTCCTTGGCCTCGACCCGCTCGGGGCATACCTCGACGTGACGGCCGGCGCGCTCTACAGGGCCCTCGTCCTTGGGGTTACGGTGATCTAGGCCATGTCCTATCGCGTGCGCACACAGAGCTACTCCGGACCGTTTGACCTGCTTCTCCAGCTTGTGAGCAGGCAGAAGGTCACCATTGGCTCCATCTCCATCTCCGAGGTGGCCAACCAGTACCTCGACGAGGTCGAGCGCATGGCCGACCTCGACCTCGACGTTGCGAGCGACTTTGTGCTCGTGGCCTCCACGCTGCTCGACATCAAGGCCGCCTCGCTCGTTCCTGCCGAGCCGCTGCGACGTGCCACCGACGACGAGCTTGACGAGGACGACGACCTCGCCGACCTCTCTCCCGAGGAGGCCCGCGAGGTGCTCATCGCGCGCCTCATCGCCTACAAGCAGTTCCGCGGCGCCGCGGCGGCGCTGGGCGCGCGCTCCGAGGCGGAGGGGCGCATGCACCCCAGGACCGTGGGGCCCGACCCGGAGTTTCTGGGCCTCATGCCGGACTACCTCGAGGGAATCACGCTGCGCAGCCTCGCCGTCATCTG
>CASEGE010000291.1 GCA_949287335.1 uncultured Olsenella sp. | reverse complement strand
CAGCTGCTGGCAGTACTTTGCCGTGCTGCCCGACATCCGCTCCGTGGGCGTCATGGGCGACGAGCGCACCTACGCGCGCCCGGTGATCGTGCGCGCGGTGGAGTCGAGCGACGCGATGACCGCGGACTGGGCGAAGCTGCCGTACGACGTGATTGGGCGCATCTCGAGCCGCATCGTGGCCGAGGTCCCCGGCGTGAACCGCGTGGTCTACGACGTCACGCCCAAGCCGCCCGCCACGATCGAGTGGGAGTGATTTTCGGGGTCTGACGCTTCTCAACACCATCTTCCAAAAACTGACATTTCCGCAGGTCAAGAAAGGGTTTCGTTCGATTCGGACGGAACCCTTTCTCACAGAGAAAAACGCTTAGAACAGGATTATTTGTGGCAACTTTTGTGGCACCCTGCCGGGTCAAGAGATTCCAAGAGGGCGCTTAGAGGAGGCTCAAGATGGACGAGAATTGGAAGAACCTAGAAGACGCGGAAGACTTCGCTTACTTCAGAGCGGAGCTCGTAGAGATGTCCCCAGAGAGCTATTCCCTGGAGGAAAAGAAACAGATCCTCGAAGACATGTGGAAGACGTCCTCCGACATCGAGAACAGGATGCGCGAGGACTTTGCGAAGCTCGACGAGGTGTCCCAGACGAAGCTCCTCGACAGCCTCGGAGCGTCGGGATACCGCGACCGGGATTGGTGGTACCGCATGCTCATTGACGGCCCGAAGCGCCGCGACAAGCCGACCATCTAGACGCCAGCGCCCCCGCATCCATCCAAGGGTGCGGGGGCGCTCTTGTGAACACCTTTGAGAAGGCACAGAACGCTACGAATCAATCCTGCCGACGAGCCAGGCAACAGGCACGAGAGGAAGAGCGGCGAACAGAAGAAGCACCGCTAGCGCTACGCCCAGCCCCCAGCCGATGTCCTCCCGCGAGATCACGACAGGATCTCGTTCACGCGCGTCTGCACGGCGTTGTAGAGCGACCCCAGGCGGCGCTTGCGCTCAGCTCCGTTGCCGTAGTCGCCGCGGATGACGGCGCGCGCCAGGGCGTCGATGTCGGCCCCACTAGACGAGCCTCCCGAGGAGCCCCCGGCGCCCAGCATCTCGTTCACGCGCGCCTGGACCTCCGAGTAGCGGTCTCCCAGAGCTGCCTTGCGCGCCGTGCCGTTTCCGAACTCGCCCGCGATCACCCGGCGCGCGAGGTCGTCCACGTCGTCGGCGGCAGGCGTCTGAGCGGCGGGAGCGCCCGAGCCCCCGCCCAGGATGCGGTTCACCTCCGCCTGCACCTCGTCGTAGCGGCTCCCCAAGGCCGCGCGACGCGCGTCCCCGTTGCCGAACTCGCCGGCGATGACGCGCCGCGCGAGCTCCGCGACAGTCCCGCTGGGTGCGGAAGTCTCGCCGTCGGATGGAATCGCCGCCCCGCCCGTGATGCGCGCCTTCAGCGCCGCCCACTTGGACGCGGCAACGTAGGGCGCAGGGCAGAGCTTCCCCGTCACGTCGTAGTGGCGGATGACGCCGGAAGCGCCGATGCCGTACTTGGCCATGAGCTTTTGCACCAGCCAGGCAAGCTTGGTGATCTCCGTCCCGCTGTAGTCCTCGCCGGCGGAGACCACCTCGATGCCGATCGCCCGGCAGTTCATGTCCCAGTTGCCCGCGTGCCAGGCGGTGTCGCCCTCGGCAACACTCTGGTAAATCTCCGGGGTAATATCGTCCACGAAATAGTGGGCGCTCGCTCCCTGGCTCTCGTTACGCGAGAAGTACGTCGCGTTGTTGCGCGCGCTCGCCGTGGTACCCGTGTAGTGGACCACGATGCGGTCGATCGCGCGGGAGCGCCCGCGCGTCATGTGATCGCTTCCGCACTGCTTGAAGAGGATGCTATACGCCATCGGGCACCTCCTCGAAGCCGTCGTCCTCGCCCTCGTCTGGCTCCCAGCCGTCGGGAGCCGCGGCCTCGACGCCCTCGCCGTGCAGCTCCTCCCAGCGCTTCCGCTCGTCATCGGGCGCGTTCGCGCCCGCCACGTCGGCGAACTCCGCCGTCGCGAAATCACTCATCGGCGAGCTCCTTCCTCTCAGCGCTTGCCGCTCCCAGCTCCGCCATCACCGGCGAGAGCACTGCCATCACGAGAGCGACCACCACGGCGCGCCACGTGGGCTCCAGCACCGCACAGCCGACGAGCATGTCGATGTTCGCGACGATCACGCCCAAGACGCCCTGCACGACCGTGCGCAAGAGCCTCCACTGCCATTCGTTCGAAGTAAGAAACGTATCCACGGCTACCCCTTCCTCAAGTTGTCAATCTCCGCCTTCACCACCGCGACGTCCTGTTCCAACGCGTAGGTGCGCTCAATCAGGCAGTTGTGCTTCTCGACCTGCTTCGTGAGGTTGTCGATCTTCACCTCCATGACCGCACGGCTGCGCGAGTTGGAAACGAGCACGCCGATCAAGGTGAGGACGCCCGTCACCAGCGCAGCAATTACCGACTCCACACGCACCTCCTTTCCAGACAGGCTCGCCCCGTCTGGAAAGGAGTGTCCGCTACGGTCACAAATGGGCTATTCAACTGGGGAAATGGACGAACCGTCGCGTTTCGTCACTTCACACAACGGTTCACAAACGAGGATGCGTCTTATCAAAAGCGCAAAAGAAAGGGCGGCAAATGCGCCGCCCAACAACGTGATACGTTTACGTCCGATTGGCTCGTTTAGTCGGAGGCGGTGACATAGCCCTTTTCGGCGAGCCATTCGATCATTGCCTCGTAAACGTCGCGTTCGGTTTGCCACTCGAAAATATCGGCATCGTCGGTGTAATCAAGCTGCGCGGACTTCGGAAAGTAGGACTTGAGGATCCCGGTCGTTTTCACGTTCAGGTCTTCGACCAAAGACCTCTGCTTATCTCCGGGGAGCTTCCTGAACTCCTCCTCGCCCACGCCGTGCATGAGAAGCGTGTTGAAGAAATGCCTGCGAGACCCAATTTGCTCCTGCTCGTGCATGCGATAAGGGAAGTAGGCGGGATTCAGGTAGTGCTCGAGCCAGTGATCGCGAACCTCAGGGTGCTCCATGATGTCGACCTTGAGCGTCCACAGGTACTTGCCGCGAAGGAAATCGGGATGAACATCAATCGCCCTGGCAATCTCATCGAGAAGCTGGGGCGTGATTTCGTTGTCTTTGATAGCTCGCTGGACCGTGCGGATATCGTAGAGGATGGAACCCTCTCGTTTGGGGTTCGTCAGCGCCCTCACGGAGAGACCACGTCGATGGATAACGTACTTGAGCCATTTTCCGTCGATTGGTTGTTTCGATTTCTTCTTCGTCAAAAGCACTCCCATGGTATACGACATTTATGTCGTAAGTACCATCTTACACTTTGCAACGAACCGAAATAGACTGGGTTTATCAGGTGTTATAACAGCTGCAGGAAAAGACCACTTCGCCGAACTCGTCTCGCATGCAACGGGAGGCGCGAAAGCACACCCAAGGAGAACACCATGTGGAGCATCAAGGAAGAGGAAATGCCGCAAATCAGCGAGACGGAGCCCTGTACCCTGGCAAGCATGTCGCAGACGACCATGCTGGGCATCATAGGCGCGGAAGCATGCGCCTCCAAGCGCGCGATGGAGATCCTGAGCCTTCAGGCTGACGAGACGGAGGCCCGTCTCGCGAATGAGAATCTCACGCCCGAGCAGTTCGATACTCTCATCAAAGAGCGCAGGGAGATAAGGCAGACCACGTGCGACCAGGCGAACCGATCCATGTTCAAAAGCTGGCAATTCTGGCTCTGTGCTGTCGCGATTCTCACGACGGGAGTCGCCGTAGGAAAAAGGTCATAGGCAAGAAAACGCCCCGCCCCTCGCGCCGCCCGCATGGCGGGTTCGTCCCGAGTCTCCTGCGGCGGCGCGTCCACCCCTCCGGCCCATGCGGCGCAAGCGCCGCACGCGCCGGAGGGGTGCTTGTTAAGAGCTCTTCGCGGTGAGGTATCCGGCACCGCCCACGCCGTCGATCCTCATGTACGTCGCCGAGATCCGCGAGCTCGAATACGTCGTCCCTGCGCCGCCCACGAGCGCCGCGCAGCCGTAAAAGGCGCCCGAACCTGTGCAGCCAGCGGGCAGCGCCCAGTCGGCGTCAGCCCAGATCGTAGTGAGCGACCCGCAGCCGGAGAAGCAGTAGAACACGTCCTCCAGCTCCGCAGTCGGAAAGCCTGACAGGTCGAGCGTGACGAGCCCGTCGCAGCCCGCGAACGTATAGCGCATCTCGCGGACCGCCGACAGGTTCGAGAGCCCGACGACCTCGGAGAGTTCGCCGTCTCCGTAGAACCAGTAGCTCAGGTTCACGAAGTCGAGCGAGGAGAGGTCCTCCGCAAACGTCGCCTTGAGTACGCCGACCTCGGCGTCATTCCATGCCCGCGCGGCGATGGCCCGGTATCGCGCAGTCGCACACATCCGCCCGCTCATGCACAGCGCCCGCCCCGCCTCAGGTTCGTCGTCCAGGGTGAACACAAGCTCGCCGTCGGCGTACAGGTGACAGGAAAGCCACTCGCGGGTGTCAGCGGCGGGGTCGGTCAGCACGCCCTCCTCGCCGTAGGCGATGAACTCGGCGCCGTCGCCGTATTCCGGCACGAACCCCTGCCCGCCGACCAGCCGGTCGCATCCGTAAAAGGTGAGGCTGCCGTCCAAGCCCTCAGCGGCCACAAAGCCGCTCGCGTAGATCGTCTCCAGGCAGCCGCAGCTCGAGAACGTCTGGTTGAACGAAGAGATGCCCGAGAGCTCCTCGAAGCCCGACACCGTAACGAGGCTCTGGAACCCGTTGAAGAGGTAGGAGGCGTCCTCGAGGCCGCCCTGTGAGAAGTCCGAGTCGAACACCACTCGCGTGACGTCCAGCCTCACGTCGTGCCACGGCCGCGCGTTCGCCGAGCTGTAGCCCGCCGGGTCCACCTCCCAGGCGTCCAGGATCACCGCGCCGGGCACGTCGGAGGAGCGCCCGTCGCGGTAGTTGAACTCGAGCGTGCCGTCCGCGAGCAGGATCGCGCGCATCTTCACGCCCACGTCCCAGGAGAGCGCGAGTATCGCCGGCGCCATCTCGGAGGGCCTGTAGGTCTCCGAGAGCCCGTTCTGCGCGCGGATCGCGTCGGCGATGCCGTCGAAGACGGCATCCGAGATCACGCCCGTGCCCGTGCCGGCGACCGCCTGGAAAGGCGTCCCCGCCTTGGTGCCGTCGAGCGCGAGCACCGCCGCCGCCATCTCGGAGGGAAGGTAGGTGTCGGTGCCGCCGTTCTGCACGCGGATGGCGTTCGCGATGTCGGTGAGCACGCTCTTCTGGATCGTCCCCACGGCCATCAGAACTCCACCTCGCTCAGGTCGTCCAGGGCGGCGATCGCTTGGTCGACGTACTGCTTCGTCGCGTATGCCGAGAGGTCGGGCGTCGCGCCGGGCGCGCCGTCCTCGCCGTCCTGGCCGGGCGCGCCCTGCGGCCCCTGCTCTCCGGTCTCGCCCTTGAGGCCCGAGAAGGCGAACGCGAACGTTCGCGCCCCCGGCGTGCCGCCGAGCGTCACGGTCACCGACGGCGTGCCCGTGGACGAGTCCACCGTCGCGGTCGCGCCCGTGATCTCGGCGTCCGCGCCGTCCTGCCCGTCGGTGCCCGGGGCGCCGTCCTGGCCGTCGGCGCCGGGCAGCCCCTGGATGCCTTGCGGCCCACGAAGAGACTCAAGTTGCTCAGAAGAGAAGTCCGCGTAGGTGAACGGGTCGCCCTTGTCTCCCTTCTCGCCCTTGAGGTCGGCGGAGCTCGTGCCGCTCGCGCTCGTCACCGTGAGCACCGTGCCCGCCCACGAGTGCGTGCAGCTCACGCCGTCCTGACCATCCTGTCCGTCGGCACCGGGAGCCCCGTCCTGGCCGTCGATCCCGTCGGAGCCGTCCTCGCCGGGGTCGCCCTTCTGGCCCTTGAGCGCCGCAAGCTGCTCGGCGGTGAAGTCGGCGTAGGTGAACGGGTCCCCCTTGTCGCCCTTCTCGCCGTCGTCCCCCTTGTCGCCCTTGGGGCCGTGCGTGAGGGTCGCCGTGGTGGTGCCCGTGGCGTCGGTCACGGTGACGACCGCACCCGCCTCGGTCTGTTCCACCTTGGCGGTCGGACTCACGCCGTCCGCGCCCGGAGTACCGTCCTCGCCATCCGCTCCGTCCTTTCCAGGCACGCCCGGGGCACCCGGCGCTCCGTCGAAGTCTCCGCGCTCGGCGGCGGCGAGCAGCTGGTCCTTTGCCAGGGTCGCCGCTGTCGCGGCTGCGTTTGCTGCGGTGATTGCCCCAGAGGCTCCCTGCGCGTCCTCCAGCGCCTCGGCGGCAACGCTCGCCGCCTGTTGCGCCTTTGCCACCGCGTCAGAGATGAGGGCATCCGCGCCCTCGAACTTCTCGATTGCCTCCAGGAACAGCGAGTACCCGTCGCCGCCTCCTTCGCCCGCGCCCGTGAGCACCTGCGCCACGTGCACGACGAAGGGAAGCGTGGATATGGCCTCTCCGTCGCTCGTCACCATCACCTGCGCGTCCACCGCGCCCTCGGCGCATGCCATCGCGGCGGGCCAGTACACCCGAAACGCGCCCGCCGGGGCGTCCACCGCCTCGAAGGGCTCGCATCCGCGCACGCGCCGCTCCCGGTGCCGCCACAGCAGGTACACCGTGGCGTCGCTCAGATCCACCGCCTCGCCGCCGCGCGTGATTGTGAGCGCGAGCCCGCGCCCCT
>CASEGE010000290.1 GCA_949287335.1 uncultured Olsenella sp. | reverse complement strand
GACTTTGTCTCCGGCGCCGTCCGTGAGCGCGCCGTGGTGGTCTACGACTCCATGTGGCACTCCACCGAGAAGATCGCCCGCGCGCTGGTGGACGGCTTCCTGGCCGCCGGCGTTCCCGCGCAGCTCATGGACCTCAAGGAGAACCACATCTCCAACGTCATGGACGTGTTCCTGGACTGCAAGTACGTCTGCGTGGGCTCGCCGACGCTCAACAGCCAGATGCTGCCCACGGTGGCCGGCTTCCTCACGTACATGAAGGGCCTCTCGCCCAAGAACGAGAACCGCGTTGGCCTGGCGTTTGGTTCCTACGGCTGGGCGCCGCTCGGTCCCAACAACGTGGCCAAGGAGCTCGAGGCCGCGGGCTTCCAGATGCCGGTGAAGACGCTTGCCGTCAACTGGATTCCCAGCGAGGAGCAGCTTGCTGCCGCAAAGGATGCCGTGAAGGAGCTTGTCGCCTAAGGCGCCTGAGCCATAGTTGTCCTGCGAGCCGTCCGAGCATTTTGTCCGGGCGGCTCTTTCTGTCTCATTTCGCTTTGTTCAAACAAAATAATGCTTTATGCAATATAATCAGTATTAAGCGAAGCTCATGAGATGGGAATCAACATGGACAGAAGGCTCATCGTTGGGTATCAGTCGGCGGTTGACTATTGGCGGGCAACGCGGGTGGCGTCGTTGGATAAGGATGAGCCCGAGTTTGATGGAAAGATCATCGGTGCCCAGCCGCTTGCCTCGTCTGAGCAGGTGCTGCGCGCGATAAGCCTGTGCTGCACGCAGGAGCCGCTTGACGTCGTGTGCCAGGTGCGTTCCGATAGGCGCAACAGCCGGCTCGTGGTCAACCGCGTGTGGAAGGGGCCGCTGGCGAGCGGCCGGACTCTCGCGCTTGGCAACGGGATTGAGGTTTGCAAGATGCCCGTGGTGTTTTCGCAGATGGGAACCGTGCTGGACGAGATATCGCTTGCCCAGCTCGCAAACGAGATGATGGGCAGCTATGTGATTGACCTCAACAAGGAAGAGGGGATGGTTGACGATCTCATGCCGCTCGTGGATATCTCCGAGCTCAGGGGGTACGCAAAGTCGGCGCGTGCGTTGAAGGTCCGTGGAGCTGCGCGCGCATGCAGGGCGCTGGAGCTCGCGGCGCCAAATGCGAATTCACCGAGAGAAGGCGACGTCGCCATATTCATGATGCAGTCAAGGGCGTTGGGGGGCATCGGGCTTCGGGGCTTCAAGATGAACGTCTCCGTAAAGCTGCCAGCACCGCTTGCAAGCAAGCTTGAGCAGAAAACAATCATCCCGGATTTTTCCTGGCCAAACGGTACCGTCGTGGAATACGACAGCAAACAGGAGCACCAGTCCCCCGAGGCTCGGGCGCACGACGAGCTCAAGCGCAGAGCCTATCAGGCCGTTGGGATGGACTGCCTCACCCTGACCAACGGAATACTGCGGAACAACGACGAGGTCGAGCTCTTCTTCTCGGAGCTTGAGCGAAGCCTGCGGCTTCGTCGGCGCCCGCCGAACGAGCAGATGCTGGAAAGCAGGAAAATCCTGCGCGAGCGGCTGTTCGGCGCGGAGATAAGGGCTGGAGCGTAGGGGCAGCGGCCCGGCGCTCGTCGGGCAGGCTGTGCAAAAGTGGCGTTCGTGCCACAAACGGGAGCGCTGCCGTGCAAAAGTGGCGTTCGTGCCACATGTTTTCGAGGGGGTCTCAACTATCCCAGAAGCGTTTTCCCAGATAAGCTAATAAATTAATGAACCAAAATCGACCAATAGAGCCAAAATGATGTAGCACGAACGCCACTTTTGCACGGCGCCCTTCCCGTTTGTGGCACGAACGAGGATTTTGCACATCACCAGCGCCGAATGCGCCTTTGCTCGCGACCTGCTAAAATCAATCCATTGTGTCGACGGCAGGCGTCCCGGCCGTTGGCAGGTATCTGGACCCCGACCGAGGAGGTTGCGCACGAGCGCATGGACGTAGCGATAAGTATTGTGGTCACCTTCCTGCTTACCCTGGCAAACGGCTACTTTTCAATGTCCGAGCTTGCGGTGGTGAGCGCCAAGAGGGCGGTTCTTGAACCCGAGGCCGAGGACGGTGACCGCAAAGCCCGTGCCGCCCTCAATCTGGCCTCCAATTCGGAGCAGTTCCTCGCGACCATTCAGGTTGCCATCACGCTCGTGGGCTTTGCGTCCTCGGCGTTTGCGAGCACAAGCCTCTCCGACCCGCTTGAGTCTTGGTTTGTGAGCCTCGGCATGCCCGCGGGCATCGCCGGCCCCCTCGCCCCTGTGCTCATCACCCTCGCGGTCTCCTATCTCTCCATTGTCGCCGGCGAGCTGGTTCCCAAGCGCATGGCCCTCTCCAACGCGGAGTCCGTGGCCAAGTCCGTTGCCGGTCCCATCCGCGGCTTCATGCACATCGCCCGCCCGCTCGTCTGGCTCACGGCCAAGTCTGCCAACGGTCTCTCGGCGCTTCTCGGCGTTGCCTCCGCGGACGAGCGCGACAGCGTCTCCGAAGAGGAGATCAAGTACATGGTGACCGACGCGGACGAGCTCTCCGACCAGGAGAAGTCCATGATCCACGAGGTCATCGACATGGGCGACACCATCGCCCGCGAGGTCATGGTCCCGCGCGTGGACATGACGGCACTCGAGGACACCTCCACGCTCACCGAGGTTCTCGCCGTGATGCGCCGCACCGGCTACTCGCGCATCCCCATCTACCACGACTCCGTGGACCGCATTGTGGGCATCGCGCACATCAAAGACCTCATCAGCCCCATCCTCGACGAGGGTCGCGGCGCCGATCCCGTCTCCGCCCACGTGCGCGCGGCAGACTTCGTGCCCGATACCAAGGACATCATCCCGCTTCTTTCCGAGATGCAGTCCAGCCACGACCAGATGGTCATCGTCGTGGACGAGTACGGCGGAACCGCCGGCGTCATCACGATCGAGGACATCGTCGAGGAGGTTGTCGGCGAGATCGAGGATGAGTTTGACCCGGACAACAAGTACCTCACCAAGCTCTCCGACCGCGAGTGGCTCGTGGACGGCCGCTTCTCCATCGATGACGCCATCGAGCTCGGCTGGCCCATCGAGGACAGCGAGGAGTACGAGACCGTTGCCGGCTTCGTTCTGGAGCTCGCCGACAAGCTCCCGCACCCCGGCGACGTCATCGAGAAGGACGGCTACCAGTTCCGCGTGCAGTCCATGCGCGGCCGTCGCCTCTCGATGCTGCGCGTCATCGCCCCCGAGTCGCCCGCCGAGGACGAGGAATCCAACGCTGACGGCGAGAAGGACGCGGACTCGTCGAAGGAGTAGGCCCGCGCGGGCAACTTTAACTACAATGTGGGAAAGCCGTCGCCCGCCTGAGGTGGGCCTGGACAGAGAGGGAGCCTTGCGATGGCTCAGCTGTTCGATATCAGAAAGGTCACGGTGGGCCCGAGAAACCTCGAGGCCGTCGTTGAGGTTGCGCCGAGCGCACCGCTCATGACCAGCGACGATGCCGAGGGCACCGGCCGTGTCCTCGGCCTCATGCCCGAGCTCGCAGATCACGTGTGCCTGGGCGACTCCGCCCCGCGCTTCGGTGACGTCATCGAGGACACCGAGCTCGCGCACCTGCTCGAGCACGTTACCGTCGAGCTTCTCGCCCGCACTGACATTGCCGGCGACATCCTGAGCGGCCAGACCGTCGAGCTGGGCGAGCGCCTCTACAAGATCACGCTCGTCTGCCCGGATGACGTTCTTGTGGCGGGCGCCCTCTCG
>CASEGE010000289.1 GCA_949287335.1 uncultured Olsenella sp. | reverse complement strand
AGGCGGCTGCGGTCGGCTAGTCCTTGTAGCAGAGGCCGTAGCGGCCGCCGACGACGGTGATCTCGGACTTGCCGGCCTCGTAGAGGGCGGTGATGACGTCCTGGTAGAGGGGCTCGCCGATGGAGCCGGGCTCCTTGGTGCGGTCGAGCACGGCGATCTTCTTGACCGTGGCGGGCAGGGCGGCCACGAAGTCCTCGACGGACCACGGACGGTACAGGCGGACCTTCACGAGGCCGACCTTCTCGCCGTGGGCGTTGAGGTAGTCGATGACCTCCTCGAGGGTGTCGCAGAAGGAGCCCATGCAGACGACCACGCGGTCGGCGTCATCGGCGCCGTAGTAGTCGAAGAGGTGATAGCTCGTGCCGAGCTTCTCGTTGATCTTGTCCATGTAGGACTGGACCACGGCGGGAAGCGCGTCGTAGGCCTTGTTGCAGGCCTCGCGGTGCTGGAAGAAGATGTCGCCGTTCTCGTGGGAGCCGCGGGCGTGCGGGTGCTCCGGGTTGAGGGCGTGGTCGCGGAACGCCTGGACGGCGTCCATGTCCAGCATCTCCTTGAGGTCGTCGAAGTCCCAGACCGCGACCTTCTGGATCTCGTGCGAGGTGCGGAAGCCGTCGAAGAAGTTCAGGAACGGCACCTTGCCCTCGATAGCGGCGAGGTGGGCCACCGGCGCGAGGTCCATGACCTCCTGGACGTTGCCCTCGGCGAGCATGGCAAAGCCGGTCTGGCGGCAGGCCATGACGTCAGAGTGATCGCCGAAGATGTTGAGCGCGTGGGAGGCGACGGTACGGGCCGAGACGTGGAAGACGCCCGGCAGGCCCTCGCCCGCGATCTTGTACATGTTCGGGATCATGAGGAGCAGGCCCTGCGACGCCGTGTAGGTGGTCGTGAGGGCGCCGGCGCCGAGCGAGCCGTGAACGGTGCCCGCGGCGCCCGCCTCGGACTCCATCTCGACAACCTTGACCGGCGTGCCAAAGACGTTCTTCATTCCCTGGGCGGCCCACTGGTCGACGTGGTCGGCCATGGGGCTGGACGGGGTGATCGGGTAGATGCCCGCCACCTCGGTGAACGCATACGAGACGTACGCCGCCGCCTCGTTGCCGTCCATCGACTTAAACTTACGCGCCATATCCTCTCCTTCTTGCCCTTAGCTGGGAACCCCCATGGTCCCAGGCTGTCTCACTCACAAGGCGCATGACTGAGCGTGGGCACGTGCCCACATACTCACAGTCTACTACCCAAAACGGGGTTATCGAAAACAATCTTTGGTGTGTTTCTGGCTACCGAGCCATCTTTTTCCGTGGCCGGTAGCGCATAAAGAAAGCGCAGGTAGGCTAGTGCGTTGTTGTGCGTTTGGAGAACGGGGCGAGAAGTGCGAGGCGCATTGCCGCCCTTCTCGCCCGCCCCGCTGAGGCGCCGCCCCCCTCCCCACGGCCCCGCTTTTTTAGGATGCCATTCGATCGTGAGGGCGCGCAGCGCGCCCGTCCACGGAGCGATGGTAGAATTCAGGAAAGCTTGAACGGGGGAACAAGTGGGCGCACGACTGCGTATGGATAGTTCGGCCGGCCGCGTGGGACGTGGTCGCGGGAGGCGCCGTGCCAACACAAGGCAGCTCGTCGTGCTTGCCGCGGCCGGAATTGCCCTGCTCGTTGTGGTGGTTGCCCTTGTCGCCCTCATTGCGTCCTGCGCGTCGGGCGGCGAGAAGAACGAGGGGGCCCAAAAGGAGATTCCCAACATCCCGGCCACCGTGGAGACCCTGGGCGAGCCCGCCGGTCCCGCGAGCACCCCGCGCGAGCTCTGGGCCAAGGGCACGATGCCCTATCTCTATCAGATTGACCCGCAGTGGTCGGAGGTCGAGTACTCCGGCGGCAGGTTTGCCAAGCAGGGCTGCGGACCCACGGCGCTCGATATGGTCTACATCTACCTCACCGGGGACACGAGCTACGACCCCGCCGACATGGCGGCGTTTGCCACCGAGAACGGCTACTCCACCGATGAGGGCGGGAGTGCCTGGGAGCTCATGACCGAGGGCGCCGCAAAGCTTGGCATCACGGGGATCTCGCTCTCGCCCACCTACGAGGCCATCCTCGCCGAGCTGGAGGCCGGGCGAACGGTGATCTGCATCATGGTTCCGGGAACCTTTACCGAGGTGGGGCACTACATGGTCCTCGAGCGGCTGACGGAGGACGGAAGCGTTGTCGTCCACGACTCCAACAGCGTTGGTCGCAGCATGAAGACGTGGGACCTCGAGCTTGTCTGCTCCGAGGCCGCGGGGGCCTGGAGCTTTGTGGTGACCGAGGGCAACTAGCGGCGCGCGGCGTCGAGAAGTTTGGCGTATCCGTCGGCAAGGCGCTTCGCGACGGGCCCGCCCGCGTCTGCCGCGGGAACGACGCCGTGCTCGTCGGAAACAAGAAACACCTCGTCAAAGTGGTCGTCAAGCGCCCGCTTGGCAAGGGCCTCGTCATGCGAGAGGCAAAGCCCCAGGGTGCGGGCAAGGTCGGCGACAAGCGACGAGGCTCCTGAGGGGGCAGGGCCCTCGGGCAGGCCGCAGATGAGGGCGCCGTCGAGAACCGCCCAGAGCGTCTCCGGAGCAACGCCGGTCTTCTCGCCCTCAATGCTGGCGAGAAGGGCGCGTTGGGTGAGGGCGTCCGTGCTGGTGGCATCAAGTGCCTCATAGGGGCCCACGCTCATGGCGGCCTGTCCGCGATCGTCAACCACGAGCATGAGGGTGCCGTCGGGGGCAGTTGCGGCACCTTCGGAGAGCGTCCACTCGATGTGCTGCTTGGCCCAGGCAACCAGCTGCGTCGAGACTGCCGCACCGTTGACGCGTCGCTGCGAGAGCGCGCGCAGGTGGCGGTTCTCGAGGGGGAGCGTGCGGTTTGCGAGCCTCCAGCGGCACACGAGCACCGGCTGCCCGAGCTCGAAGCTCTTCTCGTCTGGCGTGGCGTCTGTCATGGCTCCCCTTTCGACAGGGCCACATTCTACCGCGCATCGCTTGCCGTACGCCGCGCGCCGGGCAAACTGTTGGTGACGTCGCGTTTCCTGCCCGTGCGCAGGCGTACTATTTCTCAGAGAGAGAAAACCGAGGAGAGGGGACGCATGGACGCCGCTGCCAACACCGCAAAGGTCTACTACACCAACCTGCGCACCTACGCGCGCGAGAGCCAGCTCGACAAGCTCAAGCGCCTCATCCGCCGCGCCGGCATCGAGCAGATTGACTTTGAGAACAAGTTCGTGGCCATCAAGATTCACTTTGGCGAGCTGGGCAACCTGAGCTTCCTGCGCCCCAACTACGCGCGCGCCGTGGCCGATGTGGTCAAGGAGCTGGGCGGCAAGCCCTTCCTCACGGACTGCAACACGCTCTACGTAGGCAGTCGCAAAAACGCGCTCGAGCACATCGACTGCGCGTACCAAAACGGCTTCACCCCGTACGCCACCGGCTGCCAGGTGATCATCGCCGACGGCCTCAAGGGCACCGACGAGACCCTCGTCCCCGTGAAAAACGGCGAGTACGTGCACGAGGCCAAGATCGGCCACGCCCTCATGGACGCGGACATCGTGATCTCCCTCACGCACTTCAAGGGCCACGAGCAGGCCGGCTTTGGCGGCTGCATGAAGAACCTGGGCATGGGCGGCGGCAGCCGTGCGGGCAAGATGGAGCAGCACTCGGCCGGCAAGCCCAACGTCCGCACCGAGAAGTGCATTGGATGCCACGCGTGCGAGCGCATCTGCGCGCACGGCGCCGTGAGCTTTGACGAGACGCGCGAGCGCGAGCTCAAGAGCGGCAAGACCGTCACCGTGCCCGTGGCCCACATCAACCACGACGCCTGCGTGGGCTGCGGTCGCTGCATTGGCGCGTGCAACCAGGACGCCATCGTGCCGGGCTCCGACTCCGCCGTCGACGTGCTCAACTGCAAGATTGCCGAGTACAGCCAGGCCGTGGTTCAGGACCGTCCGAACTTCCACATCTCCATCGCCACCGACATCAGCCCCAACTGCGACTGCCACCCCGAGAACGACACGCCCATCGTGCCGGACCTGGGAATGTTTGCGAGCTTTGACCCCGTGGCCATCGACCAGGCCTGCATCGACATGGTGCTGGCCGCGCCCGCGCTGCCCAACTCCGAGCTCACGGACATGCGTGCCAAGCTGGAGGCCGAGGGCGGCATCCCCGAGCGCTGCCAGCACGACCACTTCAACCTCACGCACCCGGACACCAACTGGCGCTCCATGATCGAGCACGCCGAGAAGATCGGTCTGGGCACAAGCCACTACGACCTCATCGAGGTGAAGTGATTCAAAAGGGGACAGTCCCCTTTTGAATCATGGCGGGCGCCGGTGCGGGGTTCTTCTCGTCCGGCGTCCTTTGCTACGGTGCGTAAGGGTGCAAAAGGGTGTAAAAGAGTGTAAAAAGGTATAAAAGGGTGTAAAAGGGTGTAAATAGGTAGAGACCGGAGGGCGAGGATCTTATGGCACAGATCATCGTCTTTGGCAGCATGAACATGGATCTCTCCATCGACGCGCCGCGCATGCCCGCGGCGGGGGAGACCATCGCCGGTTCCGGCCTCATCACCGCCGCGGGCGGAAAGGGTGCCAACCAGGCCGTGGCGGCGTCGCGGCTGGGCGCGGACGTGCGCATGATCGCCGCGGTGGGGGCTGACGGCTTTGGCGACGAGCTCACGCGCGGTCTCGAGAGGGCGGGCGTGGACTGCGCCCGCGTTCGGCACCTCGCGGACGTGACCACGGGCGTTGCCGTGATTCTGCGCACCGCCGGCGAGAACCGCATCGTTCTGCACGCTGGGGCCAACCATGCGCTCGGCTCCGATGATGTGGCCTCTGACCTGCTGCGCATGGGCGCTTCCGGAGACGTCTTCGTCACCCAGGGCGAGTGCGACCCCGCTGCCACGGAGTTTGCGCTGCGCGCCGCGCACGAGCGCGGGCTCTACACGATCTTCAACCCGGCGCCGGCGCGCCCCGTGCCCGATGACCTCTGGGCGTCTGTTGACCTCGTCTGCCTGAACGAGACCGAGTGCCAAATCATGTGCGGCGTGCTGCCCGTCGACGACGCCACGTGCCTCGCCGCCTCGTGTCGCCTGCGCGAGCTGGGCGCGGGGGCCGTCGTGATTACGCTCGGCGCGGCAGGCTCCTTTGGCGTGGGGCCGGACGGGGTGCCCGTGAGCGTCCCCGCCGCCCCCGCGACCGTCGTGGACACCACGGGCGCGGGCGACACCTTCATCGGGGCCCTGGCGGCGGGACGAATCCGGGGCCTCAGCCTCGAGGGGTCCATGCGCTGGGGCGCCCTTGCCGCCTCTCTCACCGTGAGCCGCCTGGGCGCCCAGCCCTCCATACCCACTGCGGCAGAGGTGGAGGCGCTGCGATGAGCGGCTCGCGTGCGGGTGGCCCGCGCCTTCGGCTGATTCTCGACTTGGATACGGGCATCGATGATGCCCTCGCCCTTGCCTACGCGCTCGGCAGCCCCGAGGTTGAGCTCGTGGCCGTGGTCTGCAGCTACGGTAACGTCACCGTGGACACCGCGGTGAGAAACACCCACGCGCTGCTCGAGCTTCTCGGGCGTCCGGACGTCCCGGTCTACCGGGGCGCTGACCGGCCGCTTACCGCCTCCTCGCGCTTTGTCCCTCCGGCGGGGGTTCGTCGCATTCACGGCGAGAACGGCCTCGGGGACCAGCATCTTGCGTGCTGGTGCCATCAAAGGCCCGCGGATGGCGTCGATTTTCTCGCCCGCGCACTGAGGGGCGGCGAGGAGCCTCGCACGACGCGCAGCTCTGGGGGCGAAATGCGGACAAAAACGTCTGCCGCGCAAGGCCTGCCCGTCCGCTACGCGCCCACGGGGCCGCTTACCAACCTTGCCACGGCGCTTGTGCGAGACCCCGGCCTCGCACGGACGGCGAATCGCGTCACGTTCATGGGCGGGGCGCTCGCGGTGCCGGGCAACGTGAGCCCGTTTGCCGAGGCAAACATCCACAACGACCCCGAGGCAGCCGACGTGGTGTTTGGCCTGGGGATCCCCGTGCGCATGATTGGCCTCGACGTGACGCATCAGGCTGTTCTCGCGAGGGAGGATACCGCGCGCTGGCGCACCCTCGGCACGGATGCCGGCCGGTTCTTTGCCGACATGACCGATCACTACATCGAGATATACGAGAAGAACAACCCGCATCTGGGCGGCTGCGCCCTGCACGACCCGCTGGCCGTTGCTGCCGCCATTGACCCCACCCTCGTGAGCTGCCTGCGGACCAACCTCTCCGTGGAGCTCGAAGGGCCGGCTCGCGGCCGCACCCTCTGTGACCCCAAGCGCCTGCGGGACAAGAAGAAGGACGCCGACGTTGCGCTTGTCGTCGACGTCCCGCGCTTTCT
>CASEGE010000288.1 GCA_949287335.1 uncultured Olsenella sp. | reverse complement strand
TCCACGTCGCAGCCGAGCGCCTCGGCCGCCATCTGGGCGAGGATGGTGTCCGCGCCGGTGCCCACGTCGGTGGCGCCGATGGAGAGCACGTAGAAGCCGTCGTCCTCGAGGCGGATGTCCACGTTGGCGATGTCCACCATCGCGATGCCGGAGCCCTGCATGGTGAGGGCGCAGCCGATGCCGCGCACGCGGTCGCCGAGGTCCTCGCGCAGGGGCCGGTCCTTCCAGCCCACCATGTCCATCGCGCGCTCGAGGCACTCGTCGAGGCGGCAGCTGTAGAGGTGCTCGTCGTTCAGCTGCCAGAGGGTCTCGCCGGGCTTGACGAGGTTCTTGAGGCGCAGCTCGCACGGGTCCATGCCGAGCTCGTCTGCCATCTCGTTGACGGCGGACTCCACGGCGAAGCAGCCCTGCGTCGCGCCGTAGCCGCGGTACGCGCCGCCCGGCGTGGTGTTGGTGTAGACCACGTCGTAGGAGAAGCGGCTGGCCGTGGCGTGGTTGTAGATCGGCAGCGCCTTGCCGCCCACGAGCGTGACCGTGGTGGTGCCGTGGTAGCCGTAGGCGCCGGCGTTGGAGAGGGCGTAGAGGTCGATCGCCTCGATCGTGCCGTCGCGCCGGGCGCCCATGCGGACCTTGAGGACCATCTCGTGACGCGTGTTGGAGCAGTTCATGGTCTCCTCGCGCGTGTAGGTGCACACGCATGGGCGGCCGGTCTTCATCGCGGCGAACGCGGCGAAGGGCTCGTTGCAGCCGCTCTGCTTGGCACCAAAGCCGCCGCCCACGCGCGGCTTGATGACGCGCACCTGGCGCTTGGGGATGCCGAGGGCGTTTGCCACCTGGCGGCGGATGTGGAAGGGCACCTGCGTGGAGCTCACCACGGTCACGCGGCCGAAGGCGTCGGTGTAGGCAAAGGAGCGGAACGTCTCCATCATGGACTGCTGCGTGGCCTGCGTGCGGTAGGTCCGCTCGATCACCACGTCGGAGGCGGCGAAGGCTGCCTCCAGGTCCCCGTGGACGCGCTCGCCGTGCGCCACGAGGTTGCGGCTCGGGTCGCCGGACTTGTCGCCGCCGGGCGTCCAGTCGTCCTCGTCGTGGATTACGGTGGCGTTGTCGAGCGCCTCCTCCACGTCGACGATGGCGGGCAGCTGCTCGTAGGTGACCTTCACGGCCTTCACGCCCGCGGCGGCCGCTGCCTCGGTCTCGGCCACGACCATGGCGACCTCGTCACCCACGTAGCGCACGTGGCGGTCCAGGAGCACGGTGTCGTAGGGGCTCGGCTCGAGGAAGGACTGGCCGGCCAGCGTGAAGCGGTTGTGCGGCACATCGTCCGGGCCAAAGACCGCGACGACGCCGGGAACCTCGAGCGCGCGGCTCTTGTCGACGTCCGTGACGATGGCGTTGGCGTGGCGGCTGCGCACGAGCTTCACCACGAGGGCGCCCTCGGGCGCGAGGTCGGCGGTGTAGACGGGCGCGCCGGCGAGAAGGGCGCCGGAGTCCTTCTTCGCCACGGGGCGCGCGATCTGGGCGTGCTTCTCGCCCGACTCGGTAGTGGCGTCCGCGGGCACCTCGCGCGGCGGCAGCTCTCCGTCGTTTGCGTGGCGGGCGAGGAAGCGGCGGATGGCGCGCATCTGGCTCGCATAGCCGGAGCAGCGGCAGAGGTTGCCGGAGAGGTAGCGGCGCATGGTCTCGTCGTCGGCGCCCGGGTGGGCGGCGTCGAGCGCGAGCACGGCCATCTCGAGGCCCGGAGCGCAGAAGCCGCACTGCTCGGCGCCCTCCTCGGCGAGGCACTGGGCCAAGAGCTCGCGGCGGCCGTCGTGCATGCCCTCGAGCG
>CASEGE010000287.1 GCA_949287335.1 uncultured Olsenella sp. | reverse complement strand
CTTACGCGTCCGCAGATGCACCGTCAGAGCCGCTATGTTCAATTCCAAAAGCTGCGTCAGCCAATCCCGCCACTCCGCCACAAAACTATAGCCCAGGCGCGTCTTCACCGAAACCGGCAGCCGCGTCGCCGCCTGCGCCCGCCGCACCCGCACAAGTCTCGTACCTGCGAAAAGTCCGCATCGTTAACGATTGCCGACACTTGGCGGATGCGGCGAGAAAGGCGCGGGGCCGCAGGCTATACTCAGAGGAGTCTCGACCAGGTCTGTGGTTGCGGGCGGCGCCAAGGCATCGCCCAAGTCCATGCCAGACGAGGGCAAAGGGATCCACGTAAGCTCGGGCGTGCGCGCCCGGGCGATCATGGCTCGTCCTAGAGGTAAGTCGCACCGCCCGTCATACCTAAGAGGCATCCGGCCTCGCGGGCGAGAGGGGCAAGAGTGGAGGCGCCGCGGCGCCGAAAGCGACGTCCCCGGTGCGCGAGTGTGGGGTCAAAGACCAGGTCAGCTGGGAGAGACGCAAACAATACTTCTGGGAGAGGAGCCGCCCATGTCTTATCGTCACGTTCGTACCCTCGTTGCGCCCGCCCTGGCGCTTGGCGTCTCGCTCACGCTTGGCGCCTGCTCCGTCGGCCCCGTCAACCTCGATGACTTTCTCATGAACACCTCCGTGGAGGAGGCCCGCGCCGCCCGTGCCGAGGGGCTCACCCAGAGCGTGGACGACTCCCTGCTCAAGCAGGCCGGCACGCTCACGGTGGGCATTCCCGCCACCGAGTCCGCGCCGCTCGTCATCACCACCGGCGACGGGTCGCGCGTGGGCCTTGACATCGACACCGCCCACGCCCTCGCGGACGCCCTCGGGCTTGCCTCCGTCTCCTTCGTATCGGTGACGGACACGGCAACCGCGCTCCAGGAGAGCTGCGACGTGGTGATGGGCGTCTCGGTGGAGGCCGCCGGGTCAACCGCCATCGTCGGCAACTACGTGCAGAGCGCCACGGGCCTCTTCACGACGCAGGACGTCACCGCGCCGATCGACGCCTCTGCGCTCGCGGGCGCCGTGGTTGGCGTCCAGGAGGGCTCCGTCTCCCAGCGCATCCTCGCCGAGCTGGGCACCGGTGCCACCGAGAGCACCTTCGCAAACCTCAACGAGGCCTTCGAGGCGCTGCGCGACGGCAAGGTGAACTACGTTGTCTGTGACGCGTACGCAGGCGCCTACCTTGCAAACGCCTCCGACGACGTCTTCTTTGCGGGGACCCTCGACGACCCCGTCATCACGAGCATCGCCGTGGCGTCTCCCGAGCTCCAGAGTGCGGTGCAGACCGCCCTCGACTCCGTCCAGACCAACGGCGTTGGTGACATCCTGCGCTCCCGCTGGGTGGGCGCGCTGCCCGTCCTGAGCGAGACGACCAAGGTGACGGGTATCGTCGTCCCGGCCGAGTCGGCCGAGGATGAGGGCGAGGCCGAGGACGAGGGCGAGCAGGGCGACGAGTCCGGCGCGCTTGACGAGTCCGGCACGCCCGACGAGTCCGGCGCCACCGACGACCTCACGCCCGCCGAGTAGCTGCGTCCGCTCGGCACCTCTCCCGCACTTCTCGCAAGACTGTCGTTGGCATAAGTGGGTATCAGTGTGCTAGGGGCGAAGCCGAAACGGCTCGCACCCACGTTCAACCGAAGGAGGTTCGCATGGTGGACATCAAGATCTCGGGCCGCAAGGTGAGCGTCTCCGACTCCCTGCGCGAGCATGTGGAGGAGAAGGTGGGAAGCGCCCTCAAGGTGTTCGACATCAAGCCCATGACCTGCGACGTCGTGCTTCGTGTCGACAAGAATCCCTCCAACCCCGAGCGCAAGGCCTGCGAGGTCACGGTCTTTGTGAGGGACAACGTCGTTCGCGTCGTTGCCAGCTCCGATGACATGTACACCGCGATCGACGACGCCGCCGACAAGGTCACGCGCCAGCTGCGCAAGTACAAGACGCGCGTCATCGACCGCCGCCAGCGCGTCCAGGCGGCCAAGGGCGGAACCGTCACCCAGGAGGACCTGGCCACCCTCATCGAGCCGGCGCCGGACGAGACCGAGGACGATCAGCTCGTTCGCGAGAAGTACGTTGACCTGCTCCCCATGACCGAGGAGGAGGCCCTCGTCCAGACCGATCTTATCGGCCACGACTTCTATGTCTTCACAAATGCCACCACGGGGCTTGTCAACGTGATCTATCACCGTAAAAATGGCGGGTATGGAATCATCAAGCCCAAGATCGAGGAAGAGAATGAGCAGTAGCGATACCGACAAGAACATAGAGACCGCTCCCGTTGCGGAGGGGGAGGACAACGCCCAGGCGTCGCAGGAGGCTGCGCGCCTGGGCCGCGCGTATCACCGCAAGTCAAACGTGAAGATCATCGTGGACTCCTGCGCCGACTTTGCGCCGGAGGTCGCCCATGCCCTGGGCGTTGAGATCGTGAACTTCACCTACGTGATGAGCGGCACGGAGTACGCCGACGACCTCTGGCAGACGATGCCGGCCAAGGAGTTCTACGACCGCATGCGCGCCGGTGAGGTGGCCACCACCTCGGCCGTGACGCCCGGTCGCTACCTCGAGGTCTTCGAGCGCGCCGCCGAGGAGGGCACGCCGACGGTCTACCTCGCCTTCACGCGCGGCCTCTCGTCGAGCGTCGACGCCGCCCGCCAGGCGGCCGAGATGGTGCGCGAGAGCCACCCGGACTTCGAGATCTACGTGATCGACAACGTGTGCCCCTCTGCCGCGGCCGAGCTTCTCGCCATCGAGGCGGTGCACCAGGCTGCGAGCGGGCTCACGGCCAAGGAGCTCGTGGCGTGGGCCGAGGAGGCGCGCTACTACATCCACGGCTACTTCACGCTGGACTCCTTCGACGCCCTCGCCCGTGGCGGGCGCATCCCGCCCGCGGCGGCCACGGTGGGCGGCAAGCTCGACATCAAGCCCGAGCTCTCCTATGACACCAACGGCGCCCTCACGCTGCGCGGCATGTGCCGCGGGCGCAAGAAGGCCCTGCGCGCGATCATCGCCGACTTCAAGGCCAACTACCTCGGTGCCGAGGGTGGCGACGAGAAGCTGCCCGTGGCCATTGTCTCCGCGGATGCCGAGAAGGACGCGCGCTGGATTGCCGACCAGGTGCGCAAGGAGCCGGGGTGCTCCGACGTGCCCATCATCTACAGCTCCGTGGGCCCGGTCATCGGCGCGCACGTGGGCCCGGGCATGGTGGCGCTGCTCTTCTGGGGCAAGGACCGCCGCGAGGCCCTCTCGTTCACCGATCGCATCGCCCGTCGCGTCAAGGGCGAGAAGTAACAACTGACCAGCAAGATGATTCAAAAGGGGACAGTCCCCTTTTGAATCATGCAGAAAGGAACCATCTTGCAGATCAAGAAGATCGCCTTTATCGGCACGGGCATCATGGGCGCGCCCATTGCCGGCCACATCCTCGACGCCGGCTACGACGTCACGGTACATAACCGCACGCGCGAGAAGGCCGAGGGGCTTCTCGCCAAGGGGGCGCGCTGGGCGGACAGCCCGGCCGAGGCCGCCGCGGACGCCGACGTGGTGTTCACCATGGTGGGCTACCCCACGGATGTGGAGGACGTCTACCTTGCCACCGACGGCCTTATCCGCTCCGCCAAGAAGGGCGCCTGGCTCATCGATCTCACCACGAGCTCCCCGCAGCTCGCGCGTGACATCCACGACGCCGCTGAGGTCGAGGACAAGCACGCCTTCGACTGCCCTGTCACGGGTGGCGAGAAGGGCGCGATCGACGGCACCCTCACGCTCATCATGGGCGTGTCGGAAGAGACGGCCGCGCCGGTGCTCCCGGTGCTCGAGACCTTCTCGGCAAAGCGCTTCTTCTTTGACGTTCCCGGTGGCGGCCAGACGGCCAAGCTCTGCAACCAGGTCTCCCTGGCCTCCTGCATGGTGGGCTACGCGGACGCCATCGCGCTCGCCGAGCAGTCCGGCATCGACGTGGACCGCGTGCTCGAGGTGATGGCGAGCGGCACCGGTGGCTCGGGTGCCGCCACGTCGCTGGCGCCCAAGTCGCTCGCGGGCGACTACAAGCCCGGCTTCATGGCCGAGCACCTGCGCAAGGACATCGCGCTCGCGCTGCAGCGCTCCGAGGACCTCGACATCACGCTGCCCGGCGCCGAGACCGCCTTCACGCTCTTTGACATGCTCTGCCAGATCGGCGGGTCGCGCATGGGCACGCAGGCGCTCACGCTGCTCTACCAGGAGGAGGCCGCCTGCGCCGCGGCGGGCCTTGACTGGAGCCTGCTCGACCAGGGCGAGGACGAGGACGAGCACGAGTGCCACTGCGGCCACGACCACGGTGACGACCACGAGTGCTGCGGCGGCCACCACCATCACGACCACGGTGACGACCACGAGTGCTGCGGCGGCCACCACCATCACGACCACGAGTGCCACTGCCATGACAATTAGGACAGGCTATATTGTCACATCGAGAATATGTGACATTTCAACCTGTCCCAATTGTCACCCCCGCACGCATAAGGAGAACCACCAGTTTTGAACGAGACCGACATTCCGCAGAGCTCCATCGCGGTGCTCATCGACTTTGAGAACCTCGCCCTGGGAACGGGGCGCCGCAAGCGCAACGGCCATCAGGAGCCCGGCCCGCTCCCCGACGTCAAGCTCATCCTCGAGCGCCTCGTCGACAAGGGCCGCATCACCGCCAAGCGCGCCTACTGCGACTGGCAGCGCTTCTCGGATGCCATCACGCCCCTGCACGAGCTGGGCATCGAGCTCATCGAGATCCCGGACCGCGCCTACACGGGTAAGAACTCCGCCGACATCCGCCTTGCGGTGGATGCGATGGAGATCTGCCTCACGAAGGACCACATCGACACGTTTGCGATCCTCTCCGGCGACTCGGACTTCTCGCCCCTTGTCTCCAAGCTCAAGGAGTTTGGCAAGACGGTCATCGGCGTGGGCATGAAGGACGCCACGAGCAGCCTGCTCACCGAGGTCTGCGACGAGTTCATCTTCTACGAGGACATCACGCGCGGTGCGGGCGTCCCGGACTTCTCGTCCAAGGTGCCCCGCGAGAAGCACGAGTGCTACCAGCTCCTCTTTGAGACCATCGACGCGCTGCAGCGCGAGAGCGACAGCTTCATCCTGGCGTCGCGCCTCAAGGACACGATGAAGCGCAAGCGCCCGCAGTTCTCCGAGGCGTCATACGGGTATCGTTCCTTCACGGCGCTTCTGCGCGAGGCGTCCAAGCTTGGCTTTATTGAGATTCACCAAGACCCCAAGAGCGGCACGGCCGTGGTCGACGGGTTCTGCGAGTAAAGGAGAAGAGACATGGCAGAGGTTGACAGCTCGCAGATCGCGGGTCTTATCGAGGAGCTCTCCGGCGCAAGCAGGAGGCGCCGCCAGGAGGTCGCGCACACGATCGCGCTTACCGCCCGCGCAAACCCGGACGTGGTTGCCCCGCACGTGGACGCCCTTATCGACGCGCTCTACCGTCCCGAGGCGCAGACGCGCTGGGAGGTCCTCGACGCGCTCTCCATGGTCGCGGCGAGCGAGCCCGAGAGGGTGGAGGGCGCCTTCGAGGGTGCCGAGGCGTCGCTTTTTGACGACGGCTCCGCCATGGTTCGCCTGGCCGCCTTCGTGTTTCTCGCCCGCCTGGGCGCGAGCTCGGCCGAGCGCTCAGACGAGGTGTGGCCGCTGCTCGACGAGGCCATCCAGTGCTACCACGGCGACGCCGAGTACCGCGACATGCTCGTTGTCCTGCTCGAGCTTGCCCGCGGCAACGCCTCCGACAAGACCAAGAAGGCCCTCGCCGCGCGCGTGAGCTTTGACGCGGAGAACTCCTCCGGCTACCTGAAGGCCCTCTCCAACGAGATCCTCCAGGCCCTCGCGATGTGACACTGGTGACAGGTTCATTTGTCACATCGCACGCTGGTGTCAGAGCCGGTTGTCATGAATCCAACCAAGAAACTGGAGAAGCCATGGCAGAGAACGACAAGATCAATACCGATAAGACCGAGAAGCGCGCAGGCCTTGCCGCGCTGCCCGTTGCCGGGTGGGTGGTCATCTGCGTGGCGCTGCTCATTGTGGGCGTGCTTGCGGGCCACTTCCTGCTGGGCGGGACGAGCGGCGTCTCGCTGAACGGGCGCACGGCGCTCTCGGCGGGCGAGCTCGACAGCACCATCGCCACCTACACCTTTGACGGAAAGACCACCAACGTCACGGCGCGCGAGGTGCTCGAGGAGGTCCAGGGCAGTACCGCCGTTCCCGCCAACGACGACGGCACCTACAACGTGCCCTCCGCCTCTGACGTGCTCTCCTACGTGCAGAACGAGATTCTGCTCGCCGATGCCGAGGCTCGCGGCCTCTCCGTGAGTGACGAGGAGATCTCCGAGTACGCAAGCTCCTCCCTCGGTACCGATGACCTGGCCGCCATTGCCGAGCAGGCGGGCATGGACGAGCAGGCGGTCAAGGACGTGCTGCGCGAGAACCTCCTTGCGAGCAAGCTTCAGCAGGCCGTCGCCACGGTGACGCTACCCGAGCAGCCCACGGCTCCCGAGGAGCCGGCGGACGGCGAGGAGGACACGGCCACCGAGGAGTACGCGAGCTACGTGATCGCCCTTCTCGGCGACGAGTGGGACAGCGAGGCCAACGACTGGGCTCGCACCGACGGTACCTACTACGCCACGCTCTCCGGCTACGAGATCTCAAACGACGCGGCAACCTACGCTGCCGCCAGCGCCGCCTACAGCGTTGCCTCGAGCGCCTACCAGGACGCTACGACCCAGATCAGCGAGGAGTGGGCCGCCTACACGGACTCCCTGCTCTCCCGCGCCACGGTCCAGCTCGGCTCGCTGGCAGAGTAGTCTCTCATGCGCGTGGCGATAAGTGCGTGCCTGCTTGGAGCCCCCGTGCGCTATGACGGAGGCTCCAAGCCAGTTGACGAGGTCCGCCAGCTGGCCGAGAGGGTCGACGTGGTGCGCGTGTGCCCGGAGACCGCGAGCGGGCTGCCCGTTCCGCGCCCGCCCGCGGAGCAGCGCGGGGGGCGCGTTTTTCTCGCCGACGGGCGGGACGTGACGGAGGACTTTTCCCGCGGTGCCAATACGTGCCTCGATGCGGTGCGACGCTCACCGGTCTCTTTGGCGGTGCTCAAGGCAAAGAGCCCGTCATGCGGCGTGGGACTCGTCTACGATGGAACCTACTCTGGAAGACTGATACCGGGCCAGGGCGTCTTTGCCGAGCGGCTCGAGAAGGAGGGGGTCTGCGTGGTCACCGAGGAAACCGTGAGGGCGTGCAAGCCGAGCGTGGAGCACCCCGTTGCTATCGTGCTGGGGAGCGGCCTGGGACACCTGGGTAGCCTCGTGCGACCGGTGCGCCGCATTGACTACCGGGACATCGACGGATTCCCGCTCTCGGCGCGTCCGGTGGCGGGACACAGCTTTGAGGCCACCGTCGGTACGATTGACGACGTGCCCGTGGTGGTCTATCCCGGTCGTATCCACCTCTACCAGGGCTACTCCGCCGCTGAGGTGACCGCCCTCGTGCGCCACGCGCACCACCTAGGATGCCGCGACATCGTCTTCGCGTGCGCGACGGGCGCCGTGCCCGGCATGGCCGGCGTGGGCCTGGGCATCCTCACGGACCAGATCAACCTTACGGGGCGCAACCCGCTTGCCGAGTGGGACGGGCTGCGCGACGTGGAGAGCCCCTTCGTTGACATGAACGACGCGTACTCGCCCTACCTGCGCACCATTGCTCGTGGCGTGGCCGATGACCTTGGCATTGCCGTGGAGGAGGGCGTCTACGCGGGCGTTCTCGGCCCCTGCTTCGAGACCCCTGCCGAGGTTGCTGCGCTGAGGTCGCTCGGCGTGTCCTATGTGGGGATGTCCACCGTGCTCGAGGTCATTATGGCTCGGGCGCTGGGGATGAACGTGCTTGGTCTTACGCTTGCCGCCAACGAGTCCGGAGCTCCGGCGGTCTCCCACGAGACCGTGCTCGCGGAGGCCGAAAAGCACGCGGAGGACTTCGAGCGCCTGGTTCGCGGCGTGCTGCGGCTGCTGTAAATTCAGGGCTTGCGCGGCGCGTTCGCATCTCGTATAGTAGATAGCCGCTTACGCCAGCTTAGCTCAGTTGGTAGAGCACCGCTCTCGTAAAGCGGGGGTCACCAGTTCGAGTCTGGTAGCTGGCTCCAGCGTAAGTGCAGGCCGTCGGGTTCTCGCCCGGCGGCCTTTTGCGTTGCGGCACCTAATCTCCTGGGCCCGACCTGACAATTGGGGACGGAGGCGTTCTGTCAGGCCCCCGTTGCTACGCAAAAGTCGTGCTCGTGCCACAAACGGCGGCCGCGCCGTGCAAAAGTCGCGCTCGTGCCACAAGATTTTGGGGATGTCCGGAGTATCCGAAGTGCAAAAGCCCAGATAATCTCATAAAATATAGAACCAAAACCGCCTCTAGGGGACGTTTTGGTGTGGCACGAACGGCGTTTTTGCACAGGGCGTCGTCAGTTTGTGGCACGAGCGGTAATTTTGCACAGGGCGATGGGACTGCGGACCCCGCTATAAACCTGACAGAACGCCTCCGTCCCCAACTGTCAGATGATGTGCGGTCTGGGGTGCCATCTTTGGTTGAGGGCCCCTGCGAGAACGTGACAGTTTTTCTCATTTTATTCTGTCAGCGGTTGCCTTCCCCCGATGAGCGCGGCGCCTATTTGTCAAATGGTGAAACAAAGTTTCGTAGATGGCGATGATGAATGACCACTCTGCATCATCGTGATTATATGGAGACACGATGGAGGTGGCGATGGAAACCAATGGTCTGCTGCTCAGGCTGAAGGAGCGAAAGCCCTTTGCGAGCTCAGCCGAGCGAAACGTCATCGAGTACGTTCAGGGGAACCCGCGCGCGGTGCTCTCCATGACGATTCGCGAGCTTGCCGACGAGACCTTCACCTCGCCCTCGACGATCGTGCGCCTCTGCAGGAAGCTCGGCTGCGATGGCTACAAGCAGTTCCAGCGTGAGATTGTCCTGGAGTCGGCCACCCTGCACGAGCATGGCGACATGGCACTCGAGGAGATCAACGCAAGCGACAGCGCCGCTGAGATCATCCGCAAGGTTGTCCAGAGCGACGTCCGCTCCATCGAGGCAACGAGACGCGTGCTTGACGCGGCGACGCTCGAGCGCTGCGCTGAGGTTGTCATGTCCGGCAGAATGGTGGGCATCTTCGGCATAGGCGCCTCCCTTCTGGTGGCTCATGACCTGGAGCTCAAGCTCACGCGCATCGACAAGATGTGCTCGGTCAACGACGACTGGCACAACCAGCGCCTCATGGCCAAGAACATGCATCCGGACGACGTGGCCGTCGTCATCAGCTACTCGGGGTTCACCGAGGAGATGATCGAGTGCGCTCGCTGCGCACGGGACCGTGGTGCGAGGGTGATTGCCATCACGCGGGTCGGCAACGACGCGGGGCTCTCCCGCTATGCCGACTACGTGCTCGGCATTGCGTCAAACGAGCCGCTGATCCGCAGCGGTGCGATGGGCTCCAGGATGTCTCAGCTCATCGTTGTCGACGCTCTGTTCGCGGCGTGCGTCGCGAGGGATTACGAGCGCTGCTCGGCGCTCATCCGTCGCAACTACACCGTAAAGGAGGACACGGAAGGGCGCCGCAGGACGGCGCGTGAGAGAAAGGGGGGCAGCGATGGTTGACCTAACCAAGCTGACCACGGAGTCGCGCAACCCCGAGACCATGAACCTCGACGAGATGACGCCACTTGAGATCGTCCAGGTCATGAACAACGAGGACGCGCACGTGATCGAGGCGATTCGCGGTGAGCTCCCGCGCATCGCGCAGGCGATCGAGTGGACCACCGAGGGCATGCGTGCCGGAGGGCGAATCATCTACATGGGCGCCGGAACGAGCGGGCGCCTGGGCGTTCTCGACGCCGCCGAGTGCCCGCCGACCTTTGGCGTCTCGCCGGACCTCGTGGTGGGTCTTATCGCCGGCGGCGAGAAGGCCTTCATCCACGCCGTCGAGGGCGCCGAGGACAGCCCCACGATGGGCGTTGACGACCTCAAGGCGCTCGGCCTCACCGATAAGGACGTGGTCATCGGACTCGCCGCAAGCGGCAGGACCCCATACGTGGCGCACGCGCTCGACTACGCCCGCAGCGTCGGCTGCCACACGGTTGCCATTGCCTGCAACAAGGGCTCGGTCATCGGCGGCCACGCGGACCTGGCCATCGAGCCCGTCTGCGGTCCCGAGGTCCTCACCGGCTCCACGCGCCTCAAGGCGGGAACCGCGCAGAAGCTCATTCTCAACATGATTTCCACCGCGACGATGGTCGGGATGGGCAAGGTCTACCAGAACCTCATGGTCGACGTGCAGCAGACCAACGAGAAGCTCGTGACGCGTGCGCAGAACATCTGCATGGCGGCTACCGAGTGCACGCGCGAGGAGGCAACCGAGGCGCTCGCCGCCGCAAACGGCCACGTGAAGACCGCGATCGTGATGATCTTGAACGGCCAGGACGTCGAGGGGGCCACTGCGGCGCTCGAGGCGGCCGGCGGCCGCGTGAGAGGGGCAATCGGGGCCTAGGCAGCCCGGTTCCAAACGTATGTCGGGCACGCCGCTGGCGTGCGCAATGAGAGAAAGAAGGAGGAATGGCCATGACGAACGAAGAGAGGCTTGTCGACGAGCTGCTCAAGCATCTGGGAGGCAAGGACAACGTTCGCTCTGCTACCAACTGCATGACGCGCCTGCGCGTGCGCCTTGCCGACGGTAGCGTGGTCGACGAGGACGGCGTCAAGAACACGGAGGGTGTTCTTGGCCTCGTGCGCGACAACCCCACCTACCTCGAGATCGTGGTAGGCCCGGGCAAGTCTCGCAAGTGTGCGGACGTCTGCGCTGCGATGGGCATCCCCGCCAACGCGGCCGATGCCGAGGGCGGCGTCTCCACGTCCAACGACTGGCAGGCAAACAAGGCCGCCGTCAAGGCGGGCCAGTCCGAGGGTCGCATCAAGCACGCCCTCAAGACCGTGGGACAGATCTTCATCCCGCTCATCCCGGGCGTCGTCGCCGCCGGCATCTGCTCCGGCCTGGGCACGCTGCTCGCCCAGCTCAACCCTGGCTATGCCGCAGATCCCGTCTGGGGCACCATCTGGAACATCCTTGCCCTCATCAACTCGTCGCTGCTCACCTACATCACCGCATGGGCCGGCTACCGCGCGGCCGAGCAGTTCGGCGGCACGCCGATCCTCGGCGGCATGCTGGGCATGATCACCTCGCTCAGCTACATCGACTCCATCTCCCAGCTCGTGGGCCTCTACAACGAGGCGCAGCCGCTCGACGCCATCCTGCGCGCCGGCCGCGGCGGAGTCCTCGCCGTCATCCTCGGTGTCTGGTTCCTGGTCAAGGTCGAGAAGTTCATTCGCAAGCGCATGCCCGACGCCCTCGACATCGTGTGCACGCCGCTTCTCACGCTCATCATCACGGTTGTCCCGTACGTGTTCCTCGTCATGCCCGTCACCGGCTACATCTCCACCTTCCTGGTGTGGGTCGTCGAGCAGATCTGCATGAACGAGATTCTCGCCGTCCGCATCATCGGCGGCTACATCGCGTCCGCGCTCTTCCTGCCGCTCGTTGCCATGGGCATGCACCACGGTCTTGTCGCCCTCTACTCGGTGCAGCTTGAGACGCTTGGCTACGTTACCCTCTACCCGACGCTCGCCATGGCAGGCGCGGGCCAGGTCGGCGCCGCCATCGCCATCTGGCTCAAGGCCAAGAAGGTCCACAACGACCGCATCCGCTCCGTCATCGACGGCGCCCTGCCCGCCGGCTTCCTCGGCGTCGGCGAGCCGCTCATCTACGGCGTCACGCTTCCCATGGGCAAGCCGTTCATCACGGCCGGCCTGGGCGCGGGCTTTGGTGGCGCGTTCGTCATGGCGTGCCAGATCGGCGCCACGGCGTGGGGCCCCTCCGGTCTTATCGCCATCCCGCTCATGACGCAGGGTGCCAACGACGCGGCCATGTCCATGCTGTTCTATGTGATCGGACTGGTCATCAGCTACATCGGAGGCTTCATAATTACCAACATCTTCGTGAAGCCCGAAGAGGTCGCCGGGGTCTAGTCAACCCAGCGTGCTCTGGTTTGGCGCGGGCTTGCGGCTCTTGTCGCGGGCCCGCGTCGCCTGTTTGGGGCGGCGCTCTGCCGCAGGTGGACAAGGGAGGCGCGTGACATGCAGACGGGAATCTCGCTCTACTTTGGCGAGGGCGTCGAGAAGAACGAGGAGGCCATCGAGCGGGCGAGAAGGGCGGGCGTGCGCCTTGCGTTCACGTCGATGCACATCCCCGAGGAGGAGGGGGTTGCGTATCGCGACGCGTCCCGGCACCTGCTTGCCCTTTGCCGCGACGCCGGGATTGACCTCATGGTCGACGTGAGCCCGGTCACCCTGGAGAAGCTCGGCTTCTCGCGCATCGAGGATCTTCTCGACTTTGGGGTCACCCTGATACGCCTGGACTTTGGTTTTGACGCAGCGCGTACGGTGGAGCTCTCAAGGCACTTTCGCATTGTGTTCAACGCGTCGACGGTCTCGCGTGAGGACATCCGCGCGTGGCGGGCCGCCGGCGCCGACTTCACGCGCTTTGCTGCCTGTCATAACTTCTATCCCAAGCCGCTCACGGGCCTTTCCATCGAGGAGGTGCGTCGCATTAACGAGCGGCTCTCCCTGCTCGGCTTTACGACCATGGCCTTTGTGCCCGGAGACGGTGAGCTGCGGGGCCCGCTTCACGATGGCCTGCCCACCGTCGAGGACCAGCGCTCCCGCAGGGACGCGGTGGCCCTCAACATGCTCGAGCTCTGGGCGGCGGGCGAGACCGACGCGGTTCTTGTTGGGGACCCGGGCCTTACCGAGCGGTCGTGGGACGAGCTTGGGTGCCTCTCCGCGGGATATGTCCCTGTGCACGCTGAGGGGAGCGGGGCGTGCGAGGAGCTGAGCGGGCAGATGCATCATGATCGCGCGGATTCCAGTCCCTACGTGTTTCGCTCGGTCGAGTCGCGCACGACGCTGCGCCCCTCGCCGGCGCTGCTCGCCCCTGCGGAGCCCATGCCGCGACCTGCGGGAACCATCGCCGTTTCCAACGAGCGCTATGGTCGCTATGCGGGCGAGCTTGAGATTGCGCGCGTTGACCTGCCGGCTGACCCGCGCATGAACGTCCTCGGGAGAATCTCCGAGTGCGACCGCGCCTATCTTCCGTATCTCGTAAGAGGCATGGGCGTGCGCCTCTCGTAACCCCATTGACGCCTAGCGGACCTGACAGTTGGGGACGGAGGAGTTCTGTCAGGTCCTCCGCGTGTCGACCCGTGCAAAATCGCCGCTCGTGCCACATCTGGGGCATCCGCCGTGCAAAATCCGCGTTCGTGCCACATGTTTTCGGGGGTGCCTGGAGTAGTCGAGGAGAAAAAGCCCAGGAAGCGTCATAAACAGTTGAACAAAAACCGACTCACGGGGCCATTTTGTTGTGGCACGAACGCCACTTTTGCACGCGGCGTCGCCCGCTTGTGGCACGAGCGGCGATTTTGCGTAGGGGGGCGGGCCCGAACCCACCTGACAGAACGCCTCCGTCCCCAACTGTCAGGTTGCTAACAGTGGGTGCGTGCCAAAGTGACAGCGTGCTTACGCGCCCGGCAGGCGCGTGTAGGGGAGCGACGCCTCGAGAAACGCCAGGCTCTTGTCGTAGGTGCGCGCGAACATGCAGCCAAAGAGCGTGTCGAGCACAAACTGCACGGCAATGTGGCTCGCAAACTGCGTGATGCGGTCCTGAAGGTTCTCCCGGTCGCTCACGTTGAGGTAGACGCTCATCCCGGGGTTTCTCCGCTGTGCCGCCGGCGTGCCAATGAGGATCGTGGGCACGCCGCGCGCTGCGAGCAGCGGCATGAGCTTGTGCAGGTCGGGGCTGAGGCCGGAATAGGAGATGAGCACCGCCACGTCCCGCTCGTCGGAGACGAGAATGCGTCTGAGCTGCCGCTCCACGCGCTCGTGACAGGTTGTCTCGCGCCCTGCCGAGATGAGCCGCTCGCAGAACATCTGCGCGGGGAAGAGGTTGTGCGACGTAGTGTAGATATCTATGCAACGCGCGCGGGCGAGAAGCCCGGCGGCGCGGTCGAGCTCCTCCGGGTTGAGAAGCTCGCAGGTCTCGCGCAGCGTGGAGGTGTAGAGCGCCCGCATGTTTGCCATCACGCGCGGCGAGGCCTCCCCGGCGGAGAAGGGGAAGTTGATGTCAACCGGGAGGTCGGCGGACTCGGAGGCAAAGGCGCGGGCAACCTCGACCTTGAGCTCCTTAAAGCCCTCAAGCCCGAGCTTGCGACAAAAGCGGTGGATCGACGCTACCGAGACGGACGCGTCGTGTGCGAGCTCCTTGATCGAGTAGACCTGCAGGCGGTCTCCGAGCGCGAGCACCGCCTCGCCAAGCTGCTGCTCGGTTGGGGTGAGACCGCGCGCCTCACGAATGCGTCTGCGAATGTCCATAGCCCCTCACCTCTCGTTTCTTCCAGCGTGCTCTTCCGCCTTACAAAAAGTATCAAAAAGTGTCAGTAGGCGCATTGCATATACGGTGAACTGCGAAAATAACTATCCAATTGGCTGATATGGTCGTTCTTGGCAACCTCGGGGGAGCATACTCTACCCAACGAGAAACGCACGGCGAGAAGAAAGGAACGACCATGGCGGTTACTTTCCCTGAGGGCTTCTTCTGGGGCGGCGCGACGGCGGCCAACCAGTTTGAGGGCGCGTGGAACGTGGACGGCCGCGGCCCCTCGGTGGATGACCACTTTACCGGCGGCAGCTTCGAGCGCCCGCGCGAGATCACGCTCGACATCCGTCCCGACGTGCTCTACCCCAACCACGATGGCATCGACTTCTATCACCGCTACGAGGAGGACATCGCGCTCTTCGCCGAGATGGGCTTCAACATGTTTCGCATGTCCATCTCCTGGAGCCGCATCTTCCCCAACGGTGACGACGAGAAGCCCAACGAGCTGGGCCTCGCGTTCTACGACCGCGTCTTTGACTGCTGCCGCGAGCACGGCATCGAGCCGCTCGTGACCCTCAGCCACTACGAGATGCCCTATGCCCTGGTGGAGAAGTACAACGGCTGGGAGAGCCGCGAGCTCATCGACCTCTTCGTGCGCTACGCCTCCACGGTCTTTGACCGCTACCAGGACAAGGTGCGCTACTGGCTCACGTTCAACGAGATCAACTGCGGCACCGGTGACATGGGCAACCTCTTCGAGACCTCGATGATCCGTGGCTTTGAGGGGCCTGCCTCCGAGGCCAAGACCACGCCGCAGCAGCGCTACCAGGCGCTCCACCACCAGTTTGTGGCGTCCGGGCGCGTGGTTCGTCTTGCCCACACGATGTACCCGCAGTTCAAGATGGGCAACATGGACTGCTTCATCCTGAGCTACCCCGCCACGTGCGACCCGACGGACATCCTGGCCTGCCAGGGCGAGATGCGTCGCATGAACTGGTACTGCTCCGACGTGCAGGTACGCGGCTACTACCCTGGCTACGCGCGCCGCTTCTGGCGCGAGAACGGCATCGAGCTCGACGTGCGCGAGGGCGACATGGACGACATCGCCGCCGGCAAGGTGGACTTCTACACGTTCTCCTACTACATGTCCAACGTGGTGGGCACGCACGACGTTGAGATGACGCAGGGCAACATGACCTTTGGTGGCAAGAATCCCTACCTCGAGAGCACCGACTGGGGCTGGCAGATCGACCCGCAGGGCCTGCGCTACGCCCTGAACGAGATCTACGACCGCTATCAGATTCCGCTGATGGTGGTGGAGAACGGCATGGGCGCGCGCGACGAGGTGGTTCGCGACGCCGACGGCACGCCGCACATCCACGACCAGTACCGTATCGACTACCTGAAGAAGCACGTGGAGGCCATGGGAGAGGCCATCGACGACGGCGTCGACCTCATTGGCTACACCTGGTGGGGCCCGATCGACCTCGTTTCCGCCGGCACGGGAGAGATGCGCAAGCGCTACGGCTTCATCTACGTGGACAAGCACGATGACGGCACCGGCACCTACGAGCGCATCCGCAAGGACAGCTTCTACGCCTACCAGCAGATCATCGCCCGCAACGGAGTTGCCTAAAAGGGGACGGGTACGTTTTAGGCAAGTTTTCTGAAAGCGCGCGGCCTGCGTGAAGCTCAGGCCGCGCGCCGTTGCATTTGAGGAGGTATGAGCATGGCTGGCGAGAAGATCGTGTTCCTGGACGTCGACGGGACCATCGTCACCTATGAGAACGTCCTGCCCGCGTCCGCGGCCCGCGCCATTCGAGAAGCGCGTGCCGCGGGCCACAAGGTTCTCATGTGCACCGGGCGCAGCAAGGGCGAGGTGCAGCCGGAGCTAGCCGCGCTGGGCTTTGACGGCATGATCGGCGGCAACGGCGCGTACGTCGAGGTGGAGGGGCGCACGGTCATGCACCGGCTGGTAACGCCCGAGCAGTGCCGACGCATCGTGGACTGGTGTCACGCGCGCGGCCTGCCGTTCTACCTCGAGAGCAACAACGGCCTCTTCGCGAGCGAGGGCTTCCGCGAGGACGCGCGCGAGGCGGTTCTGGCCTATAGCGCGGGGCCGGGGAACCCCATTCCCGAGGACATGACCGTCGAGGACGCCTTTCCGCTGCTCACCTATGGCGGCGAGCTCTACCGCGACGACGTCAACAAGGTGAGCTTTGTCCTCTCGAGCTATCAGGACTACCTCGACGCGTGCCGAGACTTTCCTGACATGGCCGTGGGAACCTGGGGCGGCGTGGGCGAGGCAGCGCTCTTCGGGGATTTCGGCGTGCTTGGCATCGACAAGGCCGCGGCCGTTCGCGCTGCGGTTGAGGCCCTCGGCGCGGACATGGGGGACACCATCGCGGTGGGCGACGCTCGCGTGGACATTCCCATGCTCGAGGCCTGCGCGGTGGGCGTTGCCATGGGCAGCGGCGGCCCCGAGATCCGCGCGATGGCCGACTACGTGACCGGAGATGTCGATAAGGACGGGCTCTGGCAGGCGTTTTGCCACCTCGGCCTAGTGTGATGCGCTCGCCGCGCCGGCGAGAAGGACGGTGCGGCAGTACCTGAACAATGTAAGCGCTTTGTAAGGGACGGCAAACGGCGGGGCGTTTGTCGCCCTTCTCGCTCTTGCAACGTGCGCGTTTACGCTATCCTTATCGAGCGTTTACAAAGCTGTGACAATTGGCCGTCGTGCCCCCGCGCGCGGCCGCGAAGGAAGCGAGTTCGCCCTTGATTAGCTTTGAGCAGTTTCTCGGCGTGCTGTCGAGCAATCCCTTTCTTGTAATCGTTATGCTTTTGGTTATGGGCACCATCTTCGTAAATGGTGCCACCGATGCCGCCAATGCCATCGCCGAGCCCGTCGGAACCCGTTCCATCGACGTTGACTCGGCGATTCTCATGAGCGTCATCTGCAACTTCGTGGGCCTTGTGGCGATGTCGTTCATCTCCACGGCCGTCGCGGACACCATCTCGGGTATGGTTGACTTTGGCGGCGACACGCACGCCGCGCTCATCGCCCTTGCCGCGGCGACGGTGGGTATCGTGGCCTGGGGCCTCGGCGCCTGGGCCTTTGGCATTCCCACCTCGGAAAGCCACGCGCTTATCGCCGGCCTCACCGGCGGCGCGCTTGCCGTCTCAGGTGGCCTTGACGGCGTCAACATGGGCGAGTGGGTCAAGGTCGTCTACGGTCTTGTGCTCTCCACGGTCCTGGGCTTTCTCGCCGGCTGGCTGATCTCCAAGATCATCCCCATTGCCTGCAAGAACGCTGACCGCCGCACCGCCAACAACTTCTTCGGCCGCATGCAGGTGCTCGGCGCGGCCGGCGTGGCCCTCATGCACGGCGCTCAGGACGGCCAGAAGTTCATGTCCACCGCCATGCTCGCCATCGCGCTCTCGCTTAACCTCACGGTGGGCGAGATGGGCGGCTTCCCGCTGTGGATCATGGTGCTCTGCGCCGCGGTCATGGCCATCGGCACGGCCGTGGGCGGCAAGAAGATCATCAAGAAGGTGGGCATGGAGATGGTGCGCCTGGACAAGTACCAGGGCTTTGCCGCCTCCGTCTCGGCCACCGCGAGCCTGCTCATCGCCACGCTGACGGGCCTTCCCGTCTCCACCACGCACACCAAGACCGCCGCGATCATGGGCGCCGGCGCCGCCAAGGACCCCAAGTCCGTCAACTGGGGCGTTGCCAAGGAGATGGTCCTCACCTGGGTCTGCACGTTCCCGGGCTGCGGCATCATCGGCTACCTGCTCGCCAAGCTCTTCCTCGTGCTGTTCTAATCGCGTTTTGCGCCGCGCCACGGCGCCCGACCCAACCGTTCTTCTCGCCAGCTTATACGTAAAGGAGTCCACATGCCCCGCATCAAGAAGGAAGACGAGTTCTACACCATGCTCAAGGAGTTCGCCGCGCTCATCGTTGACGCTGCGGACGAGTACAACACCATCATCTGCGATTTCCCGGAGTCCATGAGCTCCATCCCGCAGATGAAGGTCTACGAGTCCAAGGCCGACGAGCGCGTCAAGGCCATCATGGCCAAGCTCTACACCTCCTTCATCACCCCGATCGACCGTGAGGACATCTCGAGCCTCGCGCTGGCTATGGACGACGTGGTGGACTCCATGTACGGCGTGGCAGTGCGCCTGGACCTCTTCAACATCTCTGACCTGCGCCTCGAGGCCAAGCAGATCTCCGAGCTCACGCTGCACGCGGTGCGCGAGATGCAGGAGATGATCAACCACCTGCCCGACTACAAGAAGGACCGCGTGGTCCTGGAGAAGGCCATCGAGGTCGGCACCGTCGAGGACGAGGGCGACACCGTCTACCAGCTGGCGCTGCGCCGCCTCTTCTCCGACGAGGAGGACGCCTCCGGCAAGTATGCGGTCACCTGGCTGCGCATCTTTGACCGCATGGAGCTCTGCCTCGATGCGTGCGACCGCGTCTCCGGCATCGTGCGCGACATCATCATGAAGGACGCCTAGCAAGAAGAGCTAGAGCGGCGAGAAGAACGACGGTCCCCGGGCGCCGCGCCCGGGTGGCGGGCCGGGTCGGGGACCTTCCCCGGCCCGGTCCTTTCGTG
>CASEGE010000286.1 GCA_949287335.1 uncultured Olsenella sp. | reverse complement strand
CCGTCATGATGACGGTCAGCCCCGACGCCAGCGTCACAATCACGGTGGGGTGGGGCCTACTGCGCCGTTACCACAAGCACCACGATGAGCACGATCAGCGCCACCACGGCAATGGCGGCGGCGAGAAGCGCAAGTCGAGCCCCGCGGGTCCTCGTGCGCAGGCTGCGCTCGCCCTCGGCGAGGCTGCTGACGAGGACCTCCTGCTCGGAGATCGCGATCTGCTGCTGGGCGATGTCCCTTCTCAGCCGGTCGGTCTCCTCGGGCGTGGCGTGCACGCTCTCGGCCTCGTCGAGAAGCGCGCTGGCGTCGTCATGGCGCTCGGCGGCCTCGTCGTAGGCCGCCTTTGCCTCGTTGGCACGCTCCTTGAGCTCCGCGATCTGCTCCTCGAGGGCCTTCTCTGCTGCCTGCGCCTTGGCGAGGAGCTTGTCGTACTCGTCCTTGCGCTCCTCGTACTCCCGCTTGGCGGCATCTGCCTCGCGCTGGGCGCCCTCGAGGGACTGCTTCTGCGTCCAGAGGTGGGTCTGGGCGGCGTCGACGGCCGCCTGGGCGTCCTTGGTGGCAACGTTGACGTCGGCGCGCGCGGCCTCCACGTGCGCGAGCTCCGAGGTCACCTCGTCCTGGAGCTGCCTGAGCATGCTGGTGTTGCCGCTGGTCTTGGCGCGCGTGAGCTCGTCTTGCACCTTGCGCAGGCGCGACTGCGACGTGTCCACGGCGCGGTTTGCCGAGGAGATGCTCTGCTCGCGCCGCTCGCTGGCCTCCTTGGCCGCGCCCTCCGCGGAGCGCACGGCACGCTTTGCCTCGGAAACCCCGCGGCCTGCCTCCTCGGAGCGGCTGCGCGCCGTCTCCATGATGCGCTTGTAGGGCCGAAGCTCCTGCTCGTGGTCGTCCTTTAGCTGCTTGAGGCGGCTCGCGAGCTCGGAGGTCTGGGACTCGAGCTGGTCAACGGCCTTCTGCTGCCGCTCGAGCTCCTCGTTGGTCTCCTCGACGATGCGGCCCTGCTCGGCGACGATGGTGTCGTAGTTGGCCTCAACCTCCTCGCGACGGGAGAGCGTGGCCTGGTCCTGCTCGAGGGCGTCTGTCATCTCGCGCAGCGTGGCCCGCGCGGAGGAGTGTCGCTTGGAGGCGGCGTACACGTCGCGAACTGCGGAGAAGCCGCTTTTGAGCGTGGTCGCGGCGCTTCCCGCCGCCCCGCGCGCCACCTCGAGCGCGCGTGAGCCTGCCTTGGGCTCGGTGCCTGCGTTATGTGTCTCGCGCTCGTCTGCCATCGCGCTCTCCTCTCGCGGCGGGGCCTTGCGGGCAGGTGCTCGCATTCATTTGTCTATTGTGCACCAAGTGCTCGCTCGGCCCCGAATAAAATCCGCTGAGCGCCCTTCTTTGCCTCCTTGCCGAGAACGACGGCGCCAAGCGCGGCCGCGTTTGCTAGGATATACTCCGTTTTACGGGGAACAGAAATTCCCCGACTGTCAGGGAATTCTGGAAAGGGAGTTTTTGACATGGTTTCTAAGCAGACGAGCATCATCAACGCCACCGGTCTTCACGCGCGTCCCGCTTCCGTCTTTGTGACCGAGGCCAAGAAGTACCAGTGCAACGTCACCATCAAGAACGTTGACAAGGACTCCGCTCCCGTCAACGCCAAGTCCATCATGATGATCCTGGCCGCTGGCCTCGGCACCGGCACCAAGGTCGAGGTCGCCTGCGAGGGCGTCGACGAGCAGGCCGCCCTTGACGCCCTGATCGCCCTCATCGACTCCGGCTTCGGCGAGTAGTCGCACGGCGAGAACCCCATCGATTTGATGGTTCGGCCCGACGCCCCAGCGGTGTCGGGCCGTTTTGTGTAGGATGGGGTGCCGTGAGCGCCCGGTCCCGCGCGGCGGGCGAGAAGATCCGGCGCTCGAACAGCTTCGCCGCACAGGGCGCGGCTGCAGAACTCGCGGCGGACCTTCTCGCCCGCCGTGCGGGACCTGCGTTTTCAGCTACACAAGGGAGCCCACATGGACCAGTCGCTCTTCACCTATGACATCCTCGCCGAGGACCCGACCACGCACGCGCGCACGGGCGTGCTGCACACCCCGCACGGGGACGTGCCCACGCCGATCTTCATGCCGGTGGGGACCAAGGCCACGGTGAAGGGGCTCCTCCCGTCCACGCTCGAGCAGCTGGGCACCAAGATCCTTCTCGCCAACACCTACCACCTCTCCATGCGCCCCGGGGCGGACCTCGTGGCCGAGATGGGCGGGCTGCACGACTTCATGGGCTGGCACCACCCCATCCTCACGGACTCGGGCGGGTTCCAGGTGTTCTCCCACGAGGAGTTCTTCAAGCTCTCGCGCAACGGCGTGCGCTTCCGGGCCGTTGACTACGACGGCCGTTGGATCACGTGGACGCCCGAGGAGAACATGGCAATCGCCCAGAAGCTCGGCGCCGACATCGTGATGCAGCTCGACCAGTGCGTGGGCTATCCCGCCCCGCGCAGCAAGGTGGAGCGCTCCGTCGAGCTCTCGAGCCTGTGGGCCGAGCGCTGCTATGCGGCGCACACGCGTCCGGACCAGGCACTCTTTGGCATCGTCCAGGGTGGCATGCACCTTGACCTGCGCCTGCGCTCCTTGCGACACCTCGAGGAGATCGGCGATTTCCCGGGCTTTGGCATTGGCGGCTACTCGGTGGGCGAGGACCACGATACGATGTTCGAGTCCCTGGCTCCGCTCGTCTCCGAGCACATGCCGCGGAACAAGCCGCGCTACCTCATGGGCGTGGGCAACCCCACCACGCTGGTCCGCGCCGTCGCCTGCGGCGTTGACATGTTCGACTGCGTGCTTCCCACGCGCACGGCTCGCACCGGCAGCGCTTTTTCCAGCGAGGGGCGTCTCAACTTCCGTCACGCCCGCTTTGCGCATGACCACGGCCCGCTCGACCCGGCGTGCTCCTGCCCCACGTGCACCGGGGGCTTCTCGCGCGCGTACCTCCACCACCTCGTGCGCCAGAAGGAGATGCTCGGGTCCATTCTCATCTCGCAGCACAACATCTTCTACCTGCTCGATCTCATGCGTCGGGTGCGCGAGTCCGTTACCGAGGGCACCTACGGCTCCTTCGTCGACGAGTGGATGGCGTCCCCGGCCGCAAAGGACTGGTAGCCGCAGGGGCGGTAAAAGCTAGGGCATGCGCTGGCGCTTCCTTGCGCGTCCTCGTTGTGCGCCGAGAAAAGCCGCCGTCTGTACCGGTTTTTCGAATGGGGTGTCGAGAAATGGAGCCCCCTGTACCAGCCGTTCAGATGTCGTGCCGAGAAACACGCGCGTCTGTACCGCCTGCCGGGGCAGCATGCCGAGAAAAGCCGCCGTCTGTACCGCCTGCCGGGGTAGCGTGCCGAGAAAAGACGCCGTCTGTACCGTCTCTTGGGACCGTGCCCCCTCCGTACTGGTACAGAGGACGGCTTTTTCTTCCGCGCGTGCCTCTGGGCTGGTACAGAGGGCAGCATTTCTCGGCGCGCCGTCGCTTGGGCTGGTACAGGGGGCGCCTTTTCTCGGCGGCCCATGCTTCAAAGTGGTACAGGGGATGCCTTTTCTCGGCACCTGCCGCCGCCCCGCCCTG
>CASEGE010000285.1 GCA_949287335.1 uncultured Olsenella sp. | reverse complement strand
TGCCGCCCCGCCCCGCCCGCCGCACCGCCCCGCGGCGCCGCCATCTCGTCGGCTCTCGTATACGTTGCCGCTTGGTCACGTTATGAGCCAGCGTCCGGTCCCTCTGATACAATCGGTGACGATAAACAGCCGGGCGCCCAGCGGCGCCCACCCACGTGAGAGACACGCTATGAAAAACGAGAAGAACCTGGCCCCGACGGCGTGCGTCGGGTGCCTGAGCGTATCAAGCCATCCAAGCGAGGTCCCGTCATGGCGGGCCTAGCGCAGAGCAGGCGCTGGAGCGTCCTTGTCGGAGACGCCTCCGCCGAGCGGCGCCTTGTCGAGAGGCTCGGCGTGCCCCCGCTCGTCGCGCGCGTGCTCGTCGCGCGCGGCCACGGCGAGGTCGAGGATGCCCGCGCGTTTCTCGCCCCCTCGCTCGAGCGCGACTGGGCGGACCCGCTCTGCATCCCCGGTATGTCCGCGGCGGCGGATCGGTTGGAGCGCGCGCTCGCCAGCCACGAGACCATCGCGGTCTTTGGCGACTTTGACGTTGACGGCATGACGTCGACCTGCCTGCTCACGCTCGCGCTGCGCCGTCTCGGCGGCGACGTCCACCCCTTCATCCCGCACCGCTTTGGCGAGGGCTACGGCCTCTCGCGCGAGGCGCTCGACCGCGTCCACCAGAGCTGCGAGCCGGACCTGCTCGTGACCGTCGACAACGGCATCGCCTCGGCGCATGAGGTGGCATGGCTCGTTGACCAGGGCATTGACGTTGTGGTGACGGACCACCACGAGCCGGCCGACCTTGTGCCCGAGGGCGTCCCCGTGACCGATCCCAAGCTCTCGGAGAGCTGCCCCTCGCGCGAGCTCGCGGGCGCGGGCGTTGCCCTGAAGCTCGTCTGCGAGCTCGGGCGGCGACTGGGCATGCCCGAGCTCTGGCTCGACTACCTCGACGTGGCAGCCCTCGGCACGCTCTCGGACATGATGCTTCTCGCGGGCGAGAACCGCGCGCTCGTTGCGGCGGGCGTCGAGCGGATGCGCCGCTGCACGCGCCCCGGCCTCGTGGCGCTCGCCGCGACCGCGGGGCTCGACCTCGCGGAGGTCTCCGCGGACGGTCTGCCCTTCTCGCTCATCCCGCGCCTCAACGCCGCCGGGCGAATGGGCTCGACGGATGTGGCGCTCGAGCTCCTGCTCACCGATGACCCCGCCGAGGCGGCGGTGCTCGCCGGCAAGCTCGACGCCGTCAACACCGAGCGCCGCGAGACCGAGGCCGCGCTCGCCGAGGCCGCGCTCGCCGAGGCGGAGCGCACCTATGACGGCGGGCGCGTCGTCGTTGTGGGTGGGGAGGGCTGGCACGAGGGCGTGAAGGGCATCGTCGCCTCGCGCCTCGTGAACCGCTATCACGTTCCCTCCATCGTCTTCACCATCACTGACGGCATCGCGCGCGGGTCGGGCCGCTCAGTGGGGTCGGTCGACCTCTTCCATGCCGTTGAGCAGTGCTCCGACATGCTCGTGCGCTTTGGCGGGCATGCGGGCGCGGTGGGCGTCACGTGCGAGGCGTCGCGCCTGGGCGAGTTTCGCGCGCGCCTGGGCAAGGTCCTCGAGGCGCTCCCGGACGATCAGTTCGAGGACACGGGCGAGGTTGCGGCCGTCGTCTCCCTCGCCGAGCTCACGGTGGAGTCCATCGGCGCGCTCGAGCGGCTCCAGCCCTTTGGCCAGGGCAACAAGCGGCCCCTGCTCGCCGCCTGCGGAATCACGATGAGAAACCGCGCGCTCGTGGGTGCCGATGCCTCCCACCTGCGCTTCATTGCAACCGATGGCGTGAGCTCGGTTCCCGCGATCATGTTTCGCGTTCCGGACCCCAACCGCGCGGCCGCCTGGGACGGTGCGGTCGACGTGGTCTTCGAGGCGCTCAACGAGACCTGGCAGGGCCGTACCAAGCCCAAGCTCATGGTCAAGGACGTGCTCCTGCGCACCTCGGGCAAGACCGACGGTCCCGCGCCTGGGGAGGACGCCGCGGAGGAGGCCGAGAAGGACCTCGTGGAAGACGCCGAGGGGGGCGCCGTCCCCGCGTCGCTCGACCCTGCCGATTGCCCCGCGCCCTCCCTTGCGCGTCGCGCAGAGCTCGCCCGCCTGCCCTACGAGCGACTGACCGACGAGCTGCGCCGCCAGATGATAGGGGAGAGCGCCCTTCTCCCCGCGCAGGCCGAGGCCCTCGCGCGCCTTGCGGCAGGTCGCTCGTGCCTGGCCGTCATGGCCACGGGCCGCGGCAAGTCCCTCGTCTTCCACCTGCATGCCGCGCGCGAGGCCATCGCCCATGATCGGGCGAGCGTCTTCGTCTACCCGCTGCGCGCGCTTGTCGCCGACCAGGCCTTCCACCTGCGCGAGGCGCTCGCCCCGCTGGGCGTTACCGCCGAGGTCCTCACCGGGGAGACCCCCGGCCCCGAGCGCACGCGCATCTTTGCCGCGCTCGCGTCGGGCGATGCGGACGTGGTCCTCACCACGCCCGAGTTTCTCGCCATCCACCGCGCGCGCTTTGCCGAGGCGGGGCGCGTGGGCTTTGTCGTGATCGACGAGGCGCATCACGCGGGCTCGGCGGGGCCTCACGCCCGAGCCGCCTACCTCGAGCTCCCTGCCATTCTCGCCGACCTTGGCCGCCCCGTTGCCCTTGCCGTCACGGCCACGGCCGCCCCGGACGTTGCGGACGGCATCTGCCGCCTGCTCTCCATCAGGCGCGAGGACGTGGTCGTGGACGCAACGTGCCGCGAGAACCTCGTCCTTGACGACGAGCGCAACCTGCGCGACCGTGACGCCGCCCTCGTCTCCATTGTGGCCCGCGGCGAGAAGAGCGTGGTGTACGTGAGCTCGCGCGACCAGGCCATGACGCTCGTGCGGACGCTGCGCCACTGCGTGCCCGAGCTCGCCTCGAGGATCGCCTTCTACCACGCCGGCCTCACGAGGGCCGTGCGCGGGCGCGTCGAGCGGGCCTTTAGGGACGACGCGCTCACCTGCATCGTCTCGACGAGCGCCTTTGGCGAGGGGGTGAACCTCCCCGGCATTCGTCACGTGGTGCTCTTTGGGCTGCCGCTCGGACAGGTCGAGTTCAACCAGATGAGCGGGCGCGCGGGCCGAGACGGCGCCGAGGCGACGATCCACCTGCTCTTTGGCGGACGAGACGTGCGTCTTGCCGAGCGCATCCTCTCGGCCGCGGCTCCGAGCAGGGACCATCTCGTCGCGCTCTATCGCGCGCTCGTGTCGCTCTCCCACGAGCGCGGGGCCATCGACCTCGACGACGACGGCCTCGTCGGCGCGGCGCAAGCCGTGAGCCCGCGCTGCCCGCTCGACGCGCGCGAGGTTGCCTCCGGGCTCTCCGTCTTCAGCGAGCTGGGGTTCTGCTCCGTCACGGGTTTTGGCGACGGCCGCCGCATCGAGATGGCGCCGTCCCCGGAGCGCATGAAGCTCACGCAGTCCGCCTGCTACCTGGAGGGGCTGCACCTCCAGGAGTCCTTCTCGGAGTTTTGCGCCTGGGCGCTCGATGCCACCGCGGACGATCTTCTCGCCCGCGTGAACCGCCCCATCACGCCGAACTTCGGTATCATCGTGCGAGAGGGGAAGGAGCAGTAGATGAGCGCATCCGAGAAGAACGGCGTCGACAGGGTCCAGGCTCGGGAGCAGGGCGCGTCGGCCGAGGCTGCCTCGCCGGACGTCGCTCGGAAGCCGGCCACCTTGCCGGCAGACGCGCCGCAGCAGGCCGCGTCGGTTGTCGCGGCGCCTCAGCCCGCCGCTGCCCCTCAGGTCAGCGTCTCGCAGCCCGCAGCTCAGCCTGCTCCCAAGCCAAAGAAGAGCGTTCCCACGGCGGCCAACTACCGCCTGCTCCAGTCCGCGTGTGAGGCCTACCTCGACGAGGAGGGCTGCGAGAAGGTCGAGCGGGCGTATCGCTTTGCCGCCGACTACCACCGCGACCAGCGTCGCCGCTCCGGTGAGCCCTACGTCAACCACCCCGTTGAGGTGGCGCTCATCCTCGCGCACGACCTGCGCATGGACGAGGACACCATCTGCGCGGCGCTGCTCCATGACACCGTGGAGGACACCTCCGCCACAAAGGACGAGCTCGTCGACCGCTTTGGCCAGACCGTGGCCGACCTCGTGGACGGCGTGACCAAGCTCACCTCCATCCAGGTCTCCTCGATGGACGCCAAGCAGGCCTGGAACCTGCGCAAGATGTTCCTCGCCATGAGCCGCGACATCCGCGTGGTCATCATCAAGCTGGCAGACCGCCTGCACAACATGCGCACCCTCGCGGCCCTGCCGCCCGACCGCCGCCTCTTCAAGGCGCGCGAGACCATGGACGTCTACGCGCCGCTCGCGGACCGCCTGGGCATCTCGTCGATCAAGTGGGAGCTCGAGGACCTGGCGTTCTTCTGGCTCGAGCCCGAGGAGTACCAGCGCGTGGCACGCATGGTGCAGGACTCCCGCGCCCAGCGCGAGGACGACACCGACGCCGCCATCAAGACCCTCGACGACGAGCTCAAGGCCGCCGGCCTCAAGAACTACCAGATTACCGGCCGCCCCAAGCACCTTTGGAGCATCTATCAGAAGATGACTCGCAAGGGGCGCGAGTTCTCCGACATCTACGACCTCATCGCGCTGCGCGTGATCACACAGACGGTGGGGGACTGCTACTCCGCGCTGGGTGCGGTCCACTCCCTCTGGAACCCGCTGCCCGGCCGCTTCAAGGACTACATCGCCACGCCCAAGGCAAACCTCTACCAGAGCCTTCACACCACGGTGGTGGGGCCGGACGGCAAGCCCATCGAGATTCAGATCCGCACCGTCGAGATGCACGAGGCGTCCGAGTACGGCATCGCCGCGCACTGGCTCTACAAGAAGGAGGGCAACTCGCGCGGCCGCATGAGCGCCGAGGACCGCGCCATCGACTCCACGATCAACTGGATCCGCAAGACCCTCGACTGGGCAACAGAGGACGACATCGACGACCCGCACGAGTTTCTCGACAATCTGCGCGTGGACCTCTTCGAGCACGAGATCTTTGTCTTCACGCCCAAGGGCGAGGTCATGAGCCTGCGCCGCGACGCAACGCCGCTCGACTTTGCCTATGCGGTTCACACCGAGGTGGGCAACCACTGCGTGGGCGCCAAGGTCAACGGCTCGGTGGTGCCGCTGTCCTACAAGCTCAACATGGGCGACCGCGTGGAGATCCTCACCAACAAGAACGCCAAGCCCAGCCGTGACTGGATGGGCCTTGTTGCCATGCCCTCCACGCGCGCCAAGATCCGCAAGTTCTTCTCGACGCAGAACAGAAACGACGATGCCGAGGCCGGCCGCACCGAGCTCGGCCACGAGCTGCGCAAGCGCGGCTACGGCATCTCCACGCGCCGCACGGTCAAGGCCATCGAGCGCGTGTGCGAGTCCTTTGAGCTGCGCGGCCCCGACGACCTCTTCGCGAGCATCCACACGGGCAAGGTCTCGGTCAAGCAGGCCGCCAACCGCATCGAGGAGATCCTCGAGGAGGGCTCGCCCGAGCAGCTGGCCGCTGCCGCCGCGGAGGCCGAGAAGCGCGCGGAGCACGAGCGCGCCATGGCGTCGGGCACGCCGGTCATGACGTCGTACGCGCTCACGCAGGCCGCGCGCGGCAAGCGCAAGCGCAGCAACTGCGGCGTTGTGGTCAAGGGTGACCCCGACCTGCTCGTGCACCTGGCGCACTGCTGCAACCCCGTGGCAGGAGACGAGATCGTGGGCTTCATCACGCGCGGCCGCGGCGTCTCCGTGCACCGCGCCAACTGCCCCAACGTGGCGGACCTGATGAGAAACCCCGACCGCATGATCGAGGTTGCGTGGGACACCTCGGGCGCAACCGAGTTCAGGGTGGAGATCGTGGTAGAGGCCACCGACCGCATGGGGCTGCTCAAGGACATCACGGTTGCCATTGGCGACGCGGGGGCGAACATCCTCTCGGCCGCCACGCAGACCACCGCCCAGGGCGTGGCGCGCCTGCGCTTCCTGGTGGCCATATCCGACGCGAGCCTGCTCGACACGCTGCTCGCCGCCGTGAGCCGCGTGCCCTCCGTCTACGACGCCCGTCGCATCATGCCTGGCGAGGGCGCCAACCAGATGAAGCGCCGCGTAAAGTGATCCAAAAGGGGACAGACCCCTTTTGAATCATTTTGGAGGAGGGACATGGACAAGAAGAGGGACGAGCTGCGCCAGTTTGTGGTGACCCCGCTGCAGACCAACTGCTATGCGTACGTGAGCGACGGGGAGTGCCTGGTGGTTGACCCCGGTGGCTCCGGGGCGGCCGTGGCCGAGCACCTGGGCGACGTGCGCGTTGTCTGCGTGGCGGCCACGCACGGCCATGGCGACCACGTTGGAGGCGCGGCCGCGCTCGTGCGCGCGACGGGCGCCCCGTTTGCGATTCACGCCGCCGACGAGGAGCTTTCGCGCCACGCAGGCGAGATGAGCGAGGTGGGCCGCAGCTACGACGAGAACGCGCCCGCCGCGGATCGGCTGCTTGCCGAGGGCGACGTCATCACCGTGGGGACGGCGCGCTTCTCCGTGATGGAGACGCCCGGTCACACCCCGGGCGGCATCGTGCTTCTCGGCAGCGACTCTGCCGAGGGCGTGGCCTTTGTGGGTGACACGCTCTTCCCGGGCAGCCATGGCCGCACGGACCTCAAGGGTGGCGACGAGGCGACCATCATGGCATCGCTTGCGCGCATGGCTGCCGAGATCGCTCCGGAGACCACGTTGCTCTGCGGTCATGGCCCCGCCACGACTATGGCTCGGGAGCTCGCGATGAATCCGTTTCTGCGGTAGGGGAGAGATGGTGCCCGAGGTGGGGCTCGAACCCACACGAGTTGCCTCAACGGTTTTTGAGACCGTCGCGTCTGCCAATTCCGCCACTCGGGCCTGGGGCGCTTCGCGCCGTGCGAGAAGAACTATACCAGACCGAGGGTTTTGTCGTGTCGTGGGTATATAGTTGGCGTACGGTAACAGTTTTTCGAGAAGGGACGTGTCATGGCGCTTACGAATGAGGTCACCTCGGTTCTAAACGAGCAGATCAACAAGGAGATGTACTCCGCCTACCTCTACCTCACGTTTGCGGACTACTACGAGGACCGCGGCCTCAAGGGCTTTGCCAACTGGTACGAGATTCAGGCCAAGGAGGAGATGGACCACGCCCTGGCCATCCGTCGCTACCTTCTTGACAACGACTTCAAGCCCACGATGGAGGCCATCGCCAAGCCGGACAAGGTCTTTGAGAACGACCTGGCGCCGCTCGAGGCGGGGCTTGCGCACGAGGAGTACGTGACGAGCCTCATCCACCACTGCTACGAGGTTGCCCACGAGGCGCATGACGTCCGCACGATGAAGTTCCTCGACTGGTTTGTCTCCGAGCAGGGCGAGGAGGAGACCAACGCGCGCGACATGATCACCAACATGAAGCTCTTTGGCTGCGACCCCAAGGGCCTCTACGACCTTGACCGCGAGTACCAGGCCCGCACCTACGTCCAGTCCGCCTCCCTCAACCTGTAAGGTCTGCGATTCGGGGACGGGCTATCTGCCCCAGAGATTCGGGGATTCGGGGACGGGTTATTTGTCTCAGAGATTCGGGGACAGGTTTTGAAATAAAAC
>CASEGE010000284.1 GCA_949287335.1 uncultured Olsenella sp. | reverse complement strand
GTCAACGCGGCGCCCAAGCAGAGAAACGTCCGCGTGGGCGAGTGCATCTGCAGCGGCGCCCGCGCCTTCGTCATCATCCTGGCATGGGGCTTTGTCTCCGCGATTGTCACCGCGGTGCTTGACGCGATTCCGCTGCTCGGCGGCCTGCTTGCGTTTGCATGGTCGATCGTGAACATCTTCATGGGCACCGTTATCCTCGTCGCTGAGCTCCGCGCAACCATCTACAAGAAGCTCGGCGCGGGCTTTAGGGTCTCGGCCATCCGTGCCATGATCTCGCACGACCTCGGCGGACTCATGCGCGTGTTCGGCATCGGCGTGATTGGCTGGCTCATGGTGGGCGGCGTCTCGCTCGTGATCCTGCTCACGGTGTTTGTCGGCACCATTCCGCAGCTCTTGAGCGTCATCGACTACGTCATCCGCTACGACGGCCTCATCTCCGAGACCACCCAGGCACAGATGCTCGTCCAGGCGATCTTCTCGCTGCTCTCGGTGGCCCTTCCCGCCCTTGTGGTGATGGGGCTCGTCACGGGGTTTGTGAGCGTGATCTTCATGCTGCTTGGGACCACGGCCGCGGGTCTCTGGATGCGTCAGTTTGACGTGCCCTCGTGGGGCCGCGACGAGGACCCGCTTCCGCCCACCATCCCCGATCCCAGGGATGAGGTGCCGCCCACGTACGCCACCTGGCAGCCCCAGCCGCAGCCGGCGGCGGGCCCCCAGACAGCGGCGCCGGAGCCTGGCCCCCAGCCCGCGCCGCAGCCGACACCCCAGCCGACACCCCAGCCGGACCCCCAGCCCGCACCACAGCCGCACCCTACGTCCCAGTCAGAGTCTCAATCCACCAACCCCGTGTCCCCGGCTGGCGAGAAGGACGCGGACTCGCAAAACCCCATCACGGACGAGAGCCTCTAGGCCAACCTGTGGAGATTGTATGACGGCGTGAAGGGCGCGCTCTTCTCGCCGTCTTTGCGTTGTGCCACGTCTGGGCCCACGTGGGCCGCGCCCGTGGCAGCTAGCTGTAAGTTACGTGCAAGTTTGGTGCAAGTTTGGCCGGGTACCATCGAATCCAAGGGATTCGTGGAGGGTTTTAGCAGGTCATCAATTCTGTGGTATGATGCTTCGCCGAACCTTTCCTGCCCCGGGTGCAACCTTCACTTCCCGGGGCCATTAGCCCAGAGGAGGTGAACCACATGAAGGCCTATGAACTGCTGTACTTTGTCGACCCCACGTGCAACGAGGAGACCCGCGCCGCTGTTATGAAGCGCATCGAGGTCGCTCTTGGCGAGACCGGTAAGGTCGACAGCGTCGAGGACTGGGGCAAGCGCAAGCTCGCCTTCGAGATCGACGACCTCACCGAGGGTGACTACACCCTCATCAACTTCCACGCAGATCCCACCGTTATCGCCGAGCTCGATCGAGTTCTGCGCATCAACGACGCCGTCAAGCGCCACATGGTCGTGCGCCGCGTCGACAAGGACTAGGCATGGAAGCGCGGGCCGCATGGCCCGCAGGTGAGAGGGAGTGAGAACATGAGCATCAACAGGGTAAACATCTCGGGCAACCTCACGCGCGACCCCGAGCTGCGCATGACGGGCAGCGGCACGCAGATCCTTTCCTTCGGCGTTGCCGTGAACGACCGCCGTCGCAACCCGCAGACCAACGAGTGGGAGGACGTTCCCAACTTTGTGGACTGCGTCGTGTTTGGCGCCCGCGCCGAACCGCTCTCCCGCTTCCTCTCCAAGGGATCGAAGGTTGCCCTCGAGGGCAAGCTTCGCTACAGCTCCTGGGAGACGAAGGACGGCCAGCGTCGCAGCAAGCTCGAGGTCGTGGTTGACGAGGTCGAGTTCCTCTCCTCGAGGAACCCGCAGGGTGGCGCCCCTCAGGCTGCCGCCTACGCCAACCCCACCTACGCCGCGCCCGCCGCGGCCGCGCCGATGCCCGTCGCGGCGGCACCCATGCCGCAGCAGACGTACGCGGCGCCCGTCCAGACCCCGACGTCGGCAGACGTCTTCGACGAGGACATCCCGTTCTAACCATCCGGCGAGCAGGGCGCGCGCGTCCTTCTCGCAACAGAAAGGCAAAATGACATGGCTCAGCAGAAGCAGGATTTTCAGCGCCAGCCGCGTCGCAAGTACTGCCAGTTCTGCAAGGAGGAGACCGAGTACATCGACTACAAGGATGTGCAGCTCCTCCGCAAGTACATGACCGACCGCGGCAAGATCAAGCCGCGCCGCGTCACTGGCGCCTGCACGCAGCACCAGCACGACATCGCGCTTGCCATCAAGCGCGCCCGTGAGATGGCGCTTCTCCCCTACACCGTTCCCGTGGTCTCCAGCCGCGGCGGCCGCAACCGCGGCTAGGCGGTTTCTTCGCTAGAAGAGCGCAGGCGATGAGCGACTGTCCCACAAACGGGTTCCCGCCCTCTCCGCAGGGGGCGTGCGAGAAGGACGGCGCGCAGCAAGGGCGCCGCGGAATCGTCCCCGTGGGTGGCCCCCAGGGGAGCCGACCGGCCCTCTCGCTTCCTTCCGGGCTGTTCTTCTGCGCGCTGGGGGGAGCGGTTGCGTCCTCGACGTTCTCGTTCCTCGCCCCGGTGTTCGTGGGGTACGGCTACGTCTCCGCCGCTGACTGCGGTGGGACGAGGGGCAGGCTCATGGGCGCAGCAGCGGCGCTTGTCGCTGCGGTGGCCCTGAGCTTCTCGCTCGGCGCGTCCTCGGTGGTGGCCGCCATCGCGAGCTGTCTCGTTGCCCTTGTGGCAGTCGAGGCGCTTCTCTCCGGCAGGCTCACCCCGGGTCTTGGCTGCCTTGTCGTCGCGGGCGCGGCGGTGTGCACCTTTGGTGCGGACTCGCTCGTTGCGGCGACGAGGGGGACCACGGTGGCGGCGGACGTGGAGTCTCTTCTCAGCCTCTACGCTGAGGAGTTCTCGAGCGTTTCCGTCACGGCTGCGTCCCTGGTGCAGCAGGTTCGCTCGGTCCTGAGCGTCCTGTGGCCCACGGCCTACGTGGTCTCGGCCTTTGGGTCGTACCTGTTCGCCGTCATCGGCGCGGGGGCGGCCGCGAGGAAGACCACCGAGAGGACCATCGCGGTCCCGAGGCTTGTCGATTACGACCTGCCCCTTTGGGTCGTAGCCGTGCTCGTGGCCGCGGCGGCGGTGCTGGCCTTTGGCCTCACCGTCGACGGACCTGCCGCTGACGCGGCGCTCATGGCCTCGGCTAACGTGGTCATGGGCCTTAGGCTTGCGTTTGCCGCGCAGGGGCTCGCCGTTCTCGTCTGGTTTCTCAACCGGAACGGGTCCGGCGCGCTCACCAAGGCCCTTCTCGGCGCCTTGGCGCTCTATCTCGAAGTACAGTTCGTCGTATTGACCGTCGTGGGCCTTGTTGACGTCTGGGCAAACCTTCGCCACCTTCCGCGTGGCGAGAGCTCGGGCGCGCAGGGTACCGCGTAGCAAGAGAGGTTCGGCGCAAGCCGACCGACCGAAGGAGTATCACATGAAGGTCATCCTTTTGGGTGAGCTCCGGGGCAAGGGCGGAGAGGGCGACATCGTCGACGTCGCCCAGGGCTATGCGGAGAACTACCTGTTCCCCAACAAGATCGCCCAGCCCGCCACCCCGGGCAACATCAAGCAGCTCGAGGAGCGTCGCCACAACATCGAGAAGCGCGAGGCCGAGCGCATCGCCGCTGCCGAGGCCACCAAGGCCGCCCTCGATGGCAAGTCGGTGACCGTTGACGCCAAGATCGGCGAGGAGGGCCAGCTCTTTGGCTCCGTCACCCCCGCCCAGATCGCCGAGGCCATCAAGGCCCAGCTCGACGTCGAGGTCGACCGCAAGCGCGTTGGCCGTGGCAACAACATCAAGACCTCCGGCAAGCACGCCGTCGAGGTCAACCTCTATCGCGAGATCACCGCTGTGGTCAACGTCCTCGTGGGCGTGACCGAGGAGGAGACCGTTGAGGAGGAGGCCGAGGTTGCCGAGGCTGAGGTCGAGGCCACCGAGACCGAGGCTGTTGAGGCCGAGTAGCACTTTTCAACGCACTTCTCGCTGAGCTGCGGGTTTCTACAATAACCGCAGGTCAGAAAAGTGTAAGGAGAGACCCCGGAGGGAAGGTTCCCACCCGGGGTCTCTTTGTGGTTCACCGAAGTCATACCAGTTTCTACCTGCGGTTTTGTAAGTCGATACATCCTTTTATATAGAAAGACAAAGTCTTTTCTTGGCGCCTGTCGGCACTGTTGAAAACCCTGTGGGATGTTGAAAACAACGAGATTTGCTGGGAAAACATTTTGTTGAAAACGTCGAAAAACGAGAAAAGCCCCGTTCAGACGCCCCACGTTTCTAACGTGACGTCAGAGCTGGGCGTCACGATAGGGCGGGTGCCGCGCGGGCGCCTGGCGGGTTAGAATAGACGGACCACAGCGAGCGAGGAGAGAGCCGTGCCCAAGCGCGAATACGACGTCAACCCAACGAGAATGACCATCGGCGAGGGAGCCGCCATGCCGCAGGACACCGAGGCCGAGGCCTCCGTCCTCTCCGCGATGATGGTCTCCCCCGACGCGCTGCAGGAGTGCCTCATCGACCTTGAGCCCGACGACTTCTACCTGCCGTCCAACCGCACCGTCTTCATTGCGATGCGCGAGATGTTCGACAAGAACCTCCCCATCGACACCATCTCGCTGGCAGACTACCTGAGGAGCACGGGCGAGCTCGAGCGCGTGGGCGGGCGCAGCTTCCTCCTTGGCCTCGGAACCAACTCCCTTGCCCTTGTGGGCTGGCGCCGCCACGTGGAGATGCTGCACCGCGACACCACGCTGCGCAAGATGATCAACGCCTCCGCGCAGATCACGGCGCTCGCCTTTGACGCGCCGGAGGATACCAAGGAGGTTGTGGACCGCGCCGAGAGGCTGCTTCTCGACGTGACCAACCGTGACGTCAAGTCCGGCGAGCAGTCCCTCGAGGAGATCATGGCCGACCTCTACGAGGAGCTGGGCCAAAACGCTGCCAACCCCGGCGGGCAGCTCGGCGTCTCAACCGGCTTCAAGCGTATCGACGAGACGCTGCTTGGTCTGAGGCCCGGCCAGATGGTGGTCATTGGCGCGCGCCCGGGCGTGGGCAAGACGTCGTTTGCGCTCAACCTTGCCACCAACGCGGCGTTTGCCGGGGCCTCCGTGGCGCTCTTCTCGCTCGAGATGTCCAAGGTGGAGATTGCGCAGCGTCTGCTCGCCGCCGAGGCGCGCGTTGGGCTGCAGGAGATTCGCTCCGCGCGCATCAGAAACGAGCAGTGGCCGCAGATTCTCGAGGCCACCAACAGCCTCTCTCAGCTCGACATCATGATCGACGATACCCCGGGCACCACCGTCACGGAGATTCGCGCCAAGGCGCGTCGCATCCTGCACGGCAAGAAGCTCGGCATCGTCATTATCGACTACCTGCAGCTCATCTCTCCCCCCGCCGGTCAGCGCCGTGCTGACAGCCGTGCCACCGAGGTTTCTGAGATGAGCCGCGGCATCAAGATCATGGCAAAGGACCTCGAGGTCCCCGTCGTTGCGCTCTCGCAGCTCAACCGTACCGTCGAGAACCGCCAGGGCAAGCGCCCGCAGCTCTCCGACCTGCGCGAGTCCGGCTCCATCGAGCAGGACGCCGACATCGTTGCCCTTCTTGACCGCTCGATGAACGAGGACGAGGCCGCGCGCGAGGACCGCCCCGCCATGAACGAGACCACGTTCATCATCGCGAAGAACCGCTCCGGTGCCCTTGCGGACATTCCGCTCACGTTCCTGCCGGGCTCCACCAAGTTCGTCGAGATCGACAGCTTCCACGAGTAGCCGCCTGACAATTGGGGACGGAGGCATTCCGTCAGGTTCGCGGGCGCGTCCCCGTTGCCGCCCTGCGCCTGTCGACCCTGCTGCCCTGCGCAAAATCGCCGCTCGTGCCACAAACGTGCGATGCCGCGTGCAAAAACGGCGTTCGTGCCACACCAAAACGGTGCCCTGTGCGGTTTTGGTTCAAAACATTATGGTGTCATCTGGGCTTTTGTCCCCCGACTACTCGGGGTACCCCCAAAAACAAGTGGCACGAGCGCGACTTTTGCACGGCGGAAAGCCCGTTTGTGGCACGAGCGGCGATTTTGCGCGGACGAGAGGGGGGCTTGGTCTAGCAAAACCTGACAGAACGCCCCCGCCCCCAACTGTCAGGCGGCGCGGCGCCCTGTCAGGCGCTTTGACGCTCTGACAGCCAGTTCTGACGCCAGTGTCGTGTTGACCGGTTGCGGGTGCCCCTCCAGACAATTGCCGTATAATGAAACCCGTATGTGAAACGCGACGAAAGGGCGCACATGTCCGCATCAGTGCTCGTGGGTACTCAGTGGGGCGACGAGGGCAAGGGCAAGGTCACCGATCTCATCTCCGGCGACTTTGACGTGGTCTGCCGCTATGCAGGCGGCGCCAACGCCGGCCACACCGTCATCGCCAACGGCAAGAAGCTGGCTCTCCACCAGGTTCCCTCCGGAGTCATGTATGAGGGCACCTTCCCCGTGATCGGGAACGGCTGCATCGTTGACCCCGAGATCCTCCTCTCCGAGATTGACATGCTCGCCGAGCAGGGCATCTCCGCCGAGCGCCTCAAGATCTCCGGCAACGCGCACATCGTCATGCCCTACCACAAGGACCTCGACGGCGCCCACGAGAAGAAGCTCGGCAAGAACCTCATCGGCACCACCAAGCGCGGCGTCGGCCCCTGCTACATGGACAAGATGAACCGCACGGGCCTGCGCATCCAGGACATGCTCGACGAGAAGATCTTCCGCGAGAAGCTTGAGAGCGCTCTTGCCTACACCAACCCCATCCTCGAGAAGGTCTATGAGCTCCCCACCTACACCGTGGAGCAGATCTGCGAGACCTACCTCCCCTACGCCGAGCGCATCCGCCCGTACATCGTGGAGAGCAGCCTCTTCCTCAACGAGCAGCTCGAGAGCGGCAAGAACATCCTCTTCGAGGGCGCCCAGGCCACGATGCTCGACATCGACCACGGCACCTATCCCTTCGTCACCAGCTCCAACTGCACCGCCGGCGGCGCCGTCACCGGCTCGGGCGTTGGTCCCACCAACATCGACCGCGTCCTCGGCGTGGCCAAGGCCTACCTCACGCGCGTGGGCTCCGGCCCCTTCCCCACGGAGCTCTTTGACGAGGTGGGCGAGAAGCTCGGCGAGGTTGGCCACGAGTACGGCGTGACCACCGGTCGCAAGCGTCGCTGCGGCTGGTACGACGCCGTCGTCGTGAACTATGCCGCGCGCGTGAACGGCCTCACGGACCTCGCCATCACCAAGCTCGACGTCCTCGGCTGCCTCGACGAGATCAAGGTCTGCGTTGCCTACGAGTGCGACGGCGTGGAGTACCACACCGTGCCCGAGCACCAGAGCGTCTTCTATCACGCCAAGCCCGTCTACGAGACCCTGCCCGGCTGGAAGTGCGACATCTCCGGCGTCCGCAACTTCTACCAGCTCCCGCGCGAGGCCAAGGACTACATCGACTTCCTCGAGCAGCTCGCCGGCGTCCGCGTCTCCATCATCACGGTGGGCCCGGACCGCGAGCAGACCATCGACCGCTACTGGCACTAGCGCTCCCGGGACGCGCACGTGGCCGAGAAGGACTTTGCGATAGTCACAGACAGCAGCTGCGACCTGCCGGCGTCGTTCCTCGAGCGCGCCGGCGTCGCGCATGTTGAGCTCTCGTCGCCGGGGGACTCGGCGGATGCCGTTGCCCCGGCGCTCGAGCGCGCCTACCGCGACCTTGCCGCGCGCGGGTACGCGCGCGTGGTCTCGGTGCACTCCGCACCGTGCTTCTCGCCCGCGCTGGAGGCGGCGCGCATGGCTGCCGCGAGCTGCGCCGATGCGATCGAGGTGGCGCCCGTTGACTCCGGCTCCGGCTCCGCGGCAACGGGCATGCTCGTGGACCGCATCGCGCGCCATCGCTACTTTGACGTTCCCTTTGAGCGGGCCGTGGCTGCCGTCGAGGCGCTGGCGCCGCACGTGCGCCTGCTCGTGGTGCCCACGACCTCGGCTCGTTTTGGGCGCCGCCGCGCCGGTCGCTCCCGCCTTGGGGCGCTCGCGCGGGCGACGAGCTCGCTGAGGGTGCGTATCTCGGGCGAGCGTGGGCTCTACCTGCTCTCTCGCGGAGAGATCACGCAGCTGGCGCGCGCCACGGAGCTCATCGACCTCACGAGCCGACTGGCGCATGCCATGAGCGCGGTTGCCGCGAGCGAGGGCCCGCTGGTCTACGCGCTTGTCGAGACGGGAGACGCCCGCACGCTGCGCGCCGCGGAGAAGCCGCTCGACACCAACGAGTTTGAGTCTCGCTGCCTGGGGACCGTCCGCGCGACCCCGGCCGTCGAGACGCTTATAGGCACCGGCGCCGTGGCCGTGGCCTTTGCGCCTGCCGCGGCCTACGACCGTGACGAGAAGGACGACGAGAAGAGACGATGACGCGCCCCGCCGAGAGGCTATGCCCCTTAACAGGCGTTTCATCAGGCAAAGAAGGAGACACACATGAGCAACACCAAGGTTGACATCCTGCTTCTTGGGTCGGGCGGCCGCGAGCACGCGCTTCTCGCCAAGCTTGCCGAGTCCCCGCGCGCCGGCAAGCTCTACGTGGCTCCCGGCAACGGCGGCATGAACGCCGTCGCCGAGCCGGTCGAGCTTGACATCGAGTCTCCCGTGGCCGTGGCCGACTGGGCTCGCGAGCACGGCATTGGCCTCGTGGTCATTGGCCCGGAGGCGCCGCTGGTGGCGGGCGTGGGCGACGCGGTTCGCTCCGCGGGCATCCCCTGCTTTGGCCCCAACGGAAAGGCCGCGCAGATGGAGGGCTCCAAGAAGTTTGCCAAGCAGGTCATGAGCCGCGCCGGCGTTCCCACCGCGGCCTACCGCAGCTTCACCGACGAGGAGACCTGCGCCGCCTACGTGGAGCAGGTCGGCGGCCCCGTGGTGGTCAAGGCCGACGGCCTGGCCGCGGGCAAGGGCGTCATCGTGGCCAAGACCACGGAGGAGGCGCTGGCCGGCGTGCACGAGTGCTTCTCGGGCGCGTTTGGCGAGGCCGGGGCAACCGTGGTTGTTGAGGAGATGCTCGACGGGCCGGAGTGCTCGCTGCTTGCCCTCACCGACGGGCGCACCGTGGTGCCGCTCGCCACCGCTCAGGACCACAAGCGCGCCCTCGACGGCGACAAGGGCCCCAACACCGGCGGCATGGGCGTCTACTCCCCCGTTCCCGAGCACCTTGTCTCTGCCGAGGAGCTCGCCGCGATGGTGGACATCGAGAACCGCGTGGTTGCCGAGCTCGCCGCGGAGGGCATCACGTACTCGGGCTGCCTCTACGGCGGCTTCATGCTCACGGCCGATGGCCCCAAGGTCCTGGAGTTCAACGCGCGCTTTGGCGACCCGGAGACGCAGGTCGTCCTCCCGCGCATGAAGGCCGACCTCGTGGACGTGTTCCTTGCCTGCGACAACGGCACGCTCACCGAGGACATGGTCTCCTGGGACGACGACTGGGCCGTCTCGGTGGTCCTCACCTCTGCCGGCTATCCCGGCAGCTACGAGAAGGGCAAGGTCATCACGGGCATCGAGCGCGCCGAGGCGCTGGAGGGCGTGACCGTCTACCACGCCGGCACCGCGCTGCGTGACGGCGAGCTGGTCACGGCCGGTGGCCGCGTGCTCGACGTCACGGCCGTGGCGCCCACCTTTGAGGAGGCCCGCGAGCGCGCCTACGTCGCCTGCGAGCTCATCGACTTCGACGGCAAGACCTATCGCAGCGACATTGGAGCCCGCGCCCTTCTCGCATAACACGGGTGACGTGACATTTGAGACAGGTTCATTTGCCACATGCCGATACGCCCGCGCCGCCGACTCACGAAAACGCTCACTTCTCGCTAAAAAGTGATCGCAAGCGTGAGTTTGGCGGCGCGGGCGTTCTTCTCGCCGGTGCGGCTCCCACACAAACGCTCAGTATTTCTCGCAAAGTGATCGTAAGCGTGAGTCAGCGTGTGCCGCCCCCGCGCCACGCCTCGCCCCGCCGCGCGCGCAAAAACCTGACAAAACGCCTCCGTCCCCAATTGTCAGGTTGAGGTGGGGTTGCCCTTTTCTGGTGTTATGCGTTACAAAAGAGGCGGGGAGGAACAATGGTAAGGATTGGAATCGTCGACGACGAGGCGGATGCCCGTCGCCAGATCAGCGAGGCCATAGAGCGCTTTGCCGCCGAGAAGAACCTGGAGTTTGAGGTCCGCTCGTACTCCGGCGCTGGCGCATACCTTGCCGACAAGGACAATCTGTTCGACATCCTCTACCTGGACATCGACATGCCCGGCATGTCCGGCATGGAGCTCGCCGCCACGATTCGCCAGACCGACCAGAGCCTCGTTATCATCTTCTGCACCAACCTCCAGCAGTTTGCGGTCAACGGCTACGAGGTCTCTGCCCTGGGCTTTCTCGTGAAGCCCATCGAGTGGTACCCCTTCCAGCTCTACCTCGAGCGCGCGCTCAAGGCCGTGGCGGTGCGCACGCGCCTGCGCTCCAAGTCCGGCAAGCGCATCGTCGTCAAGGACGGCGCCGCCTCGCGCGTGGTGGACGTGGCAAACCTGGCCTGCATCGAGGTTCGCAAGCACAACCTGCTCTACGTGGTCCGCGACCGCGCGTCCGGGCGCGAGGCGGTCCTGCAGTCGCGCGGCTCCATGCGCGACCTCGCGGCCGAGCTCACCCCTTATGGCTTTGCCCGCTGCTCGGCGAGCTTCCTCGTCAACCTCAACTACGTGACCGCCGTCAACGGCGCGGACGTCTATCTCGGCGAACGCGTGCTGCCCATCGGACGCACCTACAAGGACTCGTTCAAGCGCGAGTTTGCGCGGCACCTGGTCACGCAGGACTGGGAGGCGCCGCACCCGTGATCTCCCTCGTTCTCGACTTTTTCAACTCCAACCAGGTCATTCTCGGCCTGCTGCTGGGCGCGTGCCTCTTCGCGCCCTGGGACGAGCGCCGCGCGCACTTTGCCCCGCGCGCCCTTCTTGGCACGATTGCGCTTCTGGTCCTCTCCGAGCTGCTCTACATGACCGGCCAGCCCGCGGTCTTCAATCTCACGGCCTTTGTCGTGCTCGTCTTTCTGTGGGTGCTGCTCTGCTTTGGCTGCTCCACGGTCCACGCGGTCTTTACGGCAACCTGCGCCTACACCGTGCAGCACATCACAAGCAAGCTCACCTACATGGTGGTCATTGCCCTCTACACGCAGCACGTACCCATCCCGTCCTGGACGGCACTCGTCCTTCTCGCTGTGACAAATGCCCTGGTGTGCGTGCCGCTCTACCTCTACTTCACCCGAACCCTCCTCAAGGACGGCCAGCTCATGTTCAACAGCGTGTGCACCGTCATCTTTGCCGCGTTCTTCCTGGTGGTGGCCGTCTTTCTCAGCTCTCTTCTTGAGGACAACCTCGACGCCACCGCGCCCACCTACCTCTCGAGCTACCTCTCGCTCGGCGCGTTTTGCGTGCTCTTTGCCGTGACCGTCCTCTCGCTCGAGCTCACCAACTGCGGCGTCAAGCGTCTTGAGACCGAGAACAGCGCACTTGAGCTCCTGCTCGAGAAGGATCGCCTCCAGTACGAGCAGGCCAAGGAGGACATGGAGAAGATCAACATCCGCTACCACGACCTCAAGCAGCAGTACTCCCGCGTGCCGGCCGAGGAGCGCGCCGGGCTGGAGGACGAGATGCGGAGCCTCAACCTGCGCTACTTCACAGGCAACAAGGCGCTTGACATCGTGATCACGCAGAAGGCGGCCACCTGTGCCGAGAAGGGCATCCAGCTCGTCTGCTCCGCGGACGGAGAGGCGCTCGGCGCCATGAAGAGCTTCCACATCTACTCGCTTTTCGGAAACGCCATCGACAACGCCATAGAGTGCCTCGAGAAGGTCGAGGACCGCTCGCGGCGCACCATCACCCTCAACCTGGCGCGCTCGGGCGAGATGGCCGTCATCCGCGTGGAGAACTACACCCCGGCCGACCCGGTGGTGGAGGACGGCTCGCTCGTCACCAGCAAGGACGACGCCGCCAACCACGGCTTTGGCGTCAAGAGCATCAAGGGCATTGCCGAGAAGTACGGTGGCACGGCGGAGTTCTTTGTGCGCGACCACGTCTTCTATCTCGTCGTGGCCCTCCCCCTCGCGCAGCTGCGCTAGCAGCGGGCGTCGGTGGCGCCGACGTGACAATTCAACCTGTCACTAGCGTCACAGTTACCGGCGTCACACCGGCGCCACGCGGGCGCGTCGGTAGATTGGGTCGCGTTTCTCGACAATTGTGCCAGCGTCGTTGCCGCGCTCCCCCCTGAAAAATATCGTGACCGTAACGGCGCTCGCTGTGCGTGTTCGGTGCACAGCTCACGTGCGGCGAGCGACTCCGAGGAGTATCAGGGAAAGGGAGGTCACATGACAGAACCAAAAGCGCCCAGGAACGTGACCAGGCGCTGGCTCGGTGCCGCGGGCGCCGGGGCACTGCTCACGAGCCTTGCCGCGTCGGCATCGACCGTCGCCTTCCAGCAGGAGGGTGAGATCAACCACGCGCTGGGTGTGAGCGAGTCGGGCACGGGCTATGGCGGAACCGAGTTCACCGCAGACGGCTCGCTCTCCGACGAGGGCTTCAACAACTACATCACCGCAGCGTACGAGTTCTGCGAGCGCGAGGAGGAGGAGGGCAGCGTCCTTCTCTACAACAAGGACAACGCCCTGCCGCTTGCGGCCGAGGAGCGCAACGTCACGGCCTTTGGCCGCGGCAGCATCGACCCGGTCTTCCGCAGCACCGCTGGCGGCTCCTCCACCAACAAGGACTACCAGAAGACGCCCGTCGACGCCCTCAAGGACGCCGGCTTCAACGTCAACGAGACCATGCTCGACGCCTACGCCAACGCCGCCGAGCCCGCGGGCCGTACCGTGAGCAACGTGGGCGAGTACGACGCCTCCGTCCTCAGCGACGACGTCAAGGGCTCCTTCTCCGGCTACGGCGACGTGGCGTTTGTCACCCTCTCTCGCTTTGCGACCGAGGGCCAGGACCTCGCCATGGAGAACGAGGCCGGCAAGCGCATGCTCGAGCTCGACGACAACGAGAAGGCCATCTTCGAGGTCATCAAGGAGTCCGGCGCCTTCAAGAAGACCGTCGTCCTGCTCAACTCCGTCTTTGCCTTCGAGCTGGGCTGGCTCGAGGACTACGACGTGGACGCCGTGCTCTGGGTGGGCAACCCCGGCTTCTACGGCATGCCCGGCGCCGTGCGCGTGCTCACCGGCGAGGTCAACCCCTCCGGTCACACGCAGGCCACCTTTGTGGCCAACTCGCTCTCCGCTCCCTCCGCGGAGAACTTCGGCCTGCACCCGTTTGACTACGGCTCCAAGGCCCCGCGCGCCGCAGGCGACGTCTTCGTCTCCTACAACGAGGGCATCTACGTGGGCTATCGTTACTACGAGACCCGCTATGAGGACTGCATCCTCGGCCAGGGCAACGCCGACTCCAAGGCCGGCGTGAAGGCCTCCAAGGATGGCTGGAACTACGCCAAGGAGGTCTGCTTCCCGTTTGGCTTTGGCCTCTCCTACACCACCTACGAGTACACGCTCGACGAGGTGGCCTACGACGCGGCCAACGACACGTTTGCCGCCACCGCAACCGTCACCAACACCGGCGACGTTGACGGCAAGGCAAGCGTCCAGATCTACGTGCAGTCCCCCTACACGGACTACGACAAGGCAAACGGCGTGGAGAAGTCCGCGATCCAGCTTCTTGCCTACGACAAGATCGACGTTGCTGCCGGCGACTCGCAGAGCGTGACGATCGAGTTCCCGGCCTACCTGCTGGCCTCGTATGACTCCAAGACCGCCAAGGGCTACATCCTCGACGCTGGCGACTACTACTTTGCCGTGGGCAACGGCGCGCACGAGGCCCTGAACAACGTCCTCGCGCTCAAGTGCGGCGCCGAGGTCGAGGGCAAGCTCTTCGACCACAACGGTGACACCGTCGAGGGCAACGTCGACGCCGCCAAGGTGTGGACGCCCGAGAACACCGACGTGGACACCGAGAAGTACCGTCAGTCCCCGTACAACGCGGAGGCCGAGGTCACCAACATCTACGATGACGCCGACATCAACTACTGGGTGAACGAGGACCAGAAGATCACCTACCTCACCCGCAGTGACTGGGAGGGCACCTATCCCGTCAAGGTTGCCACGCTCACCGTCAACGACGCCATGTACGATGGCCTCGACATGCAGTTCTACCAGAAGGCCGCCGACGCCAAGAGCGTCTCCGACTTCCAGCTCGGCGTGGAGCTTGACGAGAAGATCAACTTCCTCGACATGAAGGGCGTGGAGCTCGACGACCCCAAGTGGGACGAGTTCCTCTCCCAGCTCACGCTGGACGACCTTCTCATCAACATGGGCGACTCCAAGGGCATCAAGACCGTCAAGGCGGTCAACAAGCCCGGCTGCACCATCGTTGACGGCCCCGAGGGCATGAACGGCCAGTTCAAGTACGGCGACCGCCGCAACTGCACCGGCTGGGCCACCCTCTCCATCGTGGCCGCCACCTGGAACCCGGAGCTCCAGTATCGCTTTGGCCAGATGTACGGCGAGGACGCGCTCTACGCCTCCATCCCCATCGCCTACGCGCCGGCCACCGACATCCTGCGCTCCCCGTACTCCGGCCGCACCTCCGAGTACTTCTCCGAGGACCCGATGGTTGGCTACTGGGCTTCCAAGAACGCCATCTCCGGCATGAGGAGCAAGGGCCTCATCGGCACTATCAAGCACTTCTTCCTCAACGAGCAGGAGGCTGGCCGCCAGGGCATTGCCACCTTTGCCAACGAGCAGTCCATCCGCGAGATCTACACCCGTGCCTTCGAGGGCACGCTGGCCGCGGGCGAGTCCCTTGGCGTCATGACGTCCTACAACCGCATTGGCCTCATGTATGCCGCCGCGAGCAAGCCCATCGAGCACATGCTACGCAACGAGTGGAACTACCAGGGCTTCATCATCGATGACGCCCTCACCGCCTCCGAGTACTCCTCGGCGCCCGAGATGCTCATGGCCGGCAACAACATCTTCTGCCTCGACACCGCGCGTCCCACCGAGGTGGGCGAGCTCATCGAGTCCACCGATGACGGCGACCTGCTGCAGAAGGTCATCGACTCCAACCGCTACCTCTACTACGTCATGCTCCAGTCTTCCATGGGCACGCTCTCCGCGGACACCGTGGTCGAGGACTCCATGCCGTGGTGGAAGATGGCCCTGTACGGGGTCGACGGCGTCCTCGCGGCGGCAACCGTGGGCGCGGCGGTCATGTATGCCGTCAACGTCCGCAAGGAAGGCGCCGCGGACGGCTCCGACAGCAAGAACCCTAACGAGAAGAACTAGCGGAGGTGTGAACAGATGCTGGTTGAACGTATGAAGAGCAGGGGCCTTGGCAGCCTGCTCTGCCTGGTGGCGGCGCTCGTTGCGCTGGTGACTGCCGTCGTGTTCTTCGCGACGCAGGCTGAGGCCGCCCCTCTGGGCCACACGGGCATCATGCCCGGCGTCGCGCTCGTCGCGGGCGTTGCGGTGGCCGTTGCGCTGACGCTCGTCCCCGTGCGCTTTGGCGCGCTTATCCAGACCGTGGTGTACGGCGTTGCGCTGTACCTCATGGTGACCCAGCTCTACCTCGTCTTTGCCGACGTGATTAACCAGGTCACCTACGCCGGTGGCAACGCGGGCCTGTGCGTCATGTACATGGCGGGCGCCCTTGTGAGCTGCCTGCTCTGCGTGATTGCCTGCTTCCTCGAGCAGCCCGTCGCCGCCGAGGACCGTGCCGCCTCCAAGCGCATGGTTCCCGTGGCCGCCGTGCTCCTCGTTGCCGCGGTTGTGGGCGTTGGCTACGTGACCTTTGGCGGTAGCATCTCCGGTGGCTCCGGCTCCGGCTCCGGCGAGGCCGGCGGATCCGAGGCCGCTACGATGGCGCTTGCCGACAACGAGTTTGCCGACATGACCATCGAGGACCTCACCGCCATCTCTCGCGCGGACTGGGAGGCCAAGGAAGCCAACGGCGAGGTTGCGTACTTCTTTGAGGGCCAGTACACCGAGGGCTTTGGCACTTCTGTGGATCCCGCCTGCATGGACATGTACCTCTGCAAGGACGGCTCCATGTACGGCTCTCTGAGCGGCCCCAACACCTCCGTTGCGCCGGGCGTCACCTACGTGTACGGCTACTGGTACACCACCAATGCCGACGGCGAGGATGACTTCGTCATTCACTTCACCGGCACGCAGAGCGCCGACGGCTCCACCCGAGCGACCGACCCCGCCACTGGCGAGGACACCGACATTCACATCTTTGACACCGAGCACGGTGACTACAGCTGGGAGGCGAGCTTCAGCCTGGGTCTCTACGGCGGCTTCATGACGCGCAACATGAACCTCTACGGTCAGCAGTACGCCCCGGCCCAGAGCCTCACCATTGACACGTCTGAGCTTGGCACCTTCTACACCGGCGATTCCTTCGACCCGTCCGCGCTTGCGGTTACCGCCGTGCGCGCCTCCGGCTCCGAGGAGAGCATCTGGGGCGGCCGCGTGAGCTACAGCGGCTACGACTCCGAGACCGCCGGCACCAAGACCGTGACAGCCTCCTTCCTGGGCGCCACCGCGACCTTTGACGTGACCGTCGAGGACCTCGTTGCCGATACCTACACCGGCACCTATGGCCTCATCGTCAACGGCGAGGTCACGGACACCGAGTCCACGCTGATTGTCGACTACTCGCACAAGACCCTCACCGTCATGAACGCCGACGGCACCGTGGTCGAGACGGGCACCATCGTCGAGGCTGGCGACACCGCGCTGACCGTCACCATGAACGGAAGCGAGGCGTTTGAGGCCACGATCGACGGCGATACGCTGACGATCCCCGCGCACACCGAGGTCGTTGCCGGCTTCACGGGCAACACCTCCTACGAGGTGGGCGAGTACTCGTTCACCCTGGCGTAAAGCAACTCACGCCTTCCTCCCCCTTCGGGCGCGCCTGGCCTCCCACCAGGCGCGCCCCTTTTTGTAATGTGACAATTGGGACAGGTTAAATTGTCACATCAGCAACCTGACAATTGGGGACGGAGGTACTTTGTCAGGTTGGCAACGTGGTCGAACAAACCGACAACCAAATGACAAAACCCCAGCTAGGTAAAATAAAACCGACAAGCGTAAAGCCCGTGCTCTCGGGCAAAACTCTGCGAGAAGAACGCGTGCCCGGGGCACCAACCAAGAGAGAAGCGACATCGACCTCGCAATCGAGGGCTGCCCGGATTTTGCCGCGCTGGAGGATCGGCTGCAGGAGGAGCTTTGGTCGCTCCTTCGACTAGACGTGGTCAATCTGGACGACCATATCTCCCAGGAGCTGCGCGAGGAGATCGAGCGCGACGGAAAGGTGCTCTATGAGAAAGTATGAGAACTACGCCTCCGCGCTCGCGGTGCTTTCAAGTGCGCAACACCAAGATCTTGAGAATGAGTTCGTCCAAAGCGGAGTCATCGACAAGTTTGCGCTTCAGTTTGAGCTTGGCTGGAAGCTCCTCAAGCGCCTTCTCTCCTACGAGGGTGAGGCAATAGCCGCAACCGGCTCGCCGCGAGACATCATCAAGGCCGCCTCGGCCCACTATGGGTTTATGGATGAGGAGCGCTGGCTCCGCATGTTGCGAGACCGCAACTCTACGACGCATGTCTATGACGGTGAAGCCGCAAAGAGGCTTGTCGAGAAGATCATCGCCTCGTATATCCCCGAATTCGAGAGCCTCGACCGCGGCCTTAGCGATCGCTACGGCAGCATGCTTCACGCCTCCGACGACAGCATCCGTTAGCTGACAAAAGGGGACGGAGGCACTTTGTCAGGTCGTCATCGTGGTCGACCACGTCGACCAACTGAAAGCCGACAACATGTGACAAATTAACCTGTCACCAGTGTCACAAACCCCCGACCCCAACGGTCAGCTATTCGGAGCCGGAGCCAAGGAGCTTGGTCGCAAAGAGGCCGCGCTTCCACCACGGCAGCGCCGCAAACGCCTGCTGACGCTCAGCAATGCCCGCCACGCGGTCTGCCAGCCGGGCTGCACGGTCGTTGGCGGCAGCCAGCTGATCGCGCATCTCCGCAAGCTCGCGCTCGCGGGAGGAGCGCATCTCGGCAAGCTCGGCCACCAGACGGTCGTTCTGCTGCTTCAGATCGGCAATGCGCCCGTTAAGCGCGGCAATCACGGAGTCCTGGACCTCAGGAAGCTCGTCCTCCTGCACGCTTGTCGTCGCGCGCGGGACAACGTTTTTCCCAAGCGCGTCCGCAAGCGCAGAGACGGCAAAATCGTCGAGAAGATCGGTCTTCCCCACGCGCGTCACGTGCTCCGGCGCCAGGCCAAGCTTATCGATGTAGTTGACCACGGTCTGCTTGGCAACACCAAGCTGGTCGGCAACTTCCCTCTTCGTGATTCCCATACTCAAATTCCTTCGTCCATTTTTCATCGAATGTCCGTTTGATCAGCCATTGATTATACGGTCTCACGTCGTACTATTCGACCCTTGTCAACCAAATACCCAACAGCATTTGGCAATCTGGTCGAAAATGTGGTCGATACCAACAAAGAACGCATTCGATGTGCGTGAAGGCCCGCCACCATCCCTAAGCACCCAAATTGGACTAGAGTATTCACACCGGGAACCACCCGCACCACCAACATACAAGGAGGACATATGTCCGATCAGGATAGCGAGAAGAACGCTGCCGCCGAGCCCATCACAGATGACTACGATTCCGCGGTCAACGACATGCGCGAGTCCGTCCAGGCGTTCACCTATGACGGTGACCGTTCGAGCCTCGATCACTTCTCCGGCGCGCCGGAGGAACGAGATCTTGTCCTGGGCGATGACGACCCGCGCGACGCCGCCCTCGCGGAGCTCCCGCTCACCGAGGATGTTGCCTGGACCGGTCGCATCTTCAACGTGGACCGCCTGCGCGTTCAGCTGCCCGACGGCCGCGCCGCAATCCGTGACGTCGTTCGTCACCCAGGAGCCGTGGCAATCGTGGCCCTCACGGAAGACGGGCGCATCTGCCTGGTGCGCCAGTACCGCACCGCTCTTGGTCGCGTGACCGTTGAGGTACCGGCGGGCAAGCTCTCGCCCGGCGAGGACCCGCTCGAGTGCGCGAGCCGCGAGCTCCTCGAGGAGACTGGCATGTCTGCCGAGAAGATCGCGTTCCTCACCTCAATTGCCAGCTCGGCCGGCTTCTGCGACGAGCTCATCCACATCTACATGGCCACGGGCCTTACCTTCACGCGCTCCGACCCGGATGCGGACGAGTTCATCAACGTGGACCTCGTGCCGCTGGAGGAACTGGTGGACGCCGTCCTCGACGGTCGCATCGAGGACGCCAAGACCGTGGTGGGTGCGCTCATCTGTGACGCAATCATGCACAGGCTCACGCCCATCGACGACAACGACGAAACCGACAATATCGACTAATCTCAGCTCAGCACTAGCCACCGGTTGTGTAGTTACTTCAGCTCATATCGCAAATTTCGGTTCGCACCTGTCACCATCACTATGTTTCTCTCCACGAAGCGGCGCCCGCCTGGTCGTGCACCACGGGGCGAGGATGTAGTAGGTGTCGCGAAGGTTGTCGCTCCCCAACTCGTCGAGGAACAGGCTCAGATTGCTCATGACATGCCCTTAAAAGACGAATGCCGGGGAAAACGTCCCCGGCACTTGGAAACCCTCCCTATTTGGGAAAGCCGATTACTTAATACCACAAAACCGCTTGTCGTAACGCGGCCTTCTCTGTCTCGAAGGCGGAGGGGCTCGCGACTATGTCGCGCAGAAGTTGTTTCTTCTCCTCGAGAGTGAAGCTCTCGGGTGAGATGCTCGCACTTAGCCCTGGCCATGCACTCTCGGTCAGGGATTCTCTATCGACCAAAAATAGAAAACACCATCGAATAACCCCAGCTACTTGACGAATAGGAAAAAAAGGAAAAAATAGGAAAAAAAGGAAAACTGAGGAGGCATCATGAGAGAGGATACCGTCTTTTCGCCCTCTTTTGGAAATAGACCGCTCTCGCTCGTTGGGCGTGAGCTCGAGGTAAGGGAGCTTCTAGATGGTCTTGCACAGGCTCCGGGAAGCAAGGGCAGGTCGGTAGTTCTTCTGGGCCAAAGAGGAGCCGGCAAAACGGTGCTCCTCTGGGAACTTCGCGATCGCGCTATCGAACAAGGCTTTGTCGTCACCACGCCAACGAGCGTTTCAGAGGGAATGCTTGAGCGAATCGTTGAGAAGGTGCAGGAGAACGGTGCACGCTTTGTAAGTGATTCCTCACCTCGCCTTTCTGGCGGAAGTGTTGGAGTACTCGGCTTTTCTGTCGGCCTTGAATTTACGCGTGACGTCCAGGAGACCAAGACCCCACAATTCAAACTCACTCAACTCGTGCGTAAGCTCAACCAGATGGGTCACGGCGTTCTCATACTCATCGACGAACTCCAGGCCAATTCAATTGAGGTTCGTCAGCTCGTTTCTGTATACCAAGAGCAAATTGGAGAAGGGCTTAACGTTGCCCTGGTTATGGCGGGGCTACCCGGAGCTGTGTCCGCAACGCTTAACGACCGTGTTCTCACTTTCCTCAACAGGGCGCATAAGATGCAGCTTGGCCCGCTCCGCTTGGATGATGTGCGGGCATTCTTCACAAAGGCGTTTGGATCGCTTGGGGTTAGGATTACGGAAGACCAAATGCGTGAATCCGTTGAGTTTACGCAGGGCTCCCCATACTTGCTGCAGCTCGTAGGTCACAACATTGTGGTTTACGCTGAAGAGAGTGGGGAGATTTCAGAGGGTCAACTTCAAGCTGCCTTATCAGCTGCGAAATCAGACTTTGAGAATGATGTCTGCGAGACAACACTGAGGTCGCTTTCCGATAAGGACGTGGAGTTCTTGGTTGCCATGTCTCACGACAGTGGTTTTAGCAGCGTGGCGAGTGTCGCGGAGCGCATGAAAGTGACAGTGGACTATGCTCAAAAGTACCGCCGTCGACTCATTGACTCTGGCGTTATTGAGTGCCCAAGGCGCGGCAGACTAACCTTTGCGGTTCCTTACCTTCGCGACTGGCTGCGCCATAGAATGCTGTGATTGTGTCACTCGAGGTATCATCTCCGCTGTGTTTGGTCGGTGATCAACCAAGAATGGTCGACCACCGACCAATTGATTTGTTGACCTAAAACATCGGTGTTTGTGTACACCAGCTTAGTCTTTATGTACACAATTGAGATAATAGTACGGTCCCATGTGGATTAAAACCGCAGGTAAACAGGTCGAGAAACAACCATAAGTAACTGAATAGCGTACACAACGATGGACGGAGTGCACACAAAGCGCTCTCGGGCGAGAAAAACCTCAGCTTGATGCGCTAGAGACACTGGCGAGAAGAGCCTGGGATTCGCACGGCCGTTGTTGACGCAACATAAATGTACGGCCCCCTCAAATAGAGCTTTATACCAAATACTGCCGTTGTACCCGAACACTACATAACGTGCCAGCTTGGAAAACCAAACAACACTTACTACCTGCAATAACAAATGATAACGCGCGCCATAACCGAAAGAAATAATACCTCCCGGTACCTTGAAATGTACCCCCGGGCATGCCATATTTTAAGAGTCTGTACAGATTCTGGGTGCAGCATGCCGCAAGGTTTCGGTGTGCCCGGTTCGTACCGTTTCGTACCAGCACGAACCGGGGTAGGAATTGTGAGGTGCATTATGGGTCGGAAGTCGTATAGCTCTAGGACGGAAACGCGAGCACTCGAGCGAGGTACCAAACCCTCGTCCTATGCTGAGCGGACCACAGCACAGAAGGCGCTTGCGTTTGCGCTTGCGCTCATCCTGACGGTTGAGTCGCTCTTCAACAACGGCATGTCCACCGCGTTTGCTGAGACGCTTGCCGATGGGCTTGGCAACCAGCCGGGAACCGAGCAGGTTGACGACAACGTTGATGGTCAGAAGGACAACAATACTGATCCCGATGATCCCACCGACTTGAATGACCCCGAAAACACCAATGAGCCTGGAGATCCAAAAGACCCCAGCGATTCTTCTGACCCCACGGATTCCAACAAGGGTTCTGAGCCCAACAATGCTGAAAAGGGCGACGGAGACACAAATATCTCGGACCCCAACAAGGACGAAACCCCCGACCCCAATACCACCACTGAGACTGAGGCCGAAACCTCCGCTGAAACCTCCGATCCCAACAAGACTGACACCTCTGATCCTGTCGAGCCGGAAACCCCGGACCCCAACACCACCCAGACCGAAACCCCGGACCCCAACACCACCCAGACCGAAACCCCGGACCCCAACACCGCCGAGACCGAAACCCCGGACCCCAACACCACCACCGAGACCGACGCCGACTCCGTCGAGGTGGAAACCTGGGACTGGACAGGAAAGACCGATAACCTCACGCTGAGCTCGCCCGACGGCCTTGCGTTTGACACCGAGGCGCTCAAGGCAATCGTCGATGAGGCTCAGGCCACCACCGATAACTCCGAAGACGAGGCCGAGGCTAACGCCGGCGATGAGACCGAGGCAGACTCCGAAGACACGACCGACCAAACCGACAACGCAATCGACCAAACCGAAAACGACCAAACGACCAACGAAGCCGACACCACAACTCCGGCAGACGTTCTCCGCACTCTCCTCTCTGAGCAGCTTGATGCCACGCTCGACCTTACGTTCCAGCTCAACCCATCCGTTGACGACGTCGACACGGGCAACCACACCGTCGTGCTCCCCGGCGACTCCTTTACCGTCACCCTTCCGGAGGGCATGACCATTTCCGACCAGATGGTCGACAACGACAAGCATTCCTTCGACATCTTCCAGTCGGACGAAGAGGGCAACCCCACCACCCTTAAGATTGCCGAGGGCACCATCGAGAACGAGGGCACCATGCTCAAGGTGACCTTCATGGAGCCCGTCGAGACGGCCGACACTGAGAACACCACTGCCTACTACGTGGGCAACCCCACCGAGGGGACCGTTCCCGCTGCCCAGACCGAGGGCAAGGAGCAGATTGAGAAGCTCGACGCCTCCATCGACCTCAAGGTTGCCGTAAAGGCCGAGCTCCTGACCGACGAAGCCTCCGAGCTCACGTGGACCCTCCAGACCAAGGCCGACGACGAGAACGTCAAGCAGGAGGCAACTCTCGTGCTTCCCGGTATGGCAGAGCTCGCGGATCAGCTCGGTGTCGTGGTTCCCGCCCCTGAGGAGCCTCAGGAGCAGGAAGACGAGAAGGACGACCAGACCGACGACGAGACCGCAACCGATATCTCGTCACTGAGTTCCATCAACGGCCTGCTTCCGCTTGTCAACGCTTCCGATGAGAGCAAACCCGATGACAACGGCGCCAAGAGCCCCGAGAACTTCAATGCCTCGCTGACGATAAAGACCACGTGGGCGGACAACAACGAGTCCGACCGTCCCAGCACCGATACGCTTCAGGCTGGCTACAAGCTCTACTTTACTATCAATGGCACAGAGTACGTGTACACCGCAGATAATGCGGAGATGCAGCTGGGTTGGAAGGACAATCCCCCCGCTGTCTCCCTCGCTGCCTCCATGGTCAACGAGTACACCGCCTCCGTCTCCGGACTCCCCACGTCTGTGACGGAGATTGGCTATGAGCAGAAGACGGATGACGAGGGAAACAAGCTCTACGATACCGAGACCGGTGAGCCGCTGTGGGAGCGCAAGGATGTCACCTGCGAGGTGACCTGGCGCCTTGTCGATGAGAACGAGTACAGCAGCGACTCCTACTTCAGGAGCGGCGCGCCTGAGGTTGCCACTACCGCAGGCAGCGATGTCGTCACGGCCAACCAGACGTTCCAGAAGCTGGCTGAGCAGACATTCAATATCGTCGGCAAGATCGGCAACGAGGAGTTTGAGGAGCTCGGAAAGAAAACGGGGGAGTATCTTTTCCTCCAGGCGGTTGTCGACAACAAGCGGGTCGAGGGAATGCGCTTCGAGGTCGGCAAGATTACCGACCAGAGTTCGATAAACACCGACCTTGGTGGCGGGCTTAACTGGAACCCGTCTGACGATGACTCAAACAGCGGGATACTGTCTGGCAACCTTCCCCGCTACACCGTCGACGGAAAGCCGATTGAGTATCGCCTCGAATACACCGGAGGCGATGAGACGCCCGTTGGCGGATACAAGGACTACTACGCTGCGACCTTCAATAACAGTGCCTCGTCCAACCACGGCTCTGACACGACGCATGCCTACAACAACGGCACCGTGACGCTCACCCATACGGGCACTACGAGCTTTGATGCCACCAAGCAGTGGCTCGATAACAGCAACGCAGACAATGCTCGCCCGGACGAGGAAATCACTTTCACCCTTTGGCGCTACTCCAATAACGGAAGTGCGGCGACTGCCTCGCAGGTTGCTGACAACGCCGGTGCGTTTGTCACCATCACCTTCAACCCCTCAAAAATAGAGGGGAACACGGTCGACCTCGGTGCCCTGCTTCTCGAGCAGCACGAGGGCCTCAGCCTTCCCAAATACGACTCCGACGGCTACCCCTTCGTTTACGGTGTTCGCGAGGAGACCGTCCCGGAGGACTATGAGACGGTGCTCGGCAGCGTGGACTCGGACGGTAACGTTACGACCACGAAGCCGAACTACTACAACGCCGACAGAACCGAAACCGAGGTCTTCGACGATGGCTATACCCGTCCCACCACGGACCGCCTCACCTATAACGGCGGTACTGTGAGCAACCGCCTCGAGGAGACCATCACGGTCGAACAGGTCAAGACCTGGAAGGTCGACGCCTTTGCCGACCAGCTCAAGGACGTCACCTGCGAGTTCACCCTCCAGCGTCGTCCCGAGGGTGTCGAGGATGCAGAATGGGAGACGGTTCGCACCCAAGAGCTCAACGGCTTCACCGCCGAGCAGCTCTCGCAGACCATTTCCTCTGAAGAAGAGCGCTACGACAAGCTTGGCCGTGAGTACGAGTACCGCTGGGTGGAGACCGATGTAAAACAGGGCGGCGCAGAGACTAACTTCAAAGCCAGCGAGGATGGTACGGAGGCGACCTTTACGCTCTCCTTGAAGTCCACCGAGGGCAATTCTGAGACGACTGACTCAGTCGTGTTCACCTCAACGGTCGACGAGGAGACGGGCGAAATTGTCAACTCCTTTGACAACACTACTGACGAATACGTTGAAAAGCTCTGGCAGCAGCCTGAGCTCGACGATAATGGCGATCCCGTCTACGACCGCAAGCAGCCCGACAAGACCCGTGCGGACAAGGTGACGGTCACTCTCTACCAGGGAAGCAACAAAGTCGGCTCCTACACGCTCGACGGCATCGTGGACGAGCAAGCAACCGTGATAACAAATAAGGACTTGGGCATCTCTGGTCCTACTGTGCAGGAGACGAGCCCATACTATCTCGAGATTCTCGATCTGCCCCTCTACACGGAGAGCGGCGGCCGCTATACCTACCGTGTTGTTGAGGAGCCCGTTGAGGGTTGGCATACCGTGCGCGAGTACGATGCCGAGGGACACCTCACAATGTTCAGGAACTCCTACGGCCCCGGTGAGGCGACCGAGTTCCACATCACCAAGGACTGGGTCGACGGCGATGACTCCGCGCATCGTCTCACCTGCGTGGTTGAGGTGCGCGCCGCGCGTGACCTCACTACGAAGGACGGCGAAACCACCTTCAAAGAGGGTCACGTGTTCACCGAAGTTAAGCTCTCGGAAAGTAACGCCTGGTTCTATGAGGTAAGCATCCCCGTGGGAGATCTCAAGACCAGCGATCTCGATATTGTCGAGACTAAACTTGTCGATGTTGATGGGACCGAGTATGAGGTCATGACCTACAGCGAGGCGGTCGCGTGGAGCAATACTCAGCCTGCGGACTACGATGCTTCTTGGATCAACACGGCGTGGAATGACGATTACATCAACGCCGATAACGAGCGTGTTGCCACGAACGACCACGTCTACGAGGTGACCTACACCGACTCCAAGGACCAGCCCGGACCCTTCGGTAAGCAGCTGCTCTCGGTGAGCAACCGCCGCATTGGCCTGATTGATCTGTCCGTTGAGAAGACCTGGCTCGACGAGGGCGCGGACAAGGAGAAGCGCCCCGAGGCCAACTTCGAGCTCACGGTCGACGACGCGGGCGCAGTCTTCTCCGTAAACAAGGACACGGACCAGGCATTTGTCCAGCTGACCAACGGCAACAACATCCCCCTCTTCTCCAACGAGGCCGGCAACCAGCCGCTGACGGGGGCAACGGTCAAGGATGGCGGCAAGACGCTTGTCGTTCCCGTTGACAGAAGCGGCGACTCTGGCGAGAAGAACGTCACCTACATCTACGGCCTTCCCAAGTACACGGGAGACGGCGTGGTCGTCCACTACTCGGTGAGCGAGGAGTGGGTTGGCAATCATGGGGACTACGAGAAATCGGTGACCGAGGACGCCTACGAGATTGGCAACCGTCACTTCCATGACAAGCAGACATTTAGCGCCGAGAACAAGCGTCAGGGCACTACGGAGGTTCAGTTCTACAAGGAGTGGAACGACACCTACACCTACGAGAGCGGCTCTCGCCCGGATATCTACCTGACGCTCTATCGCAGAGGGTCCGACGGCAAGCTTGAGTCCGTCGACGGCTACGTCCACTTCCTGTGGGAGCCCAACGAGGAGGCCGCGCAGGACCATCAGGGCGGCACCTCGAGCAATCTTGCCGCCCAGTATGACCAGATCTGCAAGATCACTGGTCTGCAGAAGTACGACGAGAGCGGCTACGAGTACGAATACTTTGCCTCTGAGACCATGTCGAGCGACGGCACAAGCCTGGGCTATGCCCCCGTTGAGTTCAAGGGCTACGCTGGCGCAACCCTCGGTAAGGGTGATGTCGTCGATACCGAGACCGGCGACGATGCCGATGTCACTTCGACCGGCTCCGACTATGCCGTGAGGTCCGGCAACGTCTTCGTGAACAGCCTTACGGGTGAGCTTGAGGTCAACGGTGAGAAGCTCTGGACCAACATCCCAGGCAACTACGACCTGAGCGACCTCGAGCTTCCCAAGGTTACGGTCTTCATCCAGCGTCGCTATGTTGGAGAAGAGTGGCCAGAGCTGTATGTGGACTACGATGAGGAAACGCAGTCCCTTACCCCTCGAACAGGCGCTGTCGCATATCAGGATGGCCTCACGCCAGACAAAGACGATCCGAAGCGCTTTACTTTCAACATTACGGAGGACATCGACGGAGAGAAGCTCCCGCGTTACGATTCCGAAGGCAAGATCTACGAGTATCGTGCCATCGAGGTCATTACGGGCTTGATCGGCTCCGATGCTTCCATGGCAATCGAACAGATTGAAGAGACCAACTTCGCCGATGACGAGCACGTTGCCGAGGACGGCGAGCAAGTCTACGACATTCGTCACGGTGTGACCGGTTCGTTCTTCATTACTAACGCGTTCAACCCCACCGAGGGCAACCTCACGGTGAAGAAGTTCTTCACGGGTGACCGCGCGAGCGGAGACAAGTATCCGGACATCACCTACACGCTGTATCGCCGCTACGACAGGGACGGCAGCGAGAAGCCGGGTGGGATTCTCGAGGGCCTCATCAGCTTCTTTACCGGCGGCGCGGGCGAAACGATGAGCAAACCCGAGAAGGTCACTTCAGTGACACTCACGGGTGAAGAGATTGCCCAGAAGGTCGATCAGAGCGGAAGCTTTACCTACACCTTCGATGGTCTCGACATGTGGGCTCCCAACGGGTCCGATTACGAGTACTACGTGGTCGAGAGCACCATTGATGGCTACACCACTACGGTGGTGCTGGGTAATGCTAACTCTGAGTTGGACGTGACGGACGAGCCCGTTACGGCTCCGAACGGAACTGACGTCGAAGGCGCTTGCTCACCCGCTGCGGTTGACACGAACGGCAACTCGGTGGTAGCGAAGGACGACACAAGACCGGACATCACGTTCGCCAATAAATATGACTACGAAAAGCTTGAGCTGACCGGCAGCAAGAAGTGGGACGACTACGGCGACGCGTTCAACGTGCGCCTCACGACGAAAGACATTACCCTCACAGTCAAGCGCACGTCTGACAGTGGTCAGGTGGAGGAGCTGACCGAGGGTGAGGGCTACGAGCTCAAATGGACGTTTACGACTGGGGACGAGTGGTCCTACACCATCTCTGGTCTCGAGCAGTGGGCACCTGATGGCAGCGCGTGGAATTACGAGGTTACCGAGTCCCTGATCCCCGCGGCGGCGGATTTCTATCGCATCATCGATGGTACCGCTAAGGGCGAGGGTACTAAGGAGGGCGCTGAGGGGAGCTGGACTGGATCTCTCGATGACCTTGAGAATGGCCTCAAGGGCTCTGCCGAGGTGGAGAAGAAGTGGTACGGCGTTGGCGCGGACGGCAATCCTGTCCAGAACGCCGATGACGAGTGGGGTTTCAGGCCTAAGTCGGTTGAGGTCGAGCTTCAGGCGCGTTACCGGACGGGTGAGAACGATCCTTGGAGCGCATGGTTGAATGCCAGCGATGCGTTCACAACTGCACTGGGCAGCGGTTTCTCCCTCACGGGCTTCGACGCCACGCAGACCCTAGACGAAGACGGCGGCTGGGACTACCAGTGGAACACCGTCCCGATCTTCGCGAAGAGGAGCGCGGGCGACTCCACGCTCTACGAGTTCCAGTACCGCGTGATCGAGACCAAGGTGGGCGATACCGGAATTAACATCGCCAAGCAGGATGATGGTGCCATCCAGTACGCTCCTCAGGCTGAGTCTTACGTTGGCACCTCGGAAACAACCCTGAACGACGATAGCGGGATGCTGAGCAGCACCCTTGTCGAGAATTTCCTCCTGACTACCGACCTCAAGGTCACCAAGGTCTGGGACGATGACGACAACATTTGGGGCCTGCGCGACGAGGCGTTCGATCAGTACCACAACCCCATCTGGACCGTGACCTATCAGCTCCAGGTCTCGAGCGACGACGGTAAGACTTGGACAGAAGTCAAAAACGCAACGGGTCAAATCAGTCATGACGTCACAGGCAGCCTGACTGAGGGCGCCGAAACCTTCAACACAAACTCCTACACCTTCCGAAACCTCCCTGCCTACGACAAAAAGGGCAACGAGCTCATCTACCGTGCCGTCGAGGCTGTTCCGGGCGGCTATGACGTTACTGGAGCGCTCAGCGAGAACGTTGGCGAGGGCAACGCGGTTGTCGACTTTGACAGGGTTGAGGGAAGTGAGGAAAGGTCCCAGACCTATACCAACACGCTCTTCACCACTGAGCTCGAGGGCACCAAGGCGTGGGACGACTACGGAACCGGCCTCAAGCCGTCGCTGCCTTCGGATGGCAGTGTCCCCAGCGTCAAGATGACGCTCGAGCGCTCCAATGACGATGGCAAGACGTGGGAGAGGGCTACCTACGATGACGGCACCCTGATGCAGCCCGCGTGGTCCGACGCCAACAACGACGGCGTCTGGGAATGGGAGTACACGGGCCTTCCCGGGAAGGATGGCGAGGGCAACACCTACGAGTACCGTGCCAGCGAGGACGAGGGCTCTGTTCCGGGCTTCTACCCAACAGTTGATAAGGACTACAGCAAAGATATCACCAACGTCGCCACGCGCTTCACGCTCGACAAGGTGAGCGACTCCAAGGACAAGGACAAGGACGAGGTCAACGACGTTGAGCTCTCCGTTATGAGCACCAACAAGCAGACCGTCTACGCCGTGTGGAAGCGCGACGCCAGCGGAAACGAGACGAGCTTCGTGTGGCAGAACGGCAAGGCGGCGTCCGAGGTTTGGACGGGTGGCAACATCAAGTCCGGCTCTGCCGACACCACTGGCGCCGTTGAGATGAAAGATACCAATGCCGGCTACATCGTTGGGCTCAAGGCCGGAACCTACAAGATCGTCGAGACCGGCGAGCTGCCCGAGGGCTACGCTCGCGCGGCGGATACCAACCTGACGATCGGCAAGGACGGTTCGGTCAACTCGACCAAGCCGGGTGAGAACGCGGAGGAGATCACGGTTACGGATCAGGTCTTCGACGGCTACTTCACCTTCACGAAGGCGCTCGGCACCGCGGACGGCAAGAAGCTCGAAGGCGTGACCTTCTACCTCTACCGCGTGAACGACGACGGGTCCGAGGTCCTTCTCGCCAAGGGGCTGACCACCGACGCGAATGGCGTCTTTGACTCCTCTAAGGCAACTGACGTCGAGTTTGAGGATGGCGTCGACCTTGGCGTGGGCGGCGACGAGCGCAAGAGCCTCGCTGACGGTCTTCAGGCGGGTAGCTACTACCTGCTCGAGACTACGACCACCGACGATGCCTACTACCCGTCTGGCGACGAGCTGAAGTTCCCCTTCACTATCGACCAGGAGACCAACCACGGAGCCGCCAATAAGGTGACGGTCAAGGACAACGCAACGTCCAATCCGGGCAACACGCTGCTCAACACGCCTTTCCAGGTGACGGTGAGCCTGCCCAAGTATGATGCCGACGCTGAGAACAAGGCTGCTATCAGCGACGCTGAGTTCAAGCTCCAGTATCACAACGGCAAGGACTGGGTGGACGTTGCCACGGGCCTCAAGACCGACAAGAGCTACACCCTGACGCTGGATGACGGCAATGGCTACAAGGCGGCAGGTGCCGACAAGCCTGCTAACGGAACTGCTGGCGTGCTCCAGCTCACCCTCAACATGAAGGGCGAGTACCGCCTTGTTGAGACGGCCAACCAGGGCTATGAGGTGCCGGTGAACGACGGCGAGAAGTTCGTCGTGACCTTTGAGCTTGAGAACGTCGATCATGACACCGAGTTCGTGTACAGCCTGGCCGACGCCAACGTTCAGACCGACGGTACTGCCAAGGGCCAGCTCGGTGCCGCCGCGGAGAACTTCAAGCTTGATGCCAACGGCGTCCCCAACGAGCGCCTGACGGGCAAGGCCACGCTGACCAAGACCGACGACGAGGGCAACGTGCTCCAGGGCGTGGTCTTCTCGCTTCAGAAGGAAGTTGCCGGCGACGTATGGACCGACGTCAAGACCAGCCTCACCACGGATGGCAACGGACAGATCACCGTTGACGATCTTGAGTGGGGCACGTACCGCTTTGTCGAGACCGGCGTCAAGGACGGTTACGTTGGCCACGTGAACGACAAGCCTGTGACGAGCCAGGAGTTCACGATCAGCCGCACCACGGTCGAGAGCGAGCAGAGGGTAACCGCCGAGAACGCTGCGACGCGCCTGAGGATCAAGAAGACGGATGCCAGTGGCAACGTACTTTCCGGCAAGGCTGCCTTTGTCATTGAGGGCGAGCTTGCCAACGGGGAGGATTCCGTCACGGTCAGTACCGTCAACGGTGTTGCCGAGCTTCGGGATGCTCTGCTCATCGCGGGTAAGCCCTATACGCTCCGCGAGACCGAGGCCCCTGCGGGCTACGAGCTCGCCGGGTCCGTCACCTTCACGGTGGACAAGAACGGCAACGTGGTGAACCCCGGGACCGCCACGGGCGGCTCCGGCTCCTACGCCGTGAGCAAGGACGGCGGCATCAACCTCACCACCGCGACCGACACTCAGATTTCTATCACGCTAGAGAAGGATGGCAACAAGCCGCAGACGTCCTCTGTTGTCAACCCCTATGCCGACGCTGAGTTCACAATCAGCGGGACTTTTGTCGATGGTACGCAGCTGGATGGAAACCGCAATCTGGTAAAGAGGACGGATGAGAACGGCAAGATCGATCTCACTGGTGTTCTCATTGCCAATGAGACCTATGTGCTCACGGAGACCAAGGCGCCCAAGGGCTACGAGCTCATCGAGGGCTCGCTGGTGTTCAAGGTCAAGCCCGACGGAACTATCGAGACCATGGGCCAGGTTCCTGTCGGTTATGGCGTGATTGGCGACAGCCTTGTCATAAAGGCCACCGACCCCTCCATCGAGGTCTCCCTTGCCAAGGTGGACGAGAACGGCAAACTGCTCGCAGGCGTGACGTTTGAGATTACGCCCAAGGAAGGCTCTGCGTGGGCTGATGGCACCACGGGCACTCGAGTCTTTGCCAATAATGATGCGACGGCGTATTCAATTGACAGCGCCTCCCTTGTTGCGGGCAACACGTATGTTCTCAGCGAAGTTGTTGCCCCTAACGGCTACGAGATTGCAGGTAAGGTTGAGTTCACCGTTGGGGATGACGGCACGGTGACGCTGGGTACGCATACGGGCGGCACCGGCGACTATGCCGTCAGCGAGGATGCGGCCTCCGGCGTTGTGACCATTACCGCCACGGACAAGCAGACCTCGGTCACCTTGATCAAGGTGAGCACCAACGGGGGGGCTCAGCTCCCCGGCGCCGAGTTCACGCTTGAGCCCGCTTCTCAGAGCGGCAGCTTTGCCAAT
>CASEGE010000283.1 GCA_949287335.1 uncultured Olsenella sp. | reverse complement strand
CGCCGCCGTCGCCGGCCGCCGCATGCTCGCCAAAGACGTGCGGGTGGCGGCGCACGAGCTTCTCGTTGAGGCCGTGGATGACGTCGTCGATCGTGAAGGAGCCCTCGTCCGCGGCAATCTGGGCGTGGAGCACCACCTGCTCCAGGACGTCGCCGAGCTCCTCCACCAGGTGTGCGACGTCATCCGCCTCGATGGCCTCCACCGCCTCGTAGGCCTCCTCGACCATGTTCTTGGTGATCGAGCGGTGCGTCTGCTCGCGGTCCCACGGGCAGCCGTCCGGCTGGCGCAGGCGCCACATCGTGCGCACGAGGCGGTCGAACTCGGGGTGCGCGACGGGCGCGCCCGGGCGGGCGGCGGTCTCGGCGTCAATGCGGTCGGCGGTCTGGGACATGAGGGGCTCCTTTGGTGCGGCGTTCTTCTCGGTTGATTCTACCGCGCGGGCGGGACGGGGCGTGGGCGGGAGGCGCGGGCAGGGGCGGGGCGCACACGTTTTGGCGGCGTCGGCACAAACGGCGTGCCGACGCCCCGTTTTTGTATGCGCTAGTGAGAAAAACCGCAGGTCACACTTCTCGTCTTGTACCGAAGCCGGCAATTTGCGTGCGCGCTTCTCGCCGAGCGTGCCGAGGCCGGCAATTTGCGCACACCCACTCAAATCCGGATTTGCATCCGGCAGAGAGGCCGAATCGCCCGGGCAAGCAAACGCCGGTGAAGCGATGAACTCATTTCCGGAAATGAGTGGTCAGAAGGGACGGCCTACGACTCACTTCGGGAAATGAGTGGCCAGAAGGGTCGATTTACGACTCACTTCTGGCAATGAGTTGCCTGAGGGGCGGTTTACGACTCATTTCCGGAAATGAGTCGCGTCTAGTCACTCATTTCCGGAAATGAGCGCCAAGCCCGACTCACTTCGGGAAATGAGTCGACGGCAGAGGAAGCAATGGCGAGAAGGGCGCTTGCTCGGACACCAAACGTTGGCTCGGACACCAGAACGTCGGCCCGAGTTCCGGCACCGCCGGCACGCCCGCTACTCCTCGCCCTCCACCTCGTCGTCGCCGCCAATCTCCTCGAGCACGCCGAGCGCGGCCGGCATGACCTCCTCGTCCTTGCGATGGAACGGGTAGGCCACCTTCTTGGTCTTGGGGTAGACCACGCCGCCGCGACCCTTGAGCTTGAGCGCCACGGCACGCGGCACCTCCATGCCCAAATAGACGAGACGGCCCGCCGAAAGCGCCACGCTCGTGCAGCCCAGACGCTGCGCGCGGATGCGCACGCGAGCGCGGTCGAAGAGGTTGCGCCCGGCAAGGGGAAGCGCGCCAAAGTCCTTCTCGCACTCCTCTTGCACGGCGTCCACCTCCGCCAGGTCCACGGCCGCCGCCAGGCGGCGGTACACGAGCACGCGCTTGTCCACGTCGGGTAGGTACTCCTCGGCGAGGAAGAAGTCCGCCGGCAGGTTGATGGTGACCTCCGCCTGCTCAACGTCGCGCGTCTCGCCGCGCGCCTCCGCCACGGCCTCACCGAGCATCTGCGTGAAGAGGTCAAAGCCCACGCTGGAGAGGTTGCCGTGCTGCTCGGCGCCCATGAGCGAGCCCGCGCCGCGGATCTCGAGGTCGCGCATCGCGATCTTCATGCCGCTGCCCAGGTCCTGATACTCGTTGATAGCCGTGAGGCGGTCGGTTGCCTCGGGCGTGAGCGGCTGCTCGGACGGGAACATGAAGTAGGCGTAGGCCTGCGTGCGACCGCGGCCCACGCGGCCCTTGAGCTGGTAGAGCTGCGCCAGGCCCAGGCGCTGCGAGTCCTCGATGATAAGGGTGTTGGTGTGCGGGTTGTCGATGCCGCTCTCGATGATCGTGGTGGCAACCAGCACGTCGATCTCGTGCTCCTGGAAGCGCAGCATCACGTCCTCGACCTCGCGGGCGCTCATCTTGCCGTGCGCCACGCCCACGCGAGCCTCCGGCGCCGCCTCCATCACGCGACTCACCGCGTCGTCGATGGTGTGCACGCGGTTGCTCACGTAGTAGACCTGACCCTTGCGCGCCAGCTCTTCTCGGATGGCGGCGCTCACGATGTCCGGGTCCCACTCCCCCACCGTGACCTTTACGGGCAGGCGCCCGGGGGGCGGCGTCATGATGAGGCTCATGTCGCGCACCCCGCTCATGGCCATCTGCATCGTGCGCGGGATGGGCGTAGCCGAGAGCGTGAGCACATCCACCTGCTCGCGCATGTTCTTGAGCTGCTCCTTGTGCTGCACGCCAAAGCGCTGCTCCTCATCGATGATAACGAGGCCCAGGTCGTAGGGGTTGACGTCGGCCGAGAGCAGCCGGTGCGTGCCAATGAGCACGTCCACCGAGCCGTCCGCAAAGCCCTCGAGCGAGCGGCGCTGCTGGGCGGGCGTCACAAAGCGGGAGAGCACGGCCACCTTGAGGTCAAAGGGGGCAAAGCGCGAGAAGAACGTCTCAAAGTGCTGCTGCGCCAAGATGGTGGTGGGGCAGAGCACCATGACCTGCTTGGCATCCTGGCAGCACTTGAACGCCGCGCGCAGGGCAACCTCAGTCTTGCCAAAGCCCACGTCGCCGCAGAGCAGGCGGTCCATGGGGCGACGCGCCTCCATGTCGGCCTTGATGTCGGCGATGGCGGAGCGCTGGTCGGGCGTGAGGTCGTAGCGGAAGCTCGCCTCCATCTCCTCCTGGACGGGCGTGTCCTGGGAGAACGCGTAGCCGGGCACGGAGCTGCGACGCGTGTAGAGGTCCACCAGGTCAAAGGCGAGCTTCTTGGCCGACTTGCGGGCGCGCCCCGTGGCGCGGGACCAGTCCGCGGTGTTGAGACGCGTGAGACGCGGCGAGCTGCCGTCCGGGCCCACATAGCGCGTGATGCGGTCCACCTGCTCGAGCGGCACAAAGAGCTTGTCCTCGCCGGCGTACTCCAGCAGGAAGTAGTCGCGCTCGCGCCCCGCCACCTCCTGGCGCACGATGTCCGAGAAGAGCGCGATGCCGTGCGTGGCGTGGACGACGTAGTCACCGGGCTTGAACGGGAAGGTCACGCTCGTGGGGTCCACGCGGCGCGCGCGACGGCGCGCCTTGGCCGTGCGAGACGTGAGGTCAGAGACGGAGAGCACCGCCAGGCACGCGGCGGGAATCTCTATGCCCGCGGGGACGGGCGCGTCCGTAAAGGTGACCTGCCCACGCGCAAGGGGCGGCACCTGCGGGTCGTTGTTCTCGGCAGCCGTTCCCAGGGACTCGGCGAAGGGGATGTTCTCGTCCGAGAAGCGCAGCTCAAGGGACTCGCGCGCGCCACGGTCGGGCACGGCAAACAGCACGACCGAGCGGTCCTTCACGAGCTGGCGCACGCGGCCCAGCAGCTTGGAGTCAGAGCCCGCGATGCCGGGCTGGCGAACGGTGAGCTCGGCCGTAGAGGCCCCGGTGCCCGCGCGCAGCATGGAGGAGAAGGTCAGGCGCTGCTGCGAGCCAAAGTCCATCTCGCGCGGGGAGGTGAAGAGGCCGTCGAGCTTCACGTGGGCGGCGTTTGCCGCAGCGGTGAGATCGTCGTACTCGCGCATGCAGTCGTCAAAGAGGGCGCGCGGCTCGGCGAGAACCACAAGGGTGTCCTGGCTGATGTGCTCAAGCGGGCTCGACGTGCGGCCATAGAGCTGCGGCAGGTAGCGCTCGAGCGCGGGCGCGGCGGCGCGCTGGCGAATGAGCTCGAGGTCAGCGGCCGTCTTGCTGCTCTCCTGGGCCGCCTTGTAGAGCTGGCGCTCGGCCATGGCAACGGTCTCGTCGGTGAGGGCGAGCTCGCGGCAGGGCGAGACGGTGACCTCGTGAAGCTCGCCGATGGTCTGGCCCGTGGAGGGCACCATGCGGCGCACGCGGTCGATCTCGTCGCCAAAGAACTCAATGCGCACGGGGCTCGTGGCCTGCGCGGGAAAGACGTCGACGGTGTCGCCGTGCACGTGGAAGGTGCCGGGCGCGTCAACCTCACCGGCGTCCGTGTAGCCCATGCCCACGAGCAGCGCGGGCACGTCCTCAAAGGGGACCTCCTCGCCCACGGCAAACGTGCTCGAGGCAAAGTAGCCGCTCCCCACGGGCGGCACGCGGCGCAGCAGCGCATGGG
>CASEGE010000282.1 GCA_949287335.1 uncultured Olsenella sp. | reverse complement strand
GTGCCCGCGTCGCCGCTCGCGTCACCCGGCGCCAGCGAGACGACGGTCTGGCGCGCGTGCTCGAGCGAGGCGCTCAGGCTCTTGACGGTGCCGTTTGCCGCGCGGAGCTGCGAGATCGCGGAGTCGAGCACCCCCTGTGCCCAGCCGATGTCCCCGGCCACCTGCCCGATGTCGTGGCTCGCGAGCGAGGAGATGCCGGATACCGTGGAGAGGCTCGTGCCCAGCGCGTCCGAGAGCTCGCGCGAGAAGGCGCGCCCGCGCTCGCGTGCCCCCGCGAGCGAGCCCAGAGCGCCCTCGAGCGAGGACGAGAACTCACCGGTTGCCTGCTTGGCGTCCGAGAGCGTGCCGCGCGCCTGAGAGACGGTCCCCCGCGCGTCGCCGATGGTGGCGCGGGCCGCATCGACCTTCTCGGCAAGCCCGTCCAGCTGCCCCTGGACGGCACGCAGGGTGGAGAGCGCATCCGAGCGCGCCTTGTCCACGTCACTCGCGGCAGACCCCACGGCGCCCTGGAGCTTCTCGGCCACCGCCTCGCCCGCGACCGAGACAAACTCGCTTGCGATCTGGTCCTCGAGCGTGGTGGCGCCGGTGTCCGTGACCTTGGGCGCCACGGCGTTGACCTTCTCGTTTACGTAGTAGGCCACGTGCGCCCGGCTCACGTGGCCCTCAAGGGCGCCGGCAAGGGTCTGGGTAAAGTCCGAGGGGATGACAAACGCGGCGTAGTAGCGCCCCGCGCTCACGCCGTCCACGGCATCGTCCCTGCTGTCGACGAAGGTCCAGCCGAGCTGGTGGTTCTCCTCAAGGCACTCCCTCACCATGGCACCTGCGTTGACCTCGCCCATGCCGGGGACGTCCGCGCCCGCGTCCTCCACCACCACCGCAATGGGGACGGTGCCCGTGTTCTTGTACGGGTCCCAGTTGGCAAGGATGTTGAGCCAGGCGTAGAGCGAGGGGAGCAGGCACACGCCTACCGCCACGATCACGGCCACAGGGTTGGTGAGTATTCGCTTGAGGTCGCGGGCAAAGATTCTCGCTGCCGCCTTCATGTGCCCCTCCTTTGGGCCGCGCTGCTGCTGACGAGCTTGTTGCCCTCTGGTTGGCGCTTTATACACTCGCGTCAAAAATATTTGAATCCAGTTCAAAAATACTGAACGAACGATGAGCGCCTGCTAGAATGACCCTGAAGAAGGAGGGCAGCATGTCTGCGAGAAGAACGGACAAGCACGTTGCGGGGGCGGCCACCGGGCGGGGCGCAGGGGCGGCTGCCGGGGACCGCGCCCGCGCGGAGGCGGCTGCTCGCCCTCGCACGCGCAAGAGCGCGGCCACACGCGAGAAGATCATGTCCGCCGCCGCCGATCTCATGGAGGAGCGTGGCTCGGCGGGATTCATGATGGCGGAGGTCTCGGAGCGCTGCGGCCTGTCCAAGGGCTCCGTCTACTACTACTTTTCCGATCGAGACGAGCTGGTGCGCGCCGTAACGGAGCGTGCCGTCGACGAGCTGGTTGCCCGGGTGGAGGAGGTTGTGGCCACGGCGAGCTCCGCTGCCGAGTCGATCTTTGGACTCATGGGCGCGCTCGTGGATGCCGTGCGCTCGGGAGGACCCCACGCGCTTGCCATGAGCGGCGGCGTGGCGACGTCCTCGCCGGTGGCGACGCTGCGTCTTGCGCGGGTCGTGGACATCCTCTCGGCGCAGATCGAGCGCGCGAAGGGGGAGGGGCTCGTGCGCCCCGAGGTCAACAGCGCCGTGGCAGCCGCGGCCGTGGCGGGAACGTTTCTCGTCTTCGAGCACGTGGGCGCGCGTGACGTTGACGCCCCTCCCGAGGACGTGGCCCGTGAGGCCCTCCACCTGCTCTTCTCCGGCATCGGCACCAACCTGACAAATGGGGACGGAGGAGTGTTGTCAGGTTTTTCTGAAAAAGTGTCGCAAACTGTCCACGGTGAGTAGGCGCGTGGACGCGATGCGACAGTTTGAGCTCCGGAAGTGTCGCAAACCGTCCACATCTGTTGGTCTGGGGACGCCTCGCGACACTTTGACCATCCAAACTGTCGCAAACCGTCCCCACCTGCCAAACTGTGGACCCTTCGCGACACTTTGAGCCCCGGAAGTGTCGCAAGCTGTCCCCACCTGACGAGTTGTGGACGCGATGCGACACTTTGAGCCTCGGAACTGTCGCAAACCGTCCACACCCGCCCCGCGCGCCCGCCGCCCCGCGCCCGCCGCG
>CASEGE010000281.1 GCA_949287335.1 uncultured Olsenella sp. | reverse complement strand
GCTCGTAGCCCCGCGCGTCCCAGGTGACGTTCATGTGCGCCCTCCGCCCTTCTCGCCTATCATCTCGTAGTATGAACCCAAAGCGTCACGAGGGGGCCATCATGCCACGAGAGACCAAGCAGGCCAAGGTTGAGCGCGCCGTTGAGGTATGCCGTCGCCTGGACGAGAAGTACGGGCCGGTCGAGTGCTTTCTCGACCACGCGAACCCCTTTCGTCTGACGATTGCGGTCCTGCTCTCCGCGCAGACCACGGACGCGCAGGTCAACAAGGTGACGCCGGCGCTCTTTGAGCGCTTTCCCACGCCGGAGGCCATGGCGGCCGCCACGCCGGAGGAGATCTCCGAGTACATCCACAGCCTGGGGTTCTACAAGTCCAAGGCCCGGCACTGCGTGGAGTGCGCGCAGATGATCGTCTCGGAGTTTGGAGGCGAGGTCCCGCACACGATGGAGGAGCTCACGCGCCTGCCCGGCGTGGGGCGCAAGACCGCCAACATCGTGATGAACGTGGGGTTTGGCATCGTGGAGGGCATCGCGGTGGACACGCACGTCAACCGCATCGCGCACCGGCTGGCCCTCTCGCCCAAGACGCATGAGAAGGAGCCGCTCAAGACCGAGCAGGACCTGCTGCGCCTGCTGCCGCGCGAGCTCTGGGGGCCGGTGAACCACCAATGGATCAAGCATGGCCGCGACACCTGCGTGGCCCGCGGCCCGCGCTGCGACGGCTGCGTCCTCGAGGACATCTGCCCCAGCGCGCATCGCTGCTAGTCCCCACCTGACAGTTGGGGACGGAGGCGACCTGTCAGGCTTTTCTCGCCTGTCAGGCAGCCAGGGCCCATGGGCCAGCGTCACACCTGCCGCCCCTGGGCACCTGCTGCCCCGTGGGCTCCTACACGTACTTGCCCTTGCAGTGGTCGACCATGTGCTGGATCATCTGGGCAACCCAGCCGGTGAAGTCGCGACGACGCGTCTTGAGCTGGCCGTCAACGAGCTCGTCATAGGAGACCTTAATCTTGGCGAAGCGCGTCACGTGCACGGGGTCCTCGTGCGTGAGGCAGGACTCGTACACCTTGGCGCCGCCGAGCGCCATGAGGATCTTGGCGTTGAACATGGCGTGGTTCTCGCCCTTGTCGTCCTGGTAGACAAAGAGGTTCTTGGTTACGCCAATCTGGTTTGCGGCGAGGCAGGAAGCGTCCTCGATGGAGGAGAGCGTGTCAATGAGGTCCTGCACAACCGGCGCGTCCTCGGCGGTCGCGGGCTCGCAGGGGGTGGAGAGTATGGCCTCGTCCTTCACCAGGTCCTTAATCATGTGGTTCCCTTCGGATTGGGTGCATCGCTCACGATAGTATAGCTGGTGTGGACAAGGCATCGGCTCCGCCGTTTGGAGGCAACGTGTTCAACATCGTGCTCGTGGCCCCGGAGATTCCGGCCAACACGGGAAACATCGGGCGCACCTGCGTGGTCACGGGGTCGCGCCTGCACCTCGTGGGGCCGCTCGGCTTTTCACTTGACGAGAAGAGCCTGCATCGCGCGGGACTTGGCTACTGGGAGAGCCTCGACGTGACGGTATACGAGAGCTGGGCGGACTTTGCCGAGAAGAACGCCCTTGTCGCAGGTGACGCGCGCCTGCACCTCCTCACCAAGAAGGCGCGCCGCACCTACGCGGAGGCCAGCTACCAAGACGGCGACTTTCTCGTCTTTGGCTGCGAGAGCGTGGGACTCCCCGAGGCCCTTCTCGCCGCTAACGCAGAGCGCTGCGAGCGCATCCCCATGCTGCCGGACGTGGCCTCGCTCGACAACGCGCGGGACTGGGGCACGCCCGGCGAGCGGCCCGACCACGCCGCCCTTCTCGCCCAGGATGTCTGCGGCAACTTCATAGACCCGGAGGACTACCGCATCAGCGCGCTCAACCTCTCAAACGCAGCCGCCGTCGTGCTCTACGAGGCGCTGCGTCAGACGGGGTTTGCGGGGATGTAACGACGGGAATGTGGAGGCTGGCCTAGCGCAGCAGCTTCTCCGCACAGGTGGCCCAAAACGTGGGAATGCCCAGCTCGTGCAGGCGCCCCTCGCCGTTGGTGTCCTCGTAGAGGTCGAGGATGCGAAAACCCGCCTGAATCTGCCCGCGAACCTGTTCGTCGAGGGTATGCGAGAACTGCATGCCCCACTCGGAGAGCTCCTCCTCGGGGATGAGCGAACGGTCGCGCAGCGGGTTGAAGGGCAGCCCCCGCACCACGCGCTCCTCGTCATCGTCCACCACATAGTTGAACCCGTTATCAAGTCCCGCGAGCAGGCGACCACCCGGGGCCAGCACGCGGAAGCACTCCCGCCAGATGGGGAGCACCTCCTCCACGTAGCAGTTGGCAACGGGGTGGAAGATGAGGTCAAACGAGCCGTCATCAAACGGGAGTGGACGCGTCATGTCGGCGCGAATCGCGCGAATCTCATAGCCCTCGCGCTGCGCCACCATCTCCTCGGAGGCAATCTGCGCCGAAGAGTAGTCGAGCACCGTGCACGAGCAGCCCATGGCCGCAAAGATGGGCATCTGCTGGCCGCCGCCCGCGGCAAGACCAAGAACGCGTCGGCAGCGCATGTCTTCGAAAAACCACTCTCGCGGAACCTCGCGCGTGGGCGTGAGCAGCATGGACCAGT
>CASEGE010000280.1 GCA_949287335.1 uncultured Olsenella sp. | reverse complement strand
GTGCCACATGTTTTTAGGGGTGCCTAGAGTATCCGGAGAGCAAAAGCCCAGATAGCAACATAACTATTCGAACTAAAACCGACCTTAGGGGGCAATTTCATGTGGCACGAACGCGACTTTTGCACGCGCGATTCCCCGTTTGTGGCACGAGCGGCGATTTTGCGCAGGGCGCGTCCTCTGAGCCCGGCCTGGGGGTGGGCTATACCTGTGGAACAAAGCCGGGATCGATGGAATGCGGCTCGAGACCGCCCGCGTGCTTAGTGTCCGCAGGCGCCACAAGCGACGCAGGCAGCCCTGGCCGTTGGCGTTGCGGCAAGCCCGCCGAGCGCCGTCTCGCGCAGGCGGGAGGGCAGGGCGTGGCCAACTTCCGCCATGGCGCGCACAACCTCGTCAAACGGAACGAGCCAGCGAATCCCGGAGAGGGCGAGCTGCGCCGAGGAGAACGCGGCGGCAACGCCGATGGCGTTTCTTGCCTGGCAGGGAATCTCCACGAGGCCGCCCACGGGATCGCACGCAAGCCCCAGAAGGTTGGAGATGGCAATAGAGGATGCGGTGAGCGCCTGCTCAGGAGTTCCGCCAAGCAGCTCTACGAGCGCGGCCGCCGCCATCGCCGCGGCGGAGCCAACCTCTGCCTGGCAACCGCCCTCGGCTCCCGCCACGCATGCGTGCGTCTGGATGTTGAGCCCCACCGCCGCAGCGCACCAGAGCGCAGAGGCAACGGCGTCGTCATCGGCGCCGATGGCGTCGGCAACCGCGAGCACGCAGCCCGGGACCACGCCTGCCGAACCCGCCGTGGGGGCGGCCACGATGACGCCCATCGCGGCGGAGCGCTCGAGCACGGCCATCGCTCGCGCCACGGCGCTGCTTTGGACCTCGCCCATGAGGCTGGCGCCCCAGTCCTTGGAGCCCCTGCTCACAAGCTGCGCCTCGCCACCGATGAAGCCTCCGAGCGAGCGCTTGGGGCTCGCTATGGGGGCGCTCGTCTCGTCTCGCATGACCTCGATGATGCGGCGCATGGACTCACGTGCGTACGCCTCGCCGGTGAGCCCGCGCTCGCGCAGCGCCATAACCCCTCCGATGGAAAGGCCGCGCTCGGCGCAGGCATCCAGCAGCTGCGCCCCGTCATCGAAGAGCTCCTCCGCCGTGACGCCGGGCGCCGTTGCCGAGGCGGACCCCGGCACGGAGATGAAGGTCGCGAAGCTCACGTCGCGAATGCGGCGGACCATGGGGAGCACGGAGGCATCCGGCGCACCGTCGGTCTCAAAGACCGAGTAGGCGCACCCTCCCTGCTCGGTGCGGTAGGTACGACAAAACGCGATGTTGACCTCCGCCATCGCGAGCAGGTGCGTGAGGGAGGCGAGGATGCCGGGTGCGTCCTTGTGCGCCACGAAGAGCGTGGCGTAGGCACCGGTGATGTCCACGCCCACCCCGTCAATCCTGCTGATGCGCATCTTGCCGCCGCCAAGGCTCTCGCCGCGCACCTGGCAGCGCGCGCCGCCCTCGGTCTCCATGTCAATGTCGACGGTGTTGGGGTGCACGGAGGAGTCGTCTCCCGCCTCCACAAACTCGAAGGCCAGGCCCTTCTCGCGCGCAAGCTCAAAGGCATCGCGAATGCGCTCGTCGTCCGTGTCGAGGCCAAGGATGCCCGCCACGAGGGCGCGGTCGGTTCCATGGCCGTGGTAGGTGTGGGCGAAGGAGTTCCACAGCGTGAAGCGCACGCGAACGATGCGCCCCCCAAGCAGCGATGCCGCCACGCGCGCGCAGCGCAGCGCGCCGGCCGTGTGAGAGGATGACGGGCCCACCATCACGGGGCCCAGCACCTCAAAGGCCGAGGTGGTGGCAAGGGTCTGGGGCTTTGCGGCCATGGGCGCTCCTTCGACGCGCGTGCTTGTCGGCGTATAGCTTAGCAGGATGCGGCGGCAAGCGGGACAGGGCGGCCCGACCCCGCCGGGTTGTTTCGGTTTGGGCACGTTCTTCTCGCCGCGCCCGCCGGGTGGGTACGATACCCAAGTCGTACTATCCACGTGCAAGGAGGACCGATGGACCCCACAGAGCTCCTCAAGCTCCTGGGAATCGTCATCGTCGTGGTGGGCTTTGCGCTCAAGCTCGACTCCATCCTCATCATCATGGTGGCTGCCATTGCCACCGCGGTGGTGGGCGGCATGGATCCGATGGCGTTTCTCGACACACTCGGCGAAAGCTTTGTCTCAAACCGCAGCATGTGCATCTTCATCATGACCTTTGTGCTCACGGGCACCCTTGAGCGCAACGGACTGCGGCAGGCCGCGGCCGCGCTCATCCAAAAGCTCAAGAACGCAACGTCGGGCATCATCATCTCCGCGTACGGTCTGGTGCGCGTGGCCTTTGCCGCGTTCAACATCAACTTTGGCGGCGTTGCCGGCTTCATTCGCCCGGTCATCATGCCCATGGCGCAGGCCGCCGTGGAGCGCGACGGAAACAAGATCGACGAGAAGCACCTCGAGGAGCTCAAGGCCACCTCTGCCGGCATCGACAACGTTGCGTGGTTCTTTGGCCAGGTGCTCTTCGTGGGCGGCTCGGGCGGCCTGCTCGTGCAGGCCACGCTTGCGGGCCTCGGCTACGACGTGAGCCTCGTCGATCTTGCCGCGGTGCAGATTCCCGTGGCGGTTCTCGCCATGCTCGTGGCAATCATCTACTACAACCTCATCGACCGCCGCCTCATGCGCCGGCGCTCGCGCGTGATCAAGGCCACCGGCTCCTCCGTCTACGAGGAGACACCCGCCGCCGAGAAGGACGCTGCCGAGAAGGGCGGTGAGGACGCATGACGGAGTTCATCCAGTTCTTCCAGAGCGCCGACGTGACGCTCTCCGACAAGCTCCTCGAGGTTGCCTACATCGTCATGGGTCTTATCGCCGTCTACGCAGGCATCCGCAACGCCACGGACAAGACCAACCCCAAGCGCATGGGCACAGCGATCTTCTGGGTGGTCTGCGGCATGCTCTTCATTGTGGGCCGCTGGGTTCCCAGCACCGTGGCTGGCGCGCTCGTGGTCATCATGGTCATCCCCGCCATCTGCAAGCAGGTCGGCCGCGGCACGGGCGACGAGCCCACGCCCGAGGAGATGCAGGGCAACTACGAGAAGATTGGCATGAAGCTCTTTGTGCCCGCGCTCTCGCTGGGCGTCATGGCGCTCGTGTTTGCCCTCTTCACCAACATCAGCTCGCTCGTGGGCCTCACGTTTGGCGTGGTGGTAGGCGGCCTTATGCTCTTTGCGTTCTCGCACAAGAACACTCCCACGGTCTTTCTCAACGACACGCGTCGCATGCTCGACGCGGTGGGCCCGCTCTCAATGCTGCCCATCCTTCTGGCGGCGCTGGGCTCCATCTTCACCGCGGCCGGCGTGGGTGACGTGATCTCCCACCTCGTCTCTGGCGTGATCCCGCAGGGCAACCTCGTGGTGGGCATCATCGTCTACGCCATCGGCATGGCCCTCTTCACCATGGTCATGGGCAACGCCTACGGCGCCATCACGGTGCTCACGGTGGGCATCGGCGCGCCGTTTGTGCTCTCGCTGGGCGCCGATCCCGCGCTCATCGGCTCGGTGGCGCTCACCTGCGGCTTCTGCGGCACCCTCATGACGCCGATGGCCGCGAACTTCAACATCCTCCCCGTGGCCATCCTCGAGATGAAGGACTCCTACGGCGTCATCAAGAAGCAGGTTCCCATCGCGCTCATCATGCTCGCAGCGCAGATCGTCTACATGATCGTCATGACCGCGCTGTAGGCCCGGCGACACTGCCTGGCCAGCGTCAACCGAAAGGAAGCGATACGCATGAAGGTACTGGTAACGGGCTTTGAGCCCTTTGGCGGCGCGACCATCAACCCCGCGCTCGAGGCCGTGCAGCGCCTCCCGCGTACGATCGCCGGCGCCGAGGTGGTCACCGTGCAGATCCCGGTGGTCTTTGGCAAGGACGCCGACGCCGTTGCGGCTGCCATCGACGCCGAGCGGCCCGACCTCGTGCTCTGCGTGGGCCAGGCCGGCGGCCGCAGCCACATCACGCCCGAGTTCGTGGGTATCAACTACGCAAACGCCCGCATTCCGGACAACGAGGGCAACCAGCCCGTCGGCCGCCTTGAGGAGGACGGTCCGGACGCCTACTTCGCCACGCTTCCCGTCTTTGCGATGGTCGACGCGGCGCGTGCCGCGGGCGTGCCGGCCGCCGTCTCCTACACCGCGGGCACGTTCTGCTGCAACGAGGTCCTCTACGAGCTGCTCCACACGCTCGCGACGCACCACCCCGGCGTGCGCGGCGGCTTTGTGCACGTCCCGTATGCCGCCGAGCAAGCTGTCTCCATGGGAGAGGGCACCGCGTCCATGAGCGTGGACATGATGGTCGTCGGCCTTACGGCCATGATTGAGGCGGCGGTCACCGGCTCCGATGACGCCGTGACGGCGGGGGAGGGCACCGAGCAGTAGCCCTTCTCGGCACAAGGCGAGAAAAGCATTGGCCCGGGTCCACGCTTGCTCCGTATGGACCCGGGCCAAAATGCTGCCGTGAAAACCGGGCGGCCCCGGACGCCTCTCCTTAGAGGACGTCCGGGGCCGCCCGATGATTCAAAAGGGGTCTGTCCCCTTTTGAATCACAGCGCCATGGTGCGGGCGCGGTCGATGCGGGCGAGGCAGTCCTCGCGGCCCACGAGCGCCATCGTCTCGCCGAGCGGCGGCGACACCATATTGCCGCACACGGCCACGCGCACGGCCTGGAAGACCAGGCGCTTCTTCAGGTCGAGCGCCTCGGGCAGCGGCTCCAGTGCGGCGTCGATCGCGGCGGCGTCCCAGGCGGGGAGCTCGGAGAGCGCCTCGCGCGCGGCGTCCAGCACCGCGCCCATGCCCTCCTTGGCGAGGCCCTTCTCGACGCTCTTCTCGTCGTAGGCCAGGGTCTCCGCCGTGGCAAAGACCGGTGCGGCCACGGTGACCACGTCCGCGGGGAACTTGGTGCGCGGCTTCACGATGGCAGCGAGTGCGTCCACCCATGCCTCGTCGGCCTCGAAGTCGCCGCCCACCAGGCCTGCCTCGTGGAGCTCGGGGAGCATGACCTCGTCGGCAAACTCCTGGTCGCTCATCGAGCGGATGTACTCCGCCTGGATCCAGTCGAGCTTCTTGGGGTCAAAGGTCGCCGGGTTCTTGGACACGTGGTCGAGCGAGAACTCGCGGGCCAGCACGTCGCGCGGGATGATCGTGGTCTCGCCGTCGAGCGACCAGCCGAGAAGCGCCAGGTAGTTCACGAAGGCGTCGGAGAGGTAGCCCGCGTCGCGGTACTCCTCCACGTTAGTGGCGCCGTGGCGCTTAGAGAGCTTCTTGCCGTCCGCGCCCAGGATCATGGAGATGTGCGCGAAGGTGGGCACCGGTGCGCCCAGGGCCTCGTAGACGATGACCTGGCGCGGGGTGTTGGAGAGGTGGTCGTCGCCGCGGATGACGTGGGTGATGCCCATGGCGGCGTCGTCCACGACGGTGGCAAAGTTGTAGGTGGGCGTGCCGTCGGTGCGCTGGATGACAAAGTCGTCGAGCTCGCGGGCTGCAAAGGTCACGTCGCCGTGGACCGCGTCGTGCACGATGACGTCGCCGCGGTCCTCGGGAACCTTGATGCGCAGGACGTACGGCTCGCCGGCGGCAATGCGCGCGCGGGCCTCCTCGGGGTCGAGGTCGCGGCAGCGGCGCTGGTAGCCCTGGAAGGGGTCCTTGCGAGCCTGTGCGGCCTCGCGATCGGCGGCCAGCTGCTCGGGCGTGCAGAAGCAGGGGTACGCCTTGCCCTCGTCCCACAGGCGCTGTGCGGCGTCGCGATACATCTGGGCGCGCTCGGTCTGCTTGTAGGGGCCAAAGTCGCCGCCCACCTCCGGGCCCTCGTCCCAGTCGAGCCCCAGCCAGCGCATGGCGCGCAGGATGATCTGGGTGTTCTCCTCGGTGGAGCGCTCAGGGTCCGTGTCATCGATGCGCAGGATGAAGGTGCCGTGGTTGGCACGGGCAAATGCCCAGTTGTAGATTGCGGTGCGTGCGCCGCCAACGTGGAGCTTGCCGGTGGGCGAGGGCGCAAAGCGCACGCGAACGGGGGTCTCGGACATGAGGTTCCTCTCCGTGGTTCTTATCGTCACATACGCACCTAGTATAGCGCGGAGCGGGGAGGGCGGCGGCGCCGGGCGGGCTCTATCGCCTTGACCGCGCGCCGAGTCGTGCGCCGAGCTATGTGCCGAGCTAAGCCGCCCCCTGTACCGCGTTCCCCCACGGGGTGCCGAGAAAACCCGCCCTCTGTACCACGGTCCCCAACGGGGCGCCGAGAAAACCCGCCCCCTGTACCGCGCTTCCCAATGAGGCGCCGAGAAAACCCGCCCTCTGTACCAGTGGGGAAGTTGTCCCACCATCTGGGTCGGTACAGAGGGCGACCTTTTCCGCCGCCGATTCCAAATAAGTGGTACAGCGGGCGGCTTTTCTCGGCATCGGAACGAGATGGTCCCGAGAGGCTGGTACAGAGGACGGCTTTTCTCGACGCCCGTTCTCAAAAGTGGTACAGCCGGCTGCTTTTCTCGGCACTCCCGCCCCCGCCCCTGCCGCCGCTGCGCCGCGTCGATCACATGAGACGCGTGGCCTCCAGGCGCCGCTCAAACCACGTGCCCGCTCGGACCAGCGGCCGGCGAACCACAAGTCCCAGCACCAGCGCCGGCACCAGGTAGGCGAGAAGAACGCACAGCTCGCGCCAGAAGTCCCCGTCCCAAATCCCAAACATCGCGGCACGTAGCGCCGCCTCGCTGTGGACAAACGGCAGCCACCCGTAGACGGCCTGAAACGCCTCGGGCAGCATCTCGCGCGGGAACGTGCCGCCCGACCCGGCCACCTGAATCACCATGAGCACTACGGCCACGGCCTTGCCCACGTCGCCAAAGGTCGCCGTCAGCGAGAAGATCACGTTCACGTAGACGATTGACGACGCCACGCACGCAAGCAGCATGAGCCACGGGTGTTCGCACTGAACGCCCAGGTAGATGAGGTCGCCCCCACAGATTAGCGCCGCCTGCGCCACGCCCACCGCGCAGAAGAGCGCGAGCCGGCCCAGATACGCCTGCCCAACCGAGCAGCCCGTCTCCTCGAGCGCCGATTCCGAGGGCGTCACGCGCACGAGCGCCGCGAGCACCACGCCGCCAATCCAGATGGCGAGCGTCGTGTAGAACGGCGCCATGGCCGATCCGTTGTTCTCCACGGGAAAGATCGCCGTGCGCTCCACCGCAACGGGGGAGGCGACAAAGCGCGCGAGCTCGGTTGGCCCCGCCGAGAGGACCGTCCGCACCTGGTTGGCGTCCCCGGAGTCGAGGGCACCGCGCAGCTGGTCGCGCAGGCCCGCGAGCCGCTCCGCTGCGCCGTCCAGCTCGCCTGCCATCTCATCGAGTGAGCCCACGGCCCCGTCGAGCGTATCGGCCGCCGCCGCAGACGTGTCGCGCACGGAGGCGAGCGTCCCCGTAAGCGAGCCCTGGACCTTGTCCGCCCGCGCGGCGGCGTCCTCCACCTGCTCCGCGAGCGTGCCGAGCGCCCCGCGCACGTCCTCGTCGTAGCTGCTGCCCGCGTCCGAAATCGCCGCCCGCGCGCCCTCCACCAGCCCCGCGAGCTTCTCGCGCGCCGCCTGCGCGTCGGACGTGCCGGCATCGAGGTCGCCGATGGCGTCGCCCAGGCCCGCCGAGAGCTCGCGCAGCTCGTCAAGTGCCTGCCCCCCGCGCACACGCAGCCCCTCGACTCTCACGCGCACGCTCTCCACGCGCTCCGCCTCCGCGCTGCCCGCGGCAAGCGTGCCCTGGAACTGCTTGGTGAGACCGTCCTGCTCGTCCAGTGCGTCGGCCAACCGCTCGAGCAGCGCCACCTGGGCGTCCACGGCATCGCGCGCCGCGACGATGAAGTCGGTGTACAGGTTGACCTTCGCCACACCACCCTTTGCGCACCGCGAAAGGTTGTCATCGCCCGACCCGGAACCGCCGTGCAACACCAACGGAATGCCCAGCGCCTCG
>CASEGE010000279.1 GCA_949287335.1 uncultured Olsenella sp. | reverse complement strand
GACGTCGCAGTTGTCATCGGTGAGCAGGTAGTATCCTGCGGCCCCGCTCTCCCTCACGCGCTCTCGCACGGCGTTGAAGAGCCGCTTGCCCACGCCGAGGCCACGGGCTTCGGGGGAGACGATGAGCAGCTTGAGGGCGGCTGCAGCCTCGGGCGCGCCGGTCCTCTCGTAGTCGAGCGCAAGGCCGGCACCCTCCACGACGCCCGCCATCTCGAGGTCCATGGCCCGTGTCGCCAGCGGGTCCTTGTTTGCCTCACGCTCGGCGGCAGATCCTCGAGCGCGCCACAGCTCGGCGTCTGCCACCTCGCCGTCCTTCTCCGCAAGCAGTGCAACGCCCAGAAGCGCATCGTCCTTCTCGGCAACGAGGGACCAGGTGGCGTGTCCGAGGTAGTCGCACAGCTCGACGATCGAAGCCAGCTCGCCTGGCCTTCCGGGGAAGTCGGCCAGCCACGTCTGGGCGATCAGGTTGACGATTGGGTAGAAATCTCGCTCTTCGAAGGGTCTCAGCGTGAGTTCTGCGACGTTTTCTGACATGTTTGCTCCTCGCTGCGGTATCGTTAGAGAGAAGGTACCGCAAGCGGTCCACATTTCCAAGGAGGGCTTATGGCAGATACTCCCATCAAGCGCGCGCTCGTCTCGGTAACCGACAAAACCGGCGTCGTTGACTTTGTCAAGGCGCTCGAGGATGAGTTTGGCGTCGAGGTGATCTCCACCGGCGGAACCGCGCGCGTGCTCGAGGAGGCCGGCGTTCACGTTGTGCCCATCGAGCAGTACACCGGCTTCCCCGAGATGATGGACGGTCGCGTGAAGACCCTGCACCCCAAGGTGCACGGTGGCCTTCTCGCCCGTCGCGACAACCCGGAGCACATGGCCGAGGCTGCGGAGCACGGCATTGGCATGATCGACCTCGTGTGCGTGAACCTCTACGAGTTTGAGAAGACCGTTGCCAAGCCCGATGTCACCTTCGATGACGCCATCGAGCACATTGACATCGGCGGCCCCTCGATGCTGCGCTCCGCGGCAAAGAACGCCGCCTCCGTGACCGTGGTATCCGACCCGGCCGACTATGACGAGATCCTCGAGGAGATGCGCGCCAACAACGGCTGCACCTCCCTTGAGCTGCGCCGCTACCTCCAGCTCAAGGTCTACGAGACCACGGCCAACTACGACGCGGCCATCGCCATGTGGCTCGCCGACCGCTACGACGAGGACTTCGCCGACGACGAGGACGACGAGGCGCCGCTCATGCCCGAGGAGCTGGGCTTCTATCTCGAGAAGGTCGACGACCTGCGCTACGGCGAGAACCCCCAGCAGACCGCCGCGGTCTATCGCTTTGCCGACGAGATGGCCGACGCCTGCTCCTCCGCCAATCCCCTCGTGGGCGCCGAGCAGCTCCAGGGCAAGCCGCTCTCCTACAACAACTACCTTGACGCGGACGCCGCGTGGAACCTCGTGCGTGAGTTCGACGGTCCGGCGTGCGTGATCCTCAAGCACCAGAACCCCTGCGGCTCTGCCGTGGCCGAGGACATCACCACGGCCTACGACCGCGCCTTTGCGTGCGACCCCAAGAGCGCCTTCGGCGGCATCATCGCCTGCAACCGCGAGGTGCCCTACGAGCTCGTTGAGCACTTCGCCGACGAGAACAAGCAGTTCGTCGAGGTCATCATTGCCCCGGGCTACACGCCTGAGGCCATCGAGCGCATGGCCAAGCGCCCCAACCTGCGCGTCCTTGCCACGGGTGGTGCCGAGGGGCACGCTGAGTTTGAGCTGCGCTCCATCGATGGTGGCATCCTCGTCCAGAACGTCGACACCGTCGCCGAGGACCCCGAGACCTTCACCTGCCCCACCGAGCGCAAGCCCACGCCGGAGGAGATGGACGAGCTCATGTTTGCGTGGCGCGTCTGCAAGGGCGTCAAGTCCAACGCAATTCTCGTCTCCAAGGACAAGGCCGGCATTGGCATGGGCCCGGGTCAGCCCAACCGCGTTGACTCCGCGCTTCTCGCCTGCCAGCGCGCCGACGAGGCCTGCGAGCGCATGGGCGTGGAGAAGGGCGGCTACGCCTGCGCGTCCGACGCGTTCTTCCCGTTCCGCGACAACGTGGACGTGCTCGCCGAGCATGGCGTGACCTGCATCATTCAGCCCGGCGGCTCCAAGCGCGACGACGAGTCCATCGAGGCCTGCAACGAGCACGGCATCGCGATGGTCTTCACCGGCAACCGCCACTTCCGCCACTAGTGTGACATTTAGGACAGGTTAGGTTGTCACATGCGCCCCGAACGACCGCGATGCCGTTTGGGGCGCTCGCTTTTCTCGCCTGCCGTTGGCCTGCAGGTAGTGAGTGCCGAGAAACAACGCCGTCTGTACCAGTTTTTAAAAAGAGCGTCGAGAAAAGCGGGGTCCTGTGCCACTCGCTCGCTTGCCGCGCCGAGAAACAGCGTCCCCTGTACCGTGCCCCGGCAAGCGCGCCGAGAAAATGCGCCCTCTGTACCGTTGGACGGACGGATGCGCCGAGAAACAGCGTCCCCTGTACCGTGCCCCCGGCAAGCGCGCCGAGAAAATGCGCCCTCTGTACCGTATCCCCGGTTGCGGTGCCGAGAAATGCGGCCGGCTGTACCAGCAATTGGGCGATGGTGCCGAGAAACACCGCCCCCTGTACCACGTTGGCGCCTCCGTCGAGAAGGCCCGTGGTACAGGGGGCGGCTTTTCCGGTCGCGATTCACGGGAACGTGGTACAGGGGGCGGCTTTTCCGGTCGCGATTCACGGGAACGTGGTACATGCCCCCGCTTTTCTCGCCGCAAGTGTTGGAGGCACGGTACAGAGGGCGGCATTTCTCGCCGCAAGTGTTGGAGGCACGGTACAGAGGGCGGCATTTCTCGCCGCAAGTGTTGGAGGCACG
>CASEGE010000278.1 GCA_949287335.1 uncultured Olsenella sp. | reverse complement strand
GCGTCCATGGAGAGGGCGCCGCCAAAGGTGCCGGGGATGCCCACGCAGCACTCAAGGCCCGAGAGCCCTGCCTTCATGGCCTCGTTGACCACGCGCGAGAGCAGGATGCCCGCACCCGCGGTGATGGTGCGCTCCTCGGCGCTCACGCTCATGCGCGAGAACTCGCCCTCGAGCAGGATGGCGCAGCCCCTGTAGCCCTCGTCGGAGGCAAGGATGTTGGAGCCCTTGCCCAGGATGACCCAGGGCACGGCCTCGCGGCCCAGGACCTCGATGGCTCTCTGGAGCGCACCGTAGCTGCGGACCGAGACGAGAAGGTCGGCAGGGCCGCCGATGCGGTAGCTCGTGTGTCGGGAGAGCCGCTCGTCGCGGCGCACGGCGGCGCCCTCGACGCTCAGGAGGCTCGTGTAGGCGTCGAGCACGCTCACGAGGCGCTCTCCTCGCGCTCGCGCATGGCCTCGATGAAGGCGGGGCCAAGGCCGGTGACGTCGCCCGCGCCCTGTGTGATGAGCAGGTCGCCCGGGTGCACGAGGTCGCAGAGGTTCTCGATGAGGCACTTGCGGTTGGGGACGTAGGCCACGTCGACGACGTTTCCGAGGTGGCGGACCGCCTCCACGACGGTCTTGCCCGAGACGCCGGGGACGGGCATCTCGCCCGCGGGGAAGACGTCCATGACGCGCAGGATGTCCGCGCTGTCAAAGGCGCGGCCAAACTCCGCCGCGAGGGCCTGGGTGCGGCTGTAGCGGTGAGGCTGGAAGACGCAGATGATGCGCTTGAACGGCAGGTCGCGCGCGGCTGCCAGCGTGACGGAGATCTCGGTGGGGTGGTGGCCGTAGTCGTCGACCACGGTGACGCCCGCGACGTCGCCCACGTGCGTGAAGCGGCGGCGCGCGCCCTTGAACTGGGAGAGCGCGGCGGCGGCGGACTCGAGGTCCAGGCCGAGCACGTCGGCCACGGCGATGGCGGCGGTTGCGTTGGCCATGTTGTGACGGCCGGGGTTGGAGGAGATGGTCACGTGGACGCTCTTCTCGCCCGCGTGGCAGCGCACGGAGAAGTTGCTGGCGAGGGCGTGGTGGCTGTCCTCGGGCAGGCACACGTAGTCGCAGGACTCGTCAAAGCCGTAGGTCACGACGCGACGGCCCGTGGAGCGGGCAAGGTCGACGTAGCGCGGCACGTCACCGTTGATGACGACCGTGCCCTCCTCGCCGACGAGGCCCATGAAGGTGCAGAAGGTCTTCTCGATGTTCTCGAGCGTGCCGTAGTGGTCGAGGTGATCGGCCTCGATGTTGGTGACCACCACGACGCTGGGGTTGAGGTAGAGGAAGGAGCCGTCTGACTCGTCGGCCTCGCAGACGAAGTGCTCGCCAAAGCCGTTGCGGCCGTTGGTGTTGTAGCCCTCCACCACGCCGCCGATGAGGAAGGACGGGTCGAGGCCCATGCGGTCGAGCATCGTGGCCACCATCGAGGACGTGGTGGTCTTGCCGTGCGTGCCGGCCACGGCGACGGTGCGCTGCGAGCCGGAGAGATACGAGAGCATCTTGGCGCGCGGCCAGATGGGGATGCCCAGCTCACGGGCGCGGACGACCTCGGGGTTGGTCTCGGGGATGGCGGTGGAGGTCACCACCACCTGCGGGGACACCTCGTCGATGGTGGGAGCCTCGTGGCCCACGCGCACGTCGATGCCCGCGGCCTCGAGCTCGCGCACGTAGTGGGAGCTCTTGAGGTCCGATCCGGTGACCTTGCAGCCGCGCTCGTGCAGGACGAGGGCGATGCCGCTCATGCCGGCGCCGCCGATTCCGATGAAGTGGGCGCTCGTCACATTATCGATGTTAGACATAGGCTCTGCCTCCGGTGTTATAGGGACGCGCTTCTCGCGCGCGACGCATAATCACCTTACTTTAGCCGAAAGCGAGGACGAGGGCGCCGCCTCAACCAGAGGGGCTCGAAGAATCCATAGCGCACCTGACAATTGGGGACGGAGGCACTTTGTCAGGTTTTAGGGCGGGCGCGACGTCCTTCTCGCCAAAGTGTCGCAAGGCGTCCACGACTCCCGGTATGGGGACGCCTTGCGACAGTTTGGGGCCCGAAAGTGTCGCGAAGCGTCCACAGACTTGGGAGCGGGGACGTCTTGCGACAGTTTGGGCGGGCAAAGTGTCGCGAAGCGTCCACAGACTTGGAAGTGGGGACGCCTTGCGACAGTTTAGGCGGGCAAAGTGTCGCAAGGCGTCCCCAACTATCGGGTCGTGGCGAGAAGGACTAGCGGGCGGCGCGCTCCACCTGGTCGGCGAGGGCCGCAGCCGCGCTCTGCTGGCCCAGGCCGCGG
>CASEGE010000277.1 GCA_949287335.1 uncultured Olsenella sp. | reverse complement strand
GTATGAAGTTCGTCTGCTGGCCGGCCTCCTGCGTGGGCAGCGGCACGCCCGCCGCGCGGCCCGCCTCGAGGCACTTGAGCATCCACGCCATGTTGCGTCCGAGCTGGCGCATGGTCCAGAGGCCCTCGGCGTCCTGCTCGGTCTCTTCTGCCACGTTGCCGTGCACGTTGTTCCAGTAGCGCGAGCTCACCACCGGCATCTGCGCGATGGTGAAGAACTTGTTGATGTCGTCGAAGGCCGAGGTGGTTCCGCCGCGCCGCGCGCTCGCCACGGCAGCTGCCGGCTTGTACGCGAGTACGTTGGGCGCCCCCGCGCGACCGTTGCTGTAGAAGAGGCGGTCCATGAAGCCCAGAAGCGACGCCGCGGCGTGCGCGTAGTGCACTGGCGCGCCAAAGACAAAGCCCTCGGCTTCGGCCGCCTTGGGCCTAAACTCGTTCACCACGTCGTCGAACGCGCAGCGGCCGAGCTTGGCGCATCCGCCGCAGGCCACGCAGCCGCCCACGGGCCGCGCGCCGATCCAGAAGATCTCCGCCTCGATGCCCTCGGCCTCCAGCGTTCGCGCCACCTCCTCGAGCGCGCGGTTGGTGCTCCCCACCTTGTGCGGGCTTCCATTCACGAGCATGACCTTCATGGGTTTTCCTTCCGTTGGCGGAAGTGGTTCGTGAGACTTGTCTCTCCATCATTGTAGGCTGTCGAGAAAGAGGCGCGCGGGGTGCGAGAGCGCGACGTCGCGCTTCCAGGCGAGGTCGATGACTGAGACGAGCGGCGGGAAGAACAGGCGGAACTCCAGACCCCGCGACGGCGCTCAGGATGGGCGTGGTGCTCGCCATGGCGTGGGCAATCGTGCTTGTGGGTCTCGCGCTCCAGATGGCGGGCGCGCTCGCGATCGAGCGGCGTGGGCGCACGGGACTTACGCCCGAGCCAGGTGGTCTTCCTGTCAAACGGGAAAAGAAGTGAAAGAACGGGAAAGAACAGGATAACTTGCAAAACAAGTGAAAGATGTCGAGAATATCGTCAAGCAGCTGCGTTTCCATGGGAGGGGGCTCTGGTGGGCGAGTATCGCAACCCGTTTACGCCGACGTTTGGCATGGTGCCGCCGTTCATGGCGGGGCGAACCTACATCATCGATGACATCCTACGAGCGCTTGATCACGGACCGGGCGACCCCAATCTCTCGACCATCTTCATCGGGGCGCGCGGTACCGGAAAGACGACGCTTCTCTCGTACCTCTCTTCCGAGGCGGCCTCGCATGGGTGGATTGCGGTGAGTGTGGCGGCGGCGCCCGGCATGCTTGAGGACATCTACGAGCGAACAAAGGAAGCGGCGGCGGAGTTCGTCGACCAGAGCGACAGCCCAAAGCTCAAGGGAATCAGCGTTGCGCAGCTTTTCGGCGCCGAGTGGGAGACGCCCGTGCGTGAGCCCGAGAACTGGCGCACGCGCATGAACCGTCTGTTCAAGTCGCTGGAGAAGTACGACATAGGTCTCCTGATAACCATCGACGAGATTCGCGTCACGCTCGACGAGATGATTGCCTTCGCCTCGACGTACCAGCTCTTCGTCCGTGAGGGCAAGCGGGTGGGGCTGCTCATGGCGGGCCTTCCCCAGCAAGTGTCAGCGTTGCTGCGGGACGAGTCAGTTTCCTTCCTGCGCCGCTGCGTCCAGCATCACCTGGATAGCATCGCCAATCAGGAGGTGGCAGACGCGCTGCGGCGCACCATAGAGAGCGAGGGGCGAACGGTCGAGACGCCCGAGCTGCAGCGTATGGTCGAGGCCATCGGGGGCTTTCCGTTCATGATGCAACTCGTGGGCTATCGGGTCTGGGATCAGAGTCCGTGTGAGCAGGAGATCTCCGAGAATGACGTCGAACGTGGCATTGAGCTCGCGTGCTCCGACATGGAACAGCGTGTGCTCGCGCCGACCTACCGCGAGCTCTCCGAGCAGGACGTTCAATTTCTCAAAGCGATGCTGCCCGATGGCGCAGGTGTGAGCTCCATTTCTAGCGTCGCGAAGCGCATGGGCGTGAGCAGCAATTATGCGTCCAAGTATCGTGCGCGCCTCATTGAGCAGGGCGTCATCGGAGAGCGTGGTCGCGGTCGCATCGGCTTTGACATGCCGTTCTTCAGGGAGTACGTAGAGAAGATGCGCGAAGCATAGGCGAGAAGAACCGCGAGGCCGTTCCTCCGTCCAGCCGCGCGTCTAGAGGCGTGGTGCCCCTAGGTCTCTACGAGGCCATGCCCAGTCTCGATTCCGTCGCGCATGGCTCGATAGCGAGCGTCCATCTCCTCCGCATACTCGGATTCGATTCGATTGTGCTGGTGCAAGCCAAGAGCGGTGCTGTCGTCTTCTCGAATGAGCCCCAGAAACCGTCGCGCGGCGTCGCCGAGGGGGACGTCGCGCTTCCAGGCGAGGTCGATGACAGAGACGAGCGGCGGGAAGAGCAGGCGAAACTCCAGTCTCGTGCCCGGGCCCACGGTCGTGAGCCCGTCGAAGGAGAGCATGCGGCCCACGCCCTCGCGCACGAGCAGGGCGCCGTTGTAGGCGAGGTTGTACGTCGCGGCTACGTTGGCCTCAGCAGCGAGCTCCCCAAACCACGTGGCGAGAAGCCCGGTGAGCTTGTCGCTCTTGGCGTGGCGCTCCGGCACAATGAGCGGCGCGTCGAGGAGGTCGGCGGGGCCTGCGGACTCGCGTGCGACCAGCGGGTCATTGTCGCGCATGAGGACGCCCCAGGCGTCGGTGGGGGAGAGGCGCAGGTGGGCGTAGCGGTCCACGTCGGGGTAGCTCATGAGCACGGAGAAGTCGTCGACGCCGTGCTCCAGGCGCTCGATGAGGTCCGGCGCGTTGCCGCTGTGCAGGTGGAAGCGCACCCCGGGGTACTTCTCGCGAAAGGCACGCACGTGGCGGGCGATCACGCGCAGGCCCTCTGACTCGCCGGCGCCGATGAAGACGTCGCCCTCCACGATCTCCTCGCCGTGTGCGAGGTCAGAGGTGGTCTGGTCCGCGAGGCCCACGATCTCCTGCGCGCGACGTCGCAGGTAGAGGCCCTTCTCGGTGGGCGTGACGCTGCGGCTGTGGCGCTCGAGGAGCGGGGCGCCGAGCTCGCGTTCCAGCGCGGCGATCTGCCGGGAGAGTGCCGGCTGCGTCACGTGCAGCGCCTCCGCGGCGCGCGACATGGTGCCGTGCTCGCAGACGGCGAGAAAGTAGCGAAGCGTGCGGAGTTCCATGGGCACCCCATTACATCGGGGAATATCACGATATGCGATATAAGCAATTGTAGTCCAGTATCCCGCCGCGCAGAATGATGAAAAGGGACTGTCCCTTTTCATCATGGGAGGCGAACGTGAGGGTTGAGCTGCGGATAGGCGAGGCTGTGGTGCCGGTGGAGCTGAACGGGTCCGCCGCCGCATGCGCGCTCGCGGCGCGGCTCCCCCAGGCGCTCTTCACGAGCGTCTCGAGCGTGGGGTGCTGCGGGCAGCTGCCCTTCTCGCTGCCGCACGACGCCGCCGACGTTCACCCCGGCTGGTGCGACGGCGACCTCAACTACAAGCCCGAGGGCGACTGGCTCGCACTCTTCTTCGACGACGAGCGCAACTCCGCACGCTACGGCGGTCAGGTCACGCTGGGCCACGCGGTGGGACCGCTCGACGCGCTGCGCGGCCTTTCGGGAGCCCACGAAGCGCGCATTGAGCTGCGCGATCAAACGGTTGGGAGATAGGAGCGACCATGGAAGACGCAACAGACACGAGCACACTGACCTGCGGCATGGCGCAGCTGGCGCCGACGGACCCCGAGTTCGCGGAGCGCTTCTCCTACTTTGCGGGCGAGGAGGTCCCCGGCGAGCCCACGGCCGAGCTCCCGGCGCGCGAGCGCTACCTCGCGATCCTGGCGGCGCTTCTCGGCTGCCAGGGTGTGGACCAGTTCCGCGTCACGCTGGCCGAGGCGCTGGGCGCCGAGGCCGTCACCCCCGTCGAGGCGCGCGAGGTCGTCTACCAGGGCACGGCGTATCTTGGCATCGGCCGGACCCGCCCGTTCTTCTCGACCATGAACGAGGTGTTTGCCGAGAAGGGCGCGGAGTTCCCGCTGCCCGCGCAGGCCACCACGACGCTCGAGACGCGTGGTGCCGCGGGCAACCAGAAGCAGATCGACTACTTTGGCGAGCACATGCGCGAGAACTGGAAGACCTGCCCCGAGGAGCGCGCCAACGTGAACCTGTGGCTCGCGGAGAACTGCTTCGGCGACTACTACACGCGCGGTGGCCTCTCGGACCTCGACCGCGAGATGGTAACGTTCTGCTACCTCGTGGCGCAGGGCGGCTGCGAGCCGCAGGCCACGGCGCACGCCGGCGCCAACCTCAACCTCGGCCGCACGAGGGACTTCCTCTACCGCGTGGTCATGCAGATCCTGCCCTACATCGGCTACCCGCGCAGTCTGAACGCGCTTTCCTGCGTCGACAGCGCCGCCAAATGATTCAAAAGGGGACAGTCCCCTTTTGAATCATTCATCGAGCAAAGGAGAAGAACCATGAGCGAGAAGAACGACTTCGCCCCCATGTTCGGGATGGGCAACCCCAACGACGCGTACGCCCAGTACTTTATCGGCAACTCGTACCTCAATCCGCTGACCAGCGCCGCGGAGTGCGGCGTCGGCCTTGCCAACGTTACCTTTGAGCCGGGGTGCCGCAACAACTGGCACGTCCACCACGCCGACAAGGGTGGCGGGCAGATCCTCATCTGCACCGACGGTCACGGCTGGTACCAGGAGTGGGGCAAGGACCCGCAGGAGCTTACGCCCGGCACCGTCGTGGTGATCCCCGAGGGCGTGAAGCACTGGCACGGCGCCGCGCGCGACAGCTGGTTCAGCCACATCGCCTTCGAGGCGCCGGGCGAGAACTGCAGCAACGAGTGGCTCGAGCCCGTCACGGACGAGCAGTACCCGGCGTAGCAACACGTTGGGAGCACGTTGGGGACGTGTTATTTCGTGCAGAGTTTTTGGGACAGGTTTTTCATCCGCAAGTAACGCGAGTGAGAAGCCGGTTTGATTAACAGCTCGTCTCATAACCTGTCCCAAAATCTCTGCACGAAATAACACGTCCCCAAATGACACAACAACCCCGAACGCAAACGAGACGAGAGAAATGGTGGGCACCATGAACTGCACAACACTCGGACACTCCGGCATCAAGATCCCGCGGCTCTGCCTGGGCGGCATGAGCTTCGGCGCGCCCTCGGCTGACTTCCACCAATGGACGATCGGCCCGGACGAGACGCGCGCCGTGATCGCACGTGCGCTCGATCTGGGCGTGAACTTCATCGACACGGCCAATTGCTACGCGCACGGCACGAGCGAGGAGTATATCGGCACCACCCTGCGCGACCTGGGCGTGCCGCGCGACCAGGTGGTTCTCGCCAGCAAGGTCTTCTTCAACGAGGGCGGTCTCTCGCGCGAGGGGGTTCTGCGCGAGATCGACGGCACGCTCGCGCGTCTGGGTACGGACTACCTGGACCTCTACATCATCCACCGCTTTGACTACGAGACGCCCATCGAGGAGACCATGGAGGCGCTCGACGCCCTCGTGCGCGCCGGCAAGGTGCGCGCCCTCGGCGCGAGCGCGATGTACGCCTACCAGCTCCACAACATGCAGGTCGCGGCCGAGCAGAACGGCTGGACGCCGTTCACGAGCATGCAGTGTCACTACAACCTGCTCTACCGCGAGGACGAGCGCGAGATGATTCCGGTGTGTCGCCAGTTCGGCATGGCGCTCACGCCCTACAGCCCCCTGGCCTCGGGGCACCTGTGCCGCCCCACCTGGGACTCCGCGTCCAAGCGCTCCACGACCGACGCCACGATGCGCAACAAGTACGACGCCGACCGCGAGCGCGACATGCCCATCGTCGCACGCGTGGCCGAG
>CASEGE010000276.1 GCA_949287335.1 uncultured Olsenella sp. | reverse complement strand
GCGCGGCGAAACTCGGCGTCGTTGGCGCAGCCGCGGGCCTCTATGCCGCCCTGGCCAAGCGCGTAGACCGTGAGCTCCCTGATGTTCTTGTCGTCCTCGACGTAGTAGACCACGCTGCAAGCCTCCTCGTTCACGTCCTAGTCCAATCCTACACCACTACTCGGCGGAGCTGGTCTGCCTCTGGCTCTCCTTCTCGGCAACGGTGTGCTCGCCGGTCACGCGGAAGACGGCCCAGGCAGCGATGCGCTTGGCGAGGTCGCCCATGCGCTCGAAGTACTTGGCAACCATGAGCAGCTCAGGCAGGTACTGCGCGGAGGACTTGCCGTCGCGGATGAGGCCCACGAGCTTCTCCTCCGCCTCGGCATAGAGGTCATTCACGGCCGTGTCGGCCTCCATGACCTGCTGGGCCTTCTCTACGTCCGAGGTGCAGAAGGCGTCGACGGCCTTGTCAACCATGTTGGCCGCGTAGGCAGAGAGCGTCGTGAACTCCTTCTCGAGCTTCTTGACGGCCTTCTCGGGAATCTCCTCGGCGAGAAACACCGCGTCGCGCGTCATGGAGTCAATGTGGGAGAGATCGCTCACCATACGGAAGGAACCGGAAACGAAGCGCAGGTCAACGCCAATGAGCGGCTGCTGGAGCAGCATGATGTCGAGGCAGGTGTTCTCGATCGCGGAGCGCAGGCGGTCCTCCGCCTTGCGACCGTCCATGACGCCCTCGGCGGCGCCCTTGTCGCCCGTCACGGCAAGACCGGCGGCGCGAACGTCCGCCACGGTCTTCTCGCCAAAGCGACGGACAAGGCCCTCGACCTCGTTGAGCTGGTCGGTGAACTTGGTGCGGGTGCTGATGACCATTAGCTGAACCTCCCTGATAGGTACTCTTGCGTGCGCTGCTGCCTGGGGTTGGCAAAGAGGTCGCGCGTGGGGCCCTCCTCGATGAGCTCGCCCAGGTAGAAGAACGCGGTCTTGTCGGCCACACGCGTGGCCTGCTGCATGTTGTGGGTCACGACGACCACGGTGTGGTCGGTGGCGAGCTCGCACATGAGCTGCTCGACCATGCTCGTGGAGATGGGGTCGAGCGCCGAGGTGGGCTCGTCCATGAGCAGGATGTCCGGGTCGGTGGCAAGGGCGCGCGCGATGCAGAGGCGCTGCTGCTGACCACCGGAGAGACCCAGGCCGCTCTTGTTCAGGTCGTCCTTGACCTCGTCCCAGAGCGCGGCGCGCGTGAGGCAGCGCTCGCAGATCTCGTCGCCCTCAGCCTTGGAGATGCGACGCTGGCGGCGCGGCCCGTAGAGGATGTTCTCGCGGATGCTCATCGGGAACGGGTTGGGGTGCTGGAAGACCATGCCCACGTAGACGCGCAGGGCGTTGGAGTCCATCTGGAAGATGTCCTGGTCGCCAAAGGCGATCGTGCCCTCGGTGCGCACGGACTCCACGAAGTCGCACATGCGGTTGAAGGTGCGCAGCAGCGTGGACTTGCCGCAGCCGGACGGGCCGATGAAGGCCGTGGCGCGGTTCCGGGGGATCTCGAGGTTGACGCCCTTGAGGGCCTGGAAGTCGCCGTACCAGAGGTTGAAGTCCTTGATGGTGATGGCCGTCTCGACTCCCTCGATGGCGCGATGGGCGCTGTCAGTACTTGTAGCCATGTTCCCTCCCATCAGCCAAAGCGGCCCGTAAGGTAGTCGACCAGGCGCTGGTCGTGCGGATCGGAGAAGATCTGCTGCGTGGTGCCCGTCTCCACCATGTCGCCCACGTAGAAGAAGGCGGTGCGGTCCGAGACGCGCGTTGCCTGCTCCATGTTGTGCGTGACGATGATCTCGCAGATGCCCGTGGAGGCAATGTCGCGGATGGTCTCCTCGATGGCAAACGTGGAGATGGGGTCGAGCGCGGAGCAGGGCTCGTCGAAGAGGACCACGTCGGGCTTCATGGCAAGCGTGCGCGCAATGCAGAGGCGCTGCTGCTGGCCGCCGGAGAGCGCGTGCGCGGACTGCTTGAGCTTGTCCTTCACCTCGTCCCAGAGCGCCGCCTGCCGAAGCGACGTCTCCACGAGCTCGTCCTCCTCGGCCTTGGTCTTCACGCGACCGTGCTTCTTGG
>CASEGE010000275.1 GCA_949287335.1 uncultured Olsenella sp. | reverse complement strand
CCACCCGCGGCACGCCCCCGCCGTCCGCGGCACGCCCCCGCCACCCGCGGCACGCCCCCGCCGTCCGCGAGTGCGCGAAAGTCGGCGCTTCTTTTTCAAAACCGGCAAAGCCGACCGAAGTTTTCCCAGCTCACGGAGATGCTCTTCTCGGCTTTTTTGAAAACTCACTCCGACTTTCGCGCACTCGCTGAGGGGGAGGGGTCCAGAGAGACGCTTGCAACCATGCCGCGCCGGAAGCTGTTGCGGCGTGGGTATACTGCGAGAAAGGCGGCAAGCCGAGGAGGTCGAGGTCCCATGTTCAGCCCCTTCCGCAACGAGCACGGAGCGCCCAAGGCAATCATGGACGTTGCGTACGCGGACCTCGAGCAGCTGCGCGACCTTGACGAGGGCTTTGTCCTCGAGCTCAAGCAGACCTTCTCCCCCAGCGTGCGCCGCAAGATCCCCAAGATTGTGGCGTCGTTTGCCAACTCGCGCGGCGGCTGGCTCGTCATCGGCATCTCGGACGCCGAGAAGGACGTGTGCCCCGTTGCGCGCCCCAATGCGGACGTAAGCCAGATCATCGGCGAGCTCTGTCGCCGCCACGTCTCCCCCGCGCCACGCTTTGCCGCACGTTTTCTTCCCGACCCCACGACCCCCGAGCAGGGCGTCATTCTCGTCCAGGTCTTTGAGGGCGACTTCCCGCCCTACATTGCCGACGGGGTGGTGGAGATTCGCGAGGGCTCCACCTCCGGACCCGCCGCGAGCACGGCGCTCGTGGACCTCTACGACAAGGCGACGCGTCGGCGCTTTGAGGTGCGCGCCTTCTGCAAGCGCACCATTCACTACCCCATGGCGGGCCCCGAGGGCGAGGCGCTGCCCCTCTTCAACCTGTACCTCTTTAGAATGGGGCGCCTCTCGGAGGAGTCCTTCTCCCGAGAGCAGGACAATGCGCACGTAAGCGCCATGAGGCAGGCGTTTGCCCAGCGCGGCCTTGAGTGCCGTGTGCAGCATGCCCACGACAGCCTGGTCTTTCGCATGCCCGCGCGCGACGAGACCGTGGCGCCGCACTCGGCCATCGAGCTCTTCCCGGACGAATCGATGAAGCTCTCCGTGCCCGCGGTTCTTCTCGACGGACAAGAGCGAGAGGATGCGCTCACCACCATGGCGAGAAGGGCGCTCTTCCCGCCGGCTCCCGGCGCGCGGCTCATTGACGCGGCGGCGACGCTCAGCCGCGTGAAGCGCATGGCCACGCTGCTGGACCGCTACGTGCGCGTGCGGGAGATTGCCTGGCAGGAGTATGCGGTGGCCTACGAGCTGGAGAACATGGCCGGCGTCACGCTGTGGTCCTCGGACGAGACCTACCTCGCTTACGCGGAGCGACACGGCGTGCTCTACTGCGCCACCACCGACTGCCTCTCTCGCGTGCGCTACCTCGATGACGGGGCCCACGACACCTTCAGGGCGCGACAGTTCGCGGGCAGCCACTTCTTCGAGGCGTGCGGACTGCCGCTGGGCTCGCCAGATCCGGAGGACAACGCCCTCGTAGACGCCCTGCTTCGCACCTGAGCGAAGGGTCGGGTCGCCTAAAAGGGGACGGGTACATTTCTGGCAAGTTTTCTGAAAATGCCCTTTTCAGAAAACTTGCCAGAAATGTACCCGTCCCCTTTTAGGCAACCACTTAGACGTTACTCCTCGCCGCGGTTCTCGTGATGGACGAGGCGCCTGCGATAGAGCCAGGTCTCGTGCCGGTTGTCCCACAGCTTGAACGCCTCGGCCACAAGCGTAGGCACAACAGAGAGCCCCAGTGCGCACGCCCAGCTGAAGGGCCCGATGGGAGCCAGCCCAAAGATGGCACCCATGGGCTCAACCAGCACGAGCACCGAGAAGGCCGCCACCACGCCCGCAGCGCTCCACACCAGCGGCATGTTGTCGCGCACGGTGCGCGTGAAGACCGAGCCGCGGCTGCGCACGGTGAAGACGTGCAGCACGCTCGTGAACGCCACCACGAGGAAGCACATCGTCTGACCAGCCGCGAGCGACGGCCCCTCCCCGCCCGGCAGCCAGGCAAACGTGCCCAGCCAGAAGGCGAGAAGCCCCACCACCGCAAACGCCACCGTCTGCTGCGCGATGGCTCGGGTGATCCCAGAGAAGAAGCTCTCGTTGCGACCGATGGGACGACGCGCCATGATGCGCTCGTCGGAGCGGTCGCGCGCGAGGTTGAGGCCGGGAATGCCGTCGCCCAAGACGTTGATGAGCAGCAGCATAACGGGCGTGAGCGGCGTGCCCCAGCCAATGATCTGCGCGCCGAGCATAATCAAGATCTCCGAGAGGTTGCACGCCAGCAGGAAGTACACGGTGCGCTTGATGTTGGAGAAGACGTTTCTGCCCTCGCGCACCGCAGAGACGATCGTGGCGAAGTTGTCGTCCGTGAGCACCATGTCCGCAGCGGCCTTGGCGACCTCGGTTCCGCCCACGCCCATGGCAACGCCCACGTCGGCAGCCTTGAGCGCCGGGGCGTCGTTCACGCCGTCGCCCGTCATGGCCACGACCTCGCCCTGCTCCTGCCACGCCTCCACGATGCGGATCTTGTCCTCCGGCGAGACGCGCGCGTAGACGGAGTAGGCGCGCACGTTCTCAACGAGCTCCTCGTCGGACATGTCCGCAAGCTGTCGCCCGGTCACGGCCGTCCCGCCCGCTCCGATCAGGCCGATCTGCCTCGCGATGGCGCCCGCCGTGGCGGCGTGGTCGCCCGTGATCATAACCGTGCGAATGCCCGCGCGCCGCGCGAGCGCAATGGCCTCGGCCGCCTCCGGGCGCGGAGGGTCGATAAGGCCAACGATACCCTCAAAGGTCAGGTCGCGCTCAAGCGCCTCCAGGTTGCCGTCCTCGGGAAGCTCCCCCACCACGCGGCTACCAAGCGCAATCACACGCAACGCGTCGTGCGCAAAGGCGTCGTGGGCAGCTTGGCGCTCGGCGCGCTCCGATTCACTTGCGGGCGAGAAGGGCAGGCGGTCGAAGGCGCCCTTGGTAAGCACGAGGTAGCCGCCCTTGGGCAGCGCATGCACGCTCGTCATCATCTTGCGTGCGGACGAGAAGGGCACCTCGCCCACGCGCGGCAGGGCGGCCTCGAGCTCCTCGCGCGTCTCGCCGCCCGCCGTGAGCAGGCGCAAGATGGCGGTCTCGGTGGCGTCGCCCACGATCTTCTCGCCGCCCTCGCCATCCGGCTCCACGGTAGCGTTGCTTGCCAGGGCGAGGTGACGCAGCAGCTCGAGCGCACGGCCGCCATCTATGCGCTCCCCCACCTCGAGGGGCTTCTCGCCCGGCACCCAAACGCGTCGCACGCTCATTCGGTTCTGCGTGAGCGTTCCCGTCTTATCCGAGCAGATCACGGAGGTGGAGCCAAGCGTCTCCACCGCGGGGAGGCGCCGGATGAGGGCGTGGCGCTCCACCATGTTGTGCACGCCGCGCGTGAGCGTAAGCGTGACGATGAGCTGCAGCGTCTCGGGCACGGCCGCCACGGCCAGCGAGGCCGCGGCAAGCATCATGGCCCAGAACTCCTCGCCCTGCTGGAGCCCCGTGGCAAGAAGCGCCACCGCGGCGAGAACTGCCACGGCGCTCACGCCGTGCACCACGCGCGCAAGGCGGCGCTGCAGGGGCGTCTGCATCTTCTGGGCGTCGTTGAGGAAGGCGGCGATGCGCCCCATCTCGGTCTCCATGCCCGTGGCCGTGACCACGGCAACGGCGTTGCCAGCCGTGACGAGGCAGCCCGAGAAGACCATGTTGACGCGATCGCCAATGGGGGCGTCCGCCTCGGCAAGGGCCCCCGCGTCCTTCTCGGCAGGCTCTGACTCGCCCGTAAGCGCGGACTCGTCCACCGCAAGGCCGGTCGCCTCCACGAGACGGGCGTCGGCGGGCACGAGGTCACCGGTCTTGAGCAGCACCACGTCCCCGGGAACCACGCCCGCGGTATCAACTTCAACGCGTGTGCCGTCACGCAGGAGCAGGCAGGTGGGGCTGTTGAGGTCGCGCAGCGCGTCGAGCGCGCGCTCGGCGCCGCGCTCCTGCGTCACGGCCAGCACCACGTTCATGACAATGACGGCAAGGATGACGACGGGCTCCACATAGCCGTGCCCCTCGCGGACGGCAAGCGCGAGCGAGAGGCCGGCAGCGAGCAGCAGGATGAGGTTTGCGACATCGCGTAGCTGACGAAGGACCATCGAGGCCACGCTCTCCGGCTTGGCCTGCTGGTACTCGTTTGGACCGTGCTCGGCAAGGCGGGCGGCAACCTGCGACGCGGTGAGTCCACGCTCCACGTTTGCGCCAAGCTGCTCCAGGGTCTTCTTTGCGGGAAGGCTCCAGTACTTCATGATTCTCTTTCTTGTTGTATGGGATGCGTCCTCTTTTGTCCTACCCCGAGACCACGTGGGCTATACCCTCTCGCTCGTAGTGACACTGGCAAAAGGGGACGGGTTATTTCGCTCAGAGTTTTTGGGACAGGTTAGGAAGCCAGTACTT
>CASEGE010000274.1 GCA_949287335.1 uncultured Olsenella sp. | reverse complement strand
GGCCCCGATGGGGTCCACGGCGCCCACGAGGGCGCGCGAGAGCGCCTCCATGTCAAGCAGGGAGGTGTTGTCGTCCGCCTCTGCCGCGGAGTCGCCCGTGGGAGCGGGTGCGCCGTCAACAATGCCCGCGAGCTCGTCCTCGTTTCCCACGAGGGCGGCAAAGAGCCGTCCCAGGCGACCTCGCTGGGCGTCGTCTCCCATCTCGTCTGACATGGCACCCCCTCTCGTCAGTGCGTGCGCCTGGGCTATCCGGCCGCGCCGGCCGCGCTGGTCGCGCGCCGACGTCCGCCGAAGCCCAGCGCTACTCCTCGCCCTTGCGCTCCTGCGCGCGGTCCGCGATGGACTCGCAGTTGTTGATGCGCCTGATGAAGAGGCCCGAGAGCAGCTTGGGGTCGAGCCAGGTGGATTTGGGCGGCATGATGAGGCCCTGGTCCGCCACGCTCATGAGCTCGCCGAGCGAGGTGGCGTGGAGCGTGAACGCCACGCCCTTCTCGCCCGCGCGCTGCGCTACCTCCTCGGGGCTTGCGATGCCGCCCACAAAGCTCAGGCGCTCGCTGCTCCGGGGGTCCTCGACGCCCAGGACGGGTCCGAGCGCGCGGTCCTGCAGCACGGAGACGTCAAGGCAGGCCACCGGGTCATTGGGGACGTCTGCCGCCACGAGCTCGCGCCATCCCCCAAAGGCGTACATGCCAAAGTGAGCGCGCTCCGCGGGCATCACGGGCTCGTCCCCGCGCGGGCCCACGGCAAGCCCGGACGCCTCAAGGGCGCCCACGAGCTCGTCCTCGGTGAGGCCGGCCGTGTCCAGGACCACGCGATGGTAGGGGAGCACGGTGAGCTGGCTCGTGGGGAAGAGCGCGCAGAGCACGTAGTTGTAGGCCTCGTTTCCCGTGTGGCGCTCGCCGCGCTCGGTGCGCATCTTCTGGCAGATGCGCGCGGAGGCGGCCATGCGATGGTGTCCGTCGGCAATGTAGGCGCTGCTCACGTGCTCGAGCATCATGCGCAGGGACTCCACGGCCGCAGGGCGCGCGATGCGCCAGACGGTGTGGCGCACGCGCCAGGCGTCGGTGAAGTCGTAGAGGGGCTCGGCCACCTTGGCGGCCTCGACAAGGGCCTCCAGCACGGGGTTGTCGTGATAGGCAAGAAACACCGGGCCCGTCTGGCAGCCGGTTGCCTCGATGTGGCGCGCCCGGTCGTCCACCTTCTCGGGGCGCGTGAGCTCGTGGCGACGGATGATGCCGTTGGTGTAGTCGTCGATCGAGCACGCGGCCACGATGCCGGTCTGCTCGTGGCCGTTGGCGCGCAGGCGGTACAGGTAGTAGCAGCGGTTTCCGTCGCGCTGCAGCGTGCCGTCCGTGACGCGCGCGGCAAGCAGCTCGTGGGCCTTCTCGTAGACGTCGTCGGCGTACATGTCGTGGACGGGCGAGAAGGACGTCTCGGGCCGGTCTATGGCAAGGAACGAGCGCGGGTGGCAGGAGACGTAGGCCGCCGCCTCGGCGCGGGTGTAGACGTCATAGGGAAGCGAGGCAAACTCCGCCGCGGCCTCGGGGCGCGGACGGTAGCAGGTGATGGGCTCGGCGTGCATGGTACCTCCTTCATGGCACGGATTGAGTCATCATAGCAAGTGCGTGTCGCGAGCGTGTGTGGGCGCCCGGCTCCGGTCCCCATTGGGTCGCGGGCGGGGGCGGCGTCGTGCTACGCTGTGACAGCGTGGAAAGGGGAAAGACATGGCGCTGACGGGCGTTGACGTGACCAAGAGGGGCGTTGTCCTCTTTGACTTTGACGGCACTCTGGCAAACACCATCCCGGCGATAACCTCGACGGCCCGTACGGTGCTCCTGCGCCACGGGCTCACCGACGAGACGCTCGGCGACCTCATGCGCCTGGTGGGGCCGCCCTTCCCGCAGGCCTACAGCCTCGTCTATGGCTTCTCGCCCGAGGAGGCCGTCCAGATCACGGCGGAGTACCGCGCCATCTACACCACGCTCGGCGTTGCCGGCTGGCCGCTCTTTGACGGCGTATCGGAGCTTCTGGCGGACCTTCGCGCCGCCGGGCGCCGCCTGGCCGTGGCCTCGTCCAAGCGCGTCACGCTCGTCGAGGCGTCGCTCGAGGACAACGGCGTGCGCAATCTCTTCGACGCCGTGCGCGGCAAGCCCACTGACGACGAGATCTCCAAGGCGCAGATCATCACCTGGGCGCTCGAGGAGCTGGGCGCGGACGCCGCGGATGCGGTCATGGTGGGGGACCGCCACCACGATGACGAGGCCGCGGCCGCGTGCGGCATCCCCTGCGTGGGCGTGACCTACGGGGGCGCCACGCAGCCCGGCGAGCACGAGGCGGCCGGTGCCTGCGCGGTTGCGTCCACGGTGGACGAGCTGCGACGCGTTCTTCTCGGCTAGCCTCTTGGCCGGCACTTCTCCCGGCGCATCCGCCCGTCGACCGAAATCTCGCCCCGGCTTTGGGGTAGAAGGTGGAGCATAGGGGCACAGCGTTTTGCCCGGGCCTAAGAGATGGGAGCAGACATGGCGGACTTTGATCTTACCGAGGGCCTTCGCAAGCTCTTCCTTGCCAGCGTCGGTGCCGTGGCAATGGGCGCCGAGAAGTCCCAGGAGGTCGTCGAGGACCTCGTCAAGAAGGGCGAGCTGACCGTCGAGCAGGGCAAGACCCTCAACAAGGAGCTCACCCGCAAGGCCAAGGAGGTTCTCGACAGCACCTCCGACAACGCGCTGCGTGCCCATCTCGCCGCCATGACGCCCGAGGAGCGCGCCGCCTACGCCGAGAAGGTTGCCCAGATGTCCGCGGACATCGAGGCCGCCTCCGTGAAGGTTGAGGTCGACGAGGGCGAGAAGCCCGAGGACGCCGCCGAGTAGGGGAACGCGTGGCTGAGCTCGAGAAGGACGATACCGAGAAGATCGCGCAGGATGCGAACGTCTCCGAGGTGCCCGAGGGCGTCGAGGAGGCGTTCGTTCCTGCCTCTGCGCGTCGCACCCAGGAGATCATCGACGCCTGGTACGAGCGCATGATCTCGGGCGAGGAGAGCTCCGGCCTGCAGACGATCGGCCTGTTTGGCGGCCGCGGCGGGGAGGACTACGGTCTCTCGCGCGGTTCTCGCCTGGCGCGCATAGGAGAGATCGTCTCCATCGTGCGCCGCTACGACATCTTCCATGGCCTCACGCCCAAGAGTCTGCGCCGCATGCTCGAGGAGCTGGGGCCCACCTTTGTGAAGGCCGGGCAGATCCTCTCGATGCGCTCGGAGATCTTGCCCCAGAGCTTCATGCGCGAGCTCGGCCGGCTGCGGACTGACGTTGAGCCGATGAGTCGCGACACGGTGCTCGAGGCCCTGCGCGCCGAGTACGAGCGCCCGCTCGAGGACATCTTTGACGCCATTGACGACCGGCCCCTGGGATCGGCCTCGGTGGCGCAGGTGCACAAGGCGCGCCTTGCCACCGGCGAGCTGGTGGCCGTCAAGATCCAGCGGCCGCACGTGCAGGAGATCATGGCGCAGGACATCTCCATCATGCGCTCGATCGCGCGCTACGCGAGCCGCTTCATGGGCGACGAGCAGTTCCTCGACCTGCAGTCCGTTGTCGACGAGCTGTGGCAGAGCTTCCGCGAGGAGACCGACTTCCTCGTCGAGGCGAGAAGCCTGGAGGAGTTCCGCCGCAACAACGCGGGCTGCGCCTTCATCGAGTGCCCCAAGCCCTATCCCGACCTCTGCACCAGGCACGTGGTGGTGATGGACTACGTTGAGGGCATCCCCATCAACGACACCGCCCGCCTCGTTGCCGCGGGCTATGACCCCTCCGAGATTGGCATCAAGCTCGCGGACAACTACACGAGCCAGATGCTCGATGACGGCTTCTTCCACGCCGACCCGCACCCCGGCAACCTCGTCATCCGCGACGGTAAGATCGTCTACCTCGACCTGGGCATCATGGGGCGCCTCTCGAGCCACGACCGCTCTGCCATGCGCGACATGGTCACGGCCGTTGCGCGCTGCGACTCCCCGGGGCTTGCCGAGGGCCTCAAGCGCTTCTCGATCTCCGACACCTCCGAGGTGGATGACGCGCACCTGCTGGCCGACCTCGACGGCATTGTTGCCGACTACGGACTGGCAGACCTCTCCGACCTTGACGTGGGCGGGTTCTTCAACTCGCTCATCTCGATGGCGCAGAAGGACGGGATCGAGCTGCCGAGCTCGGTCACGATGCTCGCGCGCTCGCTCGTGACGCTTGAGGGCACGGTGCACGGCCTTCTGCCGGACACCTCGATCGTGGAGATCATCCACGCGCACCTCAAGGCGCATACGAGCGTTACTTCGCTCGCGCGCCAAGAGAGCCGGCGCCTCGCGCGCGAGACCGTGGCCGCCACGCACGGCCTTCTCAGCGCGGCGAGCGACGCGGGGCTTGCCATGCGCATGCTCACGCGCGGCCAGCTCCGCGTGAACCTCGATCTTGCCGGCACCGCCGACCCCCTCGAGGACCTCTCGCGCATTGCCAACCGCCTCACGATGAGCGTCATCGTGGCGGGCCTGTTCATTGGCTCGTCCGTTGTCTACTACGCGCGCATCCAGCCCGTCATCTTTGGCATCCCGGTGATAGGCTTTCTTGGCTACCTCGTTGCCTTTGTGCTGGGCGTCTGGGTGGCGCAGGACATCATCCGCGAGAGCCATCGGCGCCGTCGCCGCAGGTAGGAAGACGCAATCTCCAGGTCATGCGCATGGCGTGCGAGAGACGCCGCTCGCGTTTTTGAGGTTCGTGCAAGGATGGGGGACTCTGGTTCGTGTCTCTTGTGAGGGGCGAGAAAAGCGTCTCGCCCAAACACGAGAGGAGTGGTCACCATGCTGAAGGGTCTGTTTGCGGGTTGTGCGGCGCTGGCGCTGGGCGGGGCCGTTGCGCTGGGCGGCGCGTGTGCGCCGGCGTGCGCCTCCGCGGAGAGGGCTGGGACGACGGAGGGCGTCGCGTGCGGCGCGCGCTATGTGGACTCGGATGGTGACGGCGCCTGCGACAACCAGGGCGTCTGCGACGAGACGTGCGCGGGTGGCGCGCTCGCGTGCGACGGGAAGTGCGCAGATGTCTCGCTCGCGTGCGACGGGCGCGCATGCCGCGACGCTTCCGACGGGGCTGCCGGACGTGCGCATCACGGTGGGAGCGGTGCGCACTGCGGCGGGAACGGCGCGCACCATGGCGCGCATCGTTGCTGGTAGGACGTGGTCGAGGGCAAGGTGAATCGGTGCGCGACGGGCAGGACATAGAGCGGGCCCTGGGCGATCACGCCAACTCGGTGTGGCGGGCGTGCCTCGTCTACCTGCCGCCAAGTGAGGCGGAGGACGTCTTTCAGGAGACGTTTCTCAAGTATGCCCAGCATGACGAGCCCTTTGCCGATGAGGGACACGTTCGCGCGTGGCTCCTGCGCGTGGCCATCAACGGCTGCAAGGACGTCCTGCGCTCGGCGCGTCGTCAGAACGTCTCGCTTGACGAGCGCATGGAGCTTCTCGGGGACGAGGGGTTGGGCGCACAGGCCCCCTCGGAGACGGGGCTGCGCGAGGTGCTCGATGCCATGGAGTCGCTCGGGGACCCGCCCAAGACCCAGCTCTACCTCGCGCTCTGCGAAGGGTACACGGCACGCGAGATCGGCCGGATGTGCAACATGCCCGAGGGCACGGTCTACTCGTGGATCTCTCGTGGCAAGAGGCGACTGAGGGAGGTGCTCTCATGAGCGAGAAGGACGTCGAGCAGCGCGTGAGAGACGCCTTTGCGAGCGCGCATGCGCCGGAGGACCTGAAGCGTCGGACGCTTCGGGCCATCGAGGAGCG
>CASEGE010000273.1 GCA_949287335.1 uncultured Olsenella sp. | reverse complement strand
GGCCCTCCCACACGTCCAGGCCCCGGACGGGGGCCGTGATGGCGAAGCTAGTCCTCGACCTCGACGCCCATGGAGCGGGCGGTGCCGGCCCCGATCTTCTTGGCGGCCTCGATGTCGTGGGCGTTGAGGTCCGGCATCTTGATCTCGGCGATCGTGGTGAGCTGCTCCTGGGTGAGCTGGCCGACCTTGTCGCGCTGGGGCACGCCGGAGCCGCTCTTGAGGCCGAGCTCCTTCTTGATGAGCTGGGCCGCGGGCGGGGTCTTGCAGATGAAGTCGAAGGTGCGATCCTCGTAGACGGAGATCTCGACGGGGATGATGTCGCCGGCCTTGTCCTGCGTGGCCGCGTTGAAGGCCTGGCAGAACTGCATGATGTTGACCTGGGCGGCACCGAGGGCGGGGCCGACGGGAGGCGCGGGGTTGGCGGCGCCGGCGGGAATCTGAAGCTTAATGAAGTGGACGACCTTCTTCTTGGCCATGGTGTTTCTCCTTGAGTGCGTCTCAAACGTACCTATCGATGCGCCGCCCGAGAAGCAATCCTCACCGATACGGGCTGGCGGAATCTCCTACTTACGTCTCCTTATGCGATCACGCTGACCTGGTCGAGACCGAGCTCGACGGAGGTCTCGCGGCCGAAGATCATGAGCATGACCTTGATCTTGCCGGACTCGGCGTTGACCTCGGACACGATGCCATCGAAATCGGCGAGCGGGCCGGAGAGGACCTTGACGGACTGGCCCACCTCGATGCTCGTGGACGTGCGCTTGGGCATGGCGGTGGTGGTGCCGCGGCCGCCTGTGCGACGCATGATCTTGTCGAACTCGCTGCGGCGCAGCGGGGACGGCTTGCCGTCGGGACCAACGAAGCCAGTCACGCCGGGGGTGTTGCGAACGAAGGACCAGGTGTCGTCGTTGCCCTCCATGCGCACGAGCACGTAGCTCGGGAGGACCTTGGACTCCTTGGTTTCGCGCTTGCCGCCATCCTTGATCTCCGTGACCTCCTCGGTGGGGATCTGGATGTCGACGATCTGGTCCTGAAGACCCATCATCTCGATGCGGTGCTCAAGATCGGTCTTGACCTTGTTCTCGTAGCCCGAGTAGGTGTGAATGACGTACCAACGCTTGGCCATGACTACCCCCTCAGACCCGTGTAACCAACAAGTGCGGCCACGATGCCGGAGTCAACGAGCCAGATGACGATGCCAAAGACGATGAGCATGGCGATAACCGCCACGGAGTAGGTCTTGAGCTCGTCCTTGGAGGGCCAGACGACGCGGCACATCTCAGAGCGGACATCGCCCAGGTAGGTGCGGAAGCGACTGAAGATGCCGGGCTTCTTGTCCTGCTTGCTCTCCTGCTTAGCGGCGACCTTAGCCTCCTTGGCAGCCTTCTTCTCGAGGGCGGCCTTCTGCTCCGGGGTGACGGAGACGGCCTGCGCCGCCTCGACGCGGGCCCGCTCTTCGGCGCGCGCCTTGCGGGCACTCCTTTTGTTACGGTCCTTGTTCGCCATCCCTTTGACTCCCTAAAGTGGTCACTTACATGGAAACCGGCTAACCCCGAAAGGATAGCCGGTGGTGAAATCTGGCAGGCCAGGAAGGACTCGAACCCTCAACAAACGGTTTTGGAGACCGCCGCTCTACCATTGGAGCTACTGGCCTGTGTAGAAAACCCACCTGTTAGCGGGTCTCCCTGTGAACGGTGTGCTTCTTGCACCACGGGCAGTACTTCTTCAACTCCATGCGATCGGGGTTGTTAGCCTTGTTCTTGTCCGTAGTGTAGTTGCGGCGCTTGCACTCAGTGCACGCGAGGGTAACCAGAGTACGCATGAATCAGATCCTCCTGAAAGAACTTTTCGTTGGAGGGAGTTTCCCTCGAACGTGTCGCGGTGGAAGACGATACCACCCCTCGCGCATGCTTGTCAAGCCGAGAAGAACGCGGCGCCCTGACTCACAAAAAGCACAAGAGACACAGCCTCGACCCCATGCGACCTGACGGCTTGGGTCCCGCGCCTGACGGCCGCCAGTCCATTCTAGACAAAAAAGGCCCGGCGCGAGAAGCACCGGGCCTTGAAGAGTCGATCAGCTAGATCTACTCGATAATGGTGGAGACACGGCCGTCGCCGACGGTGTGGCCGCCCTCGCGGATGGCGAACTTGTCGCCCTGCTCCATGGCGATGGAGTGGATGAGCTTGCACTTGACGGTCACGTGGTCGCCAGGCATGGCCATCTCAACCTTGGTGCCGTTGGTGTCGGTGAGCTCGGAGATGTCACCGGTGATGTCCGTGGTGCGGAAGTAGAACTGCGGACGGTAGCCGGCGAAGAACGGCGTGTGACGGCCGCCCTCCTCCTTGGTGAGAACGTAGATCTCGCCGGTGAACTCGGAGTGCGGGGTGACGGAGCCGGGCTTGCAGATGACCTGGCCGCGCTCGATGTCCTCGCGCTTGATGCCACGGAGAAGGATGCCGACGTTGTCGCCAGCCTCGCACATGTCCATGGTCTTGCGGAACATCTCGATGCCGGTGGCAACGGAGGTCTGCTTCTCACGGATGCCGAGGATCTCGACGGGGTCGTTGAGCTTGAGCATACCGCGCTCGACACGACCGGTGGCAACGGTGCCGCGGCCGGAGATGGTCATGACGTCCTCGATGGCCATGAGGAACGGCTTGTCGTTGTCACGCGGCGGCGTGGGGATGTACTCGTCGACAGCGTGCATGAGCTCGATGATGGAGTCGACCCACTT
>CASEGE010000272.1 GCA_949287335.1 uncultured Olsenella sp. | reverse complement strand
CGATGGTCTTTGGCGCAAAGGCGGCGCCGGCCTACACCCTGGCCAAGGACACGATCGCGCTGCTCCTTGCCCTTGGGCGCCTCATCGCCGAGGACCCGGAGGCTTCGCCGTGGCTGCGCCTCGTCTTTGTGGAGAACTACAACGTCACGGCGGCCGAGCACCTCATCCCCGCAGCGGACGTCTCCGAGCAGATCTCTCTTGCCTCCAAGGAGGCGAGCGGCACCTCCAACATGAAGTTCATGGCAAACGGCGCCCTCACGCTGGGAACGCTCGACGGCGCCAACGTGGAGATCGCGGAGCTCGTGGGGCGCGAGAACATCTACCTCTTCGGCCGCTCCTCCGAGGACGTCATCGGCCTCTACGACCGGGGCGACTACCGCCCGTGGGACGTCTGGCAGGCGGATGGCGAGCTCGCCGAGGTCCTCGACTTCATCTGCTCTCCCGAGCTGCTCGCGCGCGGCGACGCGGGTTGCATCACCCGCGTCTACCGGGACTTTATCGCCAAGGACTACTTCATGGCGCTGCTCGACGCGCGCGACTACGTGGCGGTGAAGGAGCGCTGCCTCGCGGACTTCGAGGACCGCGCCGCCTGGGGCGAGAAGACCCTCGTGAACGTGGCGAGGTCCGGGTTCTTCTCGTCCGACCGCACCATCCGCGAGTACGACCGCGACATCTGGCACCTCTCGTAAGCAAATGATTCAAAAGGGGACTGTCCCCTTTTGAATCACTGATCAAGAAAGGGGAATGACATGACGCTCATCAACGGCAACGAGGAGTGGTGGAAGCAGGCGGTGGTCTACCAGGTGTACCCGCGCAGCTTCTACGACGCCAACGGCGACGGCCTCGGCGACATCAAGGGCATCACCGCCCACATGGACTACCTGCGCGCCCTGGGTATCAACGCGATCTGGCTCTCCCCGTTCTACCCCTCCCCGCTCGCCGACGGCGGCTACGACGTGGCGGACTATCGCAACGTGGACCCGCGCCTGGGGACGCTCGAGGACTTTGACGAGATGGCCGCCGCCGCGCACGCCGCGGACATCAAGGTGATCGTGGACATCGTCCCCAACCACACCTCCACCGAGCACGAGTGGTTCAAGGCGGCGCTGGCGGCGGGCCCCGGCTCCCCGGAGCGCGACCGCTACATCTTCCGCCACGGTCGCGGAGAGAACGGCGAGCTGCCCCCCAACGGCTGGAAGTCCACCTTTGGCGGACCCGGCTGGGAGCCGGTGGGCGACGGCGAGTGGTACCTGCACCTCTTTGCCGTGGAGCAGGCGGACCTCAACTGGAAGAACCCCGAGGTGCGCGAGGACTTCAAGAAGACGCTGCGCTTCTGGAGCGACCGCGGGGCGGACGGCTTTCGCATCGACGTGGCGCACGCACTGGCCAAGGACCTCGAGAGCCGTCCGCTCGACGAGTGGCCCGATGACCTGGACGAGGGCAAGCCCGGAGACGAGAACCCCCTCTGGGACCGCCCCGAGGTCCACGAGATCTACCGCGAGTGGCGCCAGGTCTTCAACGAGTACGAGCCCGCGCGCTTTGCCGTTGCCGAGGCGTGGGTCGTCCCCGAGCACCAGTGGATGTACGCCTCCCCCGAGGAGCTGGGGCAGGTCTTCAACTTCGAGCTCTCCAAGGCGGGCTGGTTTGCCGACGAGCTGCGCCTGGCCATCGAGGAGGGCCTCGCGGCGGCCGAGCGCTCCGGCTCCACCACCACCTGGGTCCTCTCCAACCACGACATGCCGCGCCACCCCACGCGCTACGGCCTGCCGCAGGTCCGCTCTGCGGTGCACCACCAGCTCGTGAATGACTGGCTGCTCCGCGACGGCAAGACCTACTACGAGGATCGCGATTTGGGCACCCGCCGCGCCCGCGCCGCGCTTCTCATGGAGCTGGGCCTTCCCGGCTCGGTCTACCTCTACCAGGGCGAGGAGCTGGGCCTCTTTGAGGTGGCGGACATCCCCTGGGAGGCGCTCGAGGACCCCGAGGCTGCCATGACAAGCCACGGCGACGCCATCAAGGGCCGCGACGGCTGCCGCGTGCCGCTGCCCTGGAAGGCCGTCGACGAGTCCGGCGCCTTCGGCTTCTCCGCACCCGCGGAGCACGAGCCGGCGCACCTTCCCCAGCCCGCGTGGTTTGCCCAGCACGCCGTGGACATCGAGGAGGCCGAGAAGGACTCCATGCTCAAGTTCTACCGCCGCGCGCTCGCCGCGCGCGCGGAGCTGCTCACGGCCACCGGCGACACGTCGCTCACGTGGGCTGACGGCTACGACGACCAGGTCATCGCCTACACCCGTCCCACCGCGGACGGCCGAGCGCTCACGAGCGTGACCAACTTTGGCGCGGATGCCGTGGCGCTGCCCGCCGGCGAGGTCCTTCTCGCCAGCGCCGCACTTGTTGACGGCGAGCTCCCCACCGACGCCACCGCCTGGGTGGTACGGTAGGCTCTCGACGCATGAGCTAGGGCACCCGGCAAGAGGGAGCGAGAAGAGCGCACGAATTGGCGGCGTCGGCACGAGCGATGGGCAGGGTGCACACAAATTCGGGGCGTCGGCACACATCACGTGCCGACGCCCCGAATTAATGTGCGCTGCCGAGAAAAACAGCAGGTCACACTTCTCGCCTTGTGACGAAGCAGCCAATTCGTGTGCGCCATGGGAGCTGGGCGTGCCGAAGCCGCCAATTCGCGTGCCCCCGTCGAGAGATCCCGGCCACAGACCACCGATTGACTGCAGGCCGCCCCGGCATTCCGTAGAGAAGTTTCGCGCAGCGCACTTCTCGAAGGAAGGCCGGGGCGGCCAACCGTGCGTACCGAGTGATTAGTCCACCCGCTCGAAGCGGTACATGAAGTTCTCGTACGGGCCAGCGGGAACCGTGAGCGGAAGCCCCATGTCCATGAGGGCGTCCGCCGGGTACTCCCTGCCGTTGCTCACCATGCGATACGTCGCGCCCGGCGTGAGTCCGCGCGGCACCACATAGTTGGCCTTGCCGTAGCCGTCAACGCGCGTGACCACCGCGCAGACGAGCGCCTCTCGACCGTCCTCGGAGACGAACTCCCAAGCCGAGACGTCGGCGTCCTTGGGGTCGGACAGGCGGTAGAGCAGTCCCTCGCGCACAATGTGCTCGATCTTGCGATAGGTCTCAACCTGCGTCCTTATGATCTCGCAGGCACGGTCGTTCAGCTCCATGAGGTCGAGCTCGTAGCCAAAGGCACCGCCAGCCATGGCCACGGTCCCGCGAGCGCCGAGGGGAATGGTGCGCCCGGTGATCTCGTTGGGGCAGGCTGAGACGTGCGCGCCCACGGCCGAGCACGGATAGCCGAAGGAGGTACCGTACTGGATCTCCATGCGGTTGCGCGCATCGGTGTTGTCGGAGGTCCAGATCTGCGGCGTGTAGTAGAGCATGCCCGCGTCAAAGCGGCCGCCGCCCGCCGAGCACCCCTCGATGAGGAGATTGGGATAGCGGGTGCGCACGCGCTCGAGAAGATCGTAGAGGCCGAGCATGTAGTCGTAGAGGACCTTGCCCTGATCGGAAGCCGTGCGGGAGTGCACGTCCACGATCGAGCGGTTGTAGTCCCACTTCACATAGTCAATCCCGCCCTGGTCAAGCACGGCGCAGAGCTGCTCGAAGAGATTGTCGCGCACCTCGGCGCGCGAGAGGTCGAGGACGAGCTGGTCGCGTCCCAGCACGGGCGGCTTGCCCGGAATGGTGAGCGCCCAGTCGGGGTGCGCGCGGAAGAGGTCGGAGTCCTCGTTCACCATCTCGGGCTCGACCCAGATGCCAAAGCCCAGGCCCACCTCGTTCACGCGACGGGCGAGGTCAGCCACGGTACCGCCGAGCTTCTCCATGTTGGGCTTCCAGTCGCCGAGCCCGCGGTGGTCGTCGCTGCGCGCGCCAAACCAGCCATCGTCCATGACGAGCATGTCAAGTCCGAGCTCGGCGGCCTTCTTCGCCAGCTCCACGAGCTTGTCGCCCGTGAAGTCGAAGTAGCAGGCCTCCCAGCTGTTGATGAGCACGGGACGCGGGCTGTCGCGCCACGGACCGCGGCAGACGCGCCTGCGGATGCAGCGGTGCAGGTTGTGGGAGATGCGCTCAAAGCCAGCGGCCGAGAAGGTCATGATGACCTCGGGCGCCACGAGCTGCTCGCCCGGCTCGAGCGGGTACGAGAGGAGGTCCGCGTCCAGGCCCATCTGCATGCGGGTCTGTTCAAACTGGTCGCGCTCCGCCTCGGCGAGAAACCCGCCGCTGTAGACGAAGCTCATCGACCAGCAGCGCCCGGTGGTCTCGGTGGCGTCATGGTCGCAGAGAATCATGACGGGGTTGTACTGGTTGGAGGACATGCCACGACGGCTTCCCACCGAGAAGGACCCGTTCGTCACGGGTCGGCGAGAAGGACGACGCTCCATCGCGTGGCGACCGTCAAAGGTGAGGACGTCAAAGTCACCGGTCACGAAGTCAAGGCAGGCGGTCTGGGCCTTCTCGACGGTGATGCGCCCGGTGCCGCAGTTGCGAATCACCGCGGCACGCGTGATGACGTCGAAGGCGGGCATGACGCCATAGAGGAGCTCGACCTCAAGGCCAAGGCGCTCGTCGGCGAGCGTGATCGAGAGGGTCTCGGCGTCGTCCCCCTCCTCAGAGTAGACGGCGGGCAGCCCGGGAAGGGAGTACTTCCCGGGGAGGATCTCGTGGGACTTGTAACGTAGGTCGCACCCAAAGGTCCCATCGTCGCCCCGAACGAGCAGAAGCGGGCTCCTCATGTCGCCCTCGCCCTGGAAGGGGTACTCCTGGGGCAGGACGTCGAGCGAGTAGAGGCGGTCGGCCACGTCGTGGGGACACCCGCACATGCCGCTGCGGTCGCAGTACGTGAGGAGGTAGGACAGATCCCCCTCCATTCGCGTGCCATAGTAGAGGTGGAGAAGGTAGCCGTACTGATCGACCTTCATCTGGTAGGTCGAGTGCTCCGTCGAGAGCGTGAAGATGCCGGCGGAGGCATGGTACGTCAGGGACATGGCTCCTCGATTTCTCTCGTTTGACTGAAAAGGCCGGGCAGAGTGTATCGCATTCTTGCCTGCTCAGGGGACGCCCGGAACCCATCACAAAACCGATGGATTCCGGGCGCCAGGGGGACGTTTGGACGCTTGATGCGCGAGGTGCCCGGATTACTTCACGGCACCGTTGGTGACGCCGCCGATGATCTGCTTCTGCGCCACGATGTAGAAGATGATCATCGGGAGCATGGCGAGCAGGTAGGAGGCAAACGCCAGGTTGTAGTTCGTGGCAAAGGCGGTCTGGAAGTTCATCTGCGCGAGCGGCAGCGTGTTCACGCCGGAGCCGCCCATGATGACGAGCGGGGTCATGACGTCGTTCCACACGGCCAGGCCGGTGATGACGGCGACGGTGGCATGCATGGGCTTCATGAGCGGGAAGATGACCTTCCAGTAGGTGGTCCAGGTGGACGCGCCGTCAACGCGGGCGGCCTCCTCGAGGGCGGTGGGGATGTTCCTCAGGTAGCCCGTGTAGAGCATCATGTTCATGGGCATGTAGAACACGACGTAGAGGATCATGACGCCGACCATGTTGTCCAGGTGCAGGACGGCGGTCTGCTTGACGAGCGGCATCATCAGGATCGCGAAGGGCACGTACATGCCGGCGACGATGAAGTAGTAGGACGCCTTGAAGAGCTTCTTCTTGTCCATGTTGCGCCCGATCGCGTAGGCGGCGAGGCTGTGGACCAGAACGGAGATCACGACGGCCGCCACGGTGATGATGAGCGAGTTCATGAACGAGTTGAAGAAGTCTGTGACCTGGATGGCCTCGACGAAGTTGTCGAGCGACCACGTGGAGGGCAGCGACAGGATGCCCGCGATGTCGTTGGTCATCTCGGAGGGGTCCTTGAGGGCGATGACCACGGCCATGTAGAGCGGGAAGATGATGGTGATGAGGCCGACGATGAGCAGGATGGTGATGGGCCAGTTGACCCGCTCCTTGACCTTGGCAGGAACAGTGTTGTTAGCCATTAGAGCTGCTCCTCCTTACTGTTCAGGAACTTGGTCTGGGCGATGGAAATCACGGCGATGACGATGAAGAAGATGACGGCGTTGGCGCACTGGAAGCCAAACTGGCTGTTGTTGAGGCCGTTCTGGTAGATGAGGTACGAGATGGACTCGGTTGACTGCGCCGGGCCGCCGGAGGTCATTGCCACGATCTGGTCGAAGGTCATGAGCATGTCCTTCATGACCAGGACCATGTTGGTGGTGATGGACGGCATGATGAGCGGGAACGTGAGGTAGCGGAACTTGTCCCAGCCCGTGGCGCCGTCAAGGGCGCCGGCCTCGTAGACGTCCTCGGGAACCGAGGAGAGGCCGGTGATGTAGATAATCGTGGTCTGCGCGCAGGCCTGCCAGACGAGAACCACGACGATGGCCACCCACGCCCACTCCTTGCTCGCCAGCATCGAGGTGGTGCCGGTGAGGGCAGGGACGATGTAGGTGAAGAAGTAGCTGAACACGTAGCCGACGACGAGGCCGCCGAGGATGCGGGGCACGAAGTAGATGCCGCGCAGGGCGCTCTTGAACTTAATCTTGCTCGAGAGGCCAATGGCCAGCATGAGCGAGATCACGTTGACGAGGATCGTCGAGACGACGGAAATCTTGAACGTGAACAGGTACGAGTTGCCGACGCGGGCGTCCTGGAACAGGTCGATGTAGTTCTGCAGGCCCACGATCTCGAAGGCGCCGTAGCCCTTGGAGTCCGTGAAGCTGTAGAAGAAGCCCGTGAGCAGCGGAATCGTGTTGAACGCGATGAACAGGATGAGGACAGGAATCAGGATTGCGAGGAAGGTGCGGTTCCTGTCAGATCCCGCCTTTGAAGCGGCGATGCTTGCCATGTGTCTCCCTCCTTATCCCTGATTCGCCATGTACTCGGCGTACTTGCGGATGACGGTCTTGTTGTAGCGCTGCCAGAGGCTGTCCCAGTTGGCGAGAAACGCGTCGACGTCCTTCTCGAGAAGGAACGCCTGCAGCTGTGCGTCACAGGCCATGCCCGAGGGATAGGAGTGGTCGGGATAGTCGATGACCCTGCCCTCGTCCAGGAAGTCCTGGATGTCGTCGAAGAGCGGGTCGAGCGTGAAGTCGCCCTCGATGCAGGGGATGGCCTTCTGGTCGTCGCAGTAGGTCTGGAGGTTCTCGGGCTCATTGAGGAAGTCGATGACCTCGTAGATCTGCTCGCGATGGTCCTCGTTGGCCACAGTCATGTTCCAGCAGAGGTCGACGCCGGAGACGATGATGCGGTCGTCGGGGTCGTCGCACGCCGGCATGGCAAAGAGGCCGATGTTCATCTCGGGGTTGGCGCCCAGGATCTGCGGCACGGCAAAGGAGCCGCAGGGGAACATCGCGGACTGGCCGCGGGCGAAGGCGGTGCAGGCGTCCT
>CASEGE010000271.1 GCA_949287335.1 uncultured Olsenella sp. | reverse complement strand
GTCGCCCGCACCCACAGAACGGGCGGCCCCCGGACGGTCTGTCAACCAGAGCCGTCCGGGGGCCGCCCGTAGTCCACCCAAAGCGGGAGCCGAGCCCCTACACCCAGAAGAGCATCTGGTTGTACGTGGGAACGGGCCAGTAGTCCTCACCGCAGACCTTCTCCATGGCATCCACGCACTCGCGCAGGTGTGCCATCGAGGGCAGGACGTTGTCGCGGTAGGCGAAGCACTGCTCCAGCGGGTCGGCCACCTCATGAGCGGCGGCGTTGTTGGCCTCGAGGTCTGCCGTGGCCTCGTGGATGGCGGAGATGCCGTCCGTGAGGGTGCGCACGAGCTCCTTCTCAACCGGGCTCTCGATGCCAATCTCAGCCTTGGTGGCAACGGAGGAGGCAATGTCTCCCGAGTAGTCGAAGAGCGCAGGCAGATACAGGTGGCGCGCCATGTAGACCATGGTGTTGGCCTCGATGTTGAGGAGCTTGGCGTACTGCTCGGCCTTGGAGACGTAGCGGGCGTGGAGCTCGGCCTCGTTTAGGACGTGGTACTTGGCGTAGAAGGCCACGGTCTCGGGCGCGGTGATGCAGGAGAGGGTGTCCGGCGTGGTCTTGAGGTTGGGAAGCCCGCGACGCTCGGCCTCGGCCTCCCACTCCTCGGAGTAGCCGTTGCCCTCAAAGAGCACGCGCTGGTGGTCGCGCAGGGTGTGACGCACCCAGCGCATGGCGAGCGCGGTGAACTCGTCGCCCGTCTTGCCCTCGAGCTTGGTGGCAAAGCGGTCGCACTGCTCGGCCACGGCGGTGTTGAGAACCACGTTGGGGTCGGCGAGGTTCTGCTGGCTGCCGCACATGCGGAACTCGAACTTGTTGCCCGTGAAGGCAAAGGGAGAGGTACGGTTGCGGTCCGTGGTGTCACGCAGGAGATCCGGAAGCGCCGGGACGCCCAGGTCCATGCGCTCGGCCTCGTGAACCTCCGGCTCCTCCTTGTTGATGAGGGCCTCGACGATCTCGTGGAGCTGGTCGCCCAGGAAGACCGAGATGATTGCAGGCGGCGCCTCGTTGGCGCCGAGACGGTGGTCGTTTCCGGCGGAGGCGACGCTCATGCGCAACAGGTCGGCGTGCTCGTCGACGGCGGCGACGAGCGCTGCCAGGAAGACGAGGAACTGCAGGTTCTCGCTCGGCACCGCGCCGGGCTCAAGCAGGTTCTTGCCGTCGGCGCACAGCGACCAGTTGTTGTGCTTGCCGGAGCCGTTCACGTACTCGAAGGGCTTCTCGTGCTCGAGGCAGGCCAAGCCGTGGTGCGTGGCCATGAGCTTGAGCTTCTCCATCGTGAGGAGGTTGTCGTCGATGGCAAGCGAGCCCTGCTCGAAGATCGGGGCGAGCTCGTGCTGGCTGGGAGCGACCTCGTTGTGCTTGGTCTTGACCGGGACGCCGAGCTTCCAGAGCTCGTCGTCGACCTCCTTCATGAACTCGTTGACGGTCGGGCGAATGGCGCCGAAGTAGTGCTCCTCGAGCTCCTGGCCCTTGACCGGCTCGCAGCCGAAGAGCGTGCGGCCGCAGTAGATGAGGTCGGGGCGCTTCTCGTAGTCCTCCTCCTTGATGAGGAAGTACTCCTGCTCGGGGCCGATGGTGGTGTAGACGCGCTTGGGCTCACGGCCAAAGAGCGCGAGCACCCGCTTGGCCTGGGTCTCCAGCGCCACCTGCGAGCGCAAAAGCGGCGTCTTCTTGTCGAGCGCCTCGCCGGTGTAGGAGACGAAGGCCGTGGGGATGCAGAGAACCTCGTCCTTGATGAAGGCCGGGCTCGTGGGGTCCCAGGCGGTGTAGCCGCGCGCCTCGAAGGTCGCGCGCAGGCCACCGGAGGGGAAGGAGGACGCATCCGGCTCGCCCTGGACGAGCTCCTTGCCCGAGAAGGACATGAGGATCGTGCCGTCATCGATGGGCGTGAGGAAGCTGTCGTGCTTCTCGGACGTGATGCCCGTGAGCGGCTGGAACCAGTGCGCGAAGTGCGTGGCGCCCTTCTCGAGCGCCCACTCCTTCATCGCGTGCGCGACCTCGTTGGCTATGTCGAGGTCGAGCGGCTTGCCATCATCGATGACCTGGCGAAGCTCCTTGTAGGTAGGCTTGGGGAGCCGCTCCTGCATCACGGCGTCCGTGAACAGCAGGCTGCCGTACTCCTGTGAGACCCTGTCCTTGCCCATGTGCGCCCCTTTTCGTCGCTGGCGTGTGGAACGCCGAATACTCTAAGGGGACATTGTTTCACAGTCGTTGCCCCCGCGTGAAGCTCACGGGGCGTTTGCGTTGCGGGCATGGAGCCATTGTGTGGCGAGAAAGATGCGCTGCCCGTGACGAAAAGGGACCTCCCATCTTCTTCGTTTTCCGAAGAAGTTTCCAAGTCACAGAATTGTTTCCAACGCGTAAACCCCACAGGTAGTGGCTCTTGTATCAAGTTAAGGTTTACTCAAATAAAGGGAAGATATGGAAAGAACTACCACCTGTGAGGTTTTTAGGCGGGCACGGGGCTGCGCCAGCCGCAGGGCCGAGAGCTGACGAGAAGAACGTGGGGCCAGAAGAGCGCCGCGGGCGGCCCCGCACCGCGCCCGTCCTTCTCGCCTACAATGGGACGAAGAATCAAGACGAGAGGAACCTCATGTCCGAAGCCGCCAGCACGCCCACGCGCATCATCGCCGTCATAGACGGAAACTCCCTCATGCACCGAGCGTTCCACGCGATCCGCCAGCCCATGAACGCGCCGGACGGCCGCGCCACCAACGCGCTCTTTGGCTTCTTCAACATGTTCATCAAGATGGTGGAGACCTTCCACCCAGACGGCGTGATCTGCGCCTTTGACAAGGGCAAGCCGCGCGTGCGCATGGAGATGCTGCCCCAGTACAAGGCGCAGCGCCCGCCGATGGACCCGGCGCTGCACGAGCAGTTCCCGATGGTCAAGGAGCTCCTCCACGCGCTTGACGTCCCCGTGGCCGAGCTCGAGGGCTGGGAGGGCGACGACATCCTCGGCACCCTGGCGCGCCGCGGCGAGGCGGCCGGCTACGACATGTACCTCTTCACCGGCGACCGCGACATGTACCAGCTCACCACCGAGCACGTGAAGATCGTCTCCACCAAGAAGGGTGTCACGGACGTGGTGATCATGGACCCCACCACGGTGGAGGACCTCTACCACGGCATCACTCCCGAGCTCGTGCCGGACTTCTACGGCCTCAAGGGCGACACCTCGGACAACATCCCCGGCGTGCCGGGCATCGGCCCCAAGAAGGCGGCCGCCCTCATCGTGCAGTACGGCAGCCTCGACGAGGTCATCGCGCATGCGGACGAGGTCAAGGGCAAGATGGGCGAGAACCTCCGCGCGCACGTGGAGGACGCCCTGGTCTCCCGCCGCGTGGCCACCATCCGCACCGACGCCCCCATCGAGCTCGAGCTCTCGGACGCGCGCTTCCCCACCTTCGACCCCGCGGAGGTAGCCCGCGCCTTCTCCGCCCTGGGCTTCACCGGCATGACCACGCGCCTCGTGCGCCTTGCCGGCGAGGGCGCGGCAGAGGCGGC
>CASEGE010000270.1 GCA_949287335.1 uncultured Olsenella sp. | reverse complement strand
TGGCCGCTGCAGCACCGCCGCGTGCTGGGGCCCGTGATTCGCATGCGTCTGCCGTTTGTGAACGTGCTCTCTGTGACGCAGGCCCTCGCGCTGCGCCGCCTGCGCGCCGGCGACCTCGCGCCCGAGGAGCGCGATGCCCTTACCTACCTCATCCTCTGCACCGTCTCCGGCGTCGCTGCCGGCCTCCAGAACACTGGGTGATTCAAAAGGGGACAGACCCCTTTTGAATCATTCCGCTCGCACCATCGGCGCGCCGTCAGCCTCTCTCGCTGGCGGCGCGAGCTCCGGCGTGCGTGCGCCCGCACCTGCACCGGGTGTGCACCAGCCGAGAAAATCGACGCTCTTCTCGCCGAGTGTGCACCATCCGAGAAAATTGGCCCACAGGGCGTCGTTTTTCTCGGCTGGTGCACACTCGGCAGCGGGGCGTTTGATCAGACGAGAAGCGCGTCAGACGAGAAGCGCGTCAGGCGAGAAGCGCGTTTGCATGCGCCGAGAAGTACGCCGAGAAGCGCCCGGGACTCGGCGCATTACGCGGCGCTGAGCGTGATTTCGGAGATCTCCCAGCCAAAGAGCGCGATTGCACATGAGATGCTAACGGAGTCGGGGAGCGGCTGCAGCTGGTCTTCGCAGCGTGGGACCCCGTACGAGTCGAGCCTTTGCTCGAACTTCTCGCGATCGAGTACGTCATCGTAGTTGAAACGAATGATGGCCGGCCTAAATGCCGTGAGGTGCGACTCGCGTAGTCGCTCGTCCTGGAGAACGCGCGCCGTGTCACGACCGCTCGTGAACTCGGGCAGCGTCGATTTTGCGCGCCCATCCATCTCGGCAAGGATGAGCTGGCCATTGTTTGTGAGCCAGGCAAAGTCGACGCGGAACCACTTTCCGGGCTCAAGCGGGTCCTCGATCCACACCTGGATCTGTGGTGCCACAAAGCCGAGCTCATACATCGTCGCTCGCGCAATAGACTCGCCGCCACTCTCTGACCTCCCGTCGGCCAGGGCGGCTACCTCCAGCGCCCTGCGCAGGCCGCGATGTCCGCGGTACGCGCTTCTGAGGTGTTCGACGAGCCAGCTTGCGGACATGCCTGTCCTGCGTAGGGCAGCATCGGCAATCGCGAGCGCGTCCGGGAAGTCGAGCTCGGCGAGGCAGTCGAACACCGTTCGCCAGAGCGTCGTGAGTCTTAGGCCGTTTCGTACGATTGCGTGCCGCTCTCCGAGCCGACGCATGCGAATTCCGGGCACAGATCTTCCCGAGGCGTGCGTTGCCACCTCAACATGTGTGAGCAGGCTCCAGGTTACCGGGAGACCATGGGCGACGGCAGCCGAGGTGCCACAGAAGTTCCAGCTTGGGTGGCTTTGCGCAATGCCGCGCATGAGAGACAGCGTGCGTTGCACCGGAGTGAGGCTGCGCCAGGCCGCGCGTCTGGCAAAGAGGCCGAAGATCGGCTGGATGAGCTCAAGCCCACGGTCGAGCAGCGCCTTGCGGTCCTTCTCGGCAGACGGAACGAGGCAGCTGCCGGCGAGTTCCGCCTCATCCAGCTGCCGGTTGAGCCTCTGACGCACCTCCTCGCTCATAGCACCTCCCCCGGGGTCGGTCATTCTCGCACGGGATTTCTCTCGGCGGCGCGATGAATCGGTGGGCGGCAACGAGTTTCACGCGCCTGGTTTTGTGCGCTGTTCCGGCTTCCTCAGCGTCGAGTGTGCACCAGACGAGAAAAACGTCCCCTTGGCACGCTGTTTTTCTCGGCTCATGCACACTCGGTGAGAAGGGCGCAGATTTTCTCGGCTCGTGCACACTCGGCGAGCGGCGCCTCACGCGCTCTTCTCGCTAAAAGTTACCGGTTTATAACTCAATCGGTGAGCGGTGTTGCGCGCACGGAAGTTAGGCATATATTACTTTTGTGAGTTAGGTCTGGAAAACTTCAAGGGAGGCGCTCATGGCAGCATCTCAGCTCCCGCTGGCGATGGCGGGCACGGACGAGGTTGTGCGTGTCGCGGGGATTCGCGGCACCGCTGACCTGCGCCAACATCTTGCGGAGCTTGGTTTTGTCGATGGCGCCGAGATCAGGGTGGTCTCGCGTGCCGCAGGTGACGTCATCGTGATCGTGAAGGGCGCGCGCCTTGCGCTCAACCGCTCGATGGCGAGTCATATCACGGTGTCTATCTAAATGATTCAAAAGGGGTCTGTCCCCTTTTGGATCATCGGGAAGAAAGGAAGGCTATGACAACACTCAGGGACGTGAAGGTGGGGGAGAGCGCGACGGTTGCCAAGCTCACGGGCGCGGGAGCCCTCAAGCGCCGGATCATGGACATGGGCCTCACCAAGGGGACGCGCGTCCACGTGCGCAAGGTGGCGCCGCTCGGCGATCCGCTTGAGCTCACGGTGCGCGGATACGAGCTCTCCATCCGCAAGGACGAGGCGGCCTCGATCGAGGTTACCGACGTGGCAAAGGACGAGTAACGAGGGGCGAGAAGAACGGGGCGAGAAGAACCTCGCTCTGTGCGTGCGGCCGGAAGCGGCCGTTTTTCTCGCTCTATAAGTTAGCCTATTCTAACAATTGTCACCATGCAAGTATCATTTAGCTAACTCAGAGAGGCAGGGACATGTCAGAAACCACCATCGGTCTCGCAGGCAACCCAAACTGCGGCAAGACCACACTGTTCAACGAGCTCACGGGGTCAAACGGCTACGTGGGCAACTGGCCGGGCGTCACCGTTGAGAAGAAGCAGGCCGTCTGGCGCGCGGACAAGGGCGTCACCTTCGTAGACCTTCCCGGCATCTACTCACTTTCGCCGTACACGCCCGAGGAGGTCGTCTCGCGCGACTACATCGTGGGCGAGCGCCCCGACGCCGTGATCAACCTCGTGGACGTCACCAACCTCGAGCGCAACCTCTATCTCACCACGCAGCTCCTCGAGGCCGGGCGACCTGTCGTCGTGGGCCTCAACATGTGCGATCTGCTCAAGGAGAAGGGCGACGTCATCGATACCGCTGCCTTGTCCAAGCGTCTGGGTGCGCCGGTGGTCGAGGTCTCCGCGCTGCGCAACACCAACCTCGACACGCTGGTCAACAAGGCCGTGGCCGCCGGTCAGGCAGGTAAGGTCCAGTCAGGCGCGCGGTGCTTCTCGCCCGAGGTGGAGGACGCGCTCGGAAAGATCGCGCAGATTGTCTTCGGCAGCTGCGACGCCAACCTCGTGCGCTGGTACTCGATCAAGGTCTTCGAGCGCGACGCCGAGGCCGTGAAGGCCCTGCACCTCTCCTCCGCCCAGCTGGGGCAGGCCGAGAAGATCATCAAGGCGGTCGAGACGTCCCGCGACGACGACGCCGAGTCCATCATCACCTCCGACCGCTACGACTGGATCGCCTCCGTCATGGACGCGTGCGTCAAGAAGGCGCCCAAGAAGCTCAGCATGTCCGAGAGGATCGACAAGGTCGTGACCAGTCGCGTGCTGGGCCTGCCGATCTTTGTGGCCGTGATGTTCGTCGTGTACTACATCGCGGTCTCCACGGTGGGCGACTGGGGTACCGTCTGGGCCAATGACGAGGTCTTCGGCGAGGGCTGGGAGCTCTTTGGCATGGCGATTCCGTCCATCCCCGCGGTGGTCGAGGGCTGGCTCACCGCGGCGGGCGCCTCTGACATGGTGAGCTCGCTCGTGCTCGAGGGCATCGTGGGCGGCGTGGGCTCGGTGCTCGGCTTCATTCCGCAGATGCTCGTGCTGTTCATGATGCTCGCGTTTCTCGAGGACTGCGGCTACATGAGCCGCGTGGCCTTTGTTATGGACCGCCTGTTCAGGCGCTTCGGCCTTTCGGGCAAGAGCTTCATCCCGTTCCTCATCTCGTCCGGCTGCGGCGTTCCCGGCGTCATGGCCACCAAGACTATCGAGAACGAGAAGGACCGTCGCATGACGGCCATGCTCACCACCATGATCCCGTGCGGCGCCAAGACCCCGATCATTGCGCTGGTGATGGGCGTGCTCGTGGGCGGCGCGGACGCCTGGTGGGTCGCCCCGATGTTCTACTTCCTTGGCCTTGCCGCCATCGTGGTCTCGGCGCTCATGCTCAAGAAGACGCGCATGTTTGCCGGCGAGCCCGCACCCTTTGTGATGGAGCTGCCCGACTACCACCTGCCCGCGCTCAAGAGCTGGTGGCTGCACGTGTGGGAGCGCATCTCCGCGTACCTTAAGAAGGCCACGACGATCATCTTCGCGGCGTGCGTGATCGTGTGGTTCCTCTCGAGCTTTGGCTTCGCTGGCTGGGAGGGCGGCGACGGTTCCTTCGGCTTCCTCGCCTCGCTGCCGGGCGCGCCCGAGTACAGCGCCGACTACTCGCTGCTCGCCATCGTGGCAGGTGCCATCTCGTGGATCTTCGCTCCGCTCGGCGCCGATAGCTGGCAGGCGACCGCCGCTTCCATCAACGCCCTTATCGCCAAGGAGAACCTGGTCTCCACCTTTGGCACGATCTTCGGCCTGGGCGAGGCAACCGAGGGCGACCCGGTCATGTGGCAGGCCTTTGCGGCCATGTTCACCGACGGCGCGGGCGTCATGCACGCGGGTGCGATGTGCGCGTTCGTGGCGTTCAACATGCTCGATGCGCCGTGCTTCGCCGCGATTGGCACCATCCGCAGGCAGATGGACTCGCCCAAGTGGTTCTGGTTCGCGATTGCCTACCAGTGCGTCTTTGCCTGGTGCGTGGGCCTCATCATCAACCAGCTCTGGGAGCTCTTTGTGCTGGGGAACTTCGGTGCGTGGACCGTGGTGGCGTTCGTGCTGCTCGCGGGCATGATCTTCCAGCTCGTGCGCCCGATGCCGCGCGAGGAGCGCTCTGACGAGAAGGTCCTCGCCCAGCTCGCATGATTCAAAAGGGGACAGACCCCTTTTGAATCATCTTCGTAGCAGCGACGCGGCTGCCGGTTCTTCTCGCCGGCGGCCGCGCCCTTGTGTACCGAGTGTGCACCAGCCGAGAAAAAGCCACCCCGCGCGCCGAATGTGCACCAGCCGAGAAAAACGACCTCCCAGACTGCCGTTTTTCTCGGCTGGTGCA